>CAYWPB010000175.1:6656-8077 GCA_964458725.1 uncultured Nevskia sp. | reverse complement strand
CGCCGAGGCGGTGACCTTCCTCGGCGCCGCGCCGCTGTCCGGCGGCGTCAATGGCGCTACGCTCCGAGTGTGCGGTCAAAATTGGCTGGGCGCGTAACTCCCTCTCCTTCCACAATCCACAGGACGATCACCCATGGCCCAGAGCATCCGCAAAGTCGCCATCCTCGGCGGCACGCGCATCCCTTTCGCCCGTTCCAACACGGTCTATTCCACCAAATCCAACCAGGACATGCTGACCGCCGCGCTGCGCGGCCTGGTCGACAAGTACCAGCTGCATGGCGAACGCCTCGGCGAAGTCGCCGCCGGCGCCGTGCTGAAGCACTCGCGCGACTTCAACCTGACGCGCGAATGCGTGCTGTCCTCCGGCCTGGCCCCCGAGACCCCGGCCTACGACGTGCAGCAGGCCTGCGGCACCGGCCTGGAGACCGCCATCCTGGTTGGCAACAAGATCGCCCTGGGCCAGATCGAGGCCGGCATCGCCGGCGGCGTCGACACCGCCTCCGACGCGCCGATCGCGCTGAACGACAAGCTGCGCAAGATCCTGCTCGAGGCCAACCGCGCCAAGACCAACGGCCAGAAGCTCGCCGCCATCGCCAAGATCCGTCCCTCGATGCTGGTGCCGGCCATCCCCACCAACGGCGAGCCGCGCACCCGCATGTCGATGGGCCAGCACTGCGAGGTGATGGCCAAGGAATGGAAGATTGCCCGCGAGGACCAGGACCAGCTCGCCTACGAGTCGCACCGCAAGGCCGCCGCCGCCTACGACGCCGGCTTCTACGATGACCTGCTGGTCGAGTTCGCCGGGGTCAAGAAGGACAACAACCTGCGCCCGGACATCGCGCTGGAAAAGCTGGCCAGCCTCGGCCCGGCCTTCGACAAGAAGGGCGGCGGCACCCTCACCGCCGGCAACAGCACGCCGCTGACCGACGGCGCCTCCGCGGTGTTGCTCGCCTCCGAGGACTGGGCCAAGAAGCACGGCCTCAAGCCGCTGGCCTACCTGACGTATTGCGAGACCGCCGCCGTCGACTTCGTCGGCAAGAAGGAAGGCCTGCTGATGGCGCCGGCCTACGCCGTACCGCGCATGCTGGAGCGCGCCGGCCTGAAGCTGCAGGACTTCGACTTCTACGAGATCCATGAGGCCTTCGCCGCGCAGGTGTTGTGCACCCTCAAGGCCTGGGAAGACCCGAAGTTCTGCAAGGAACGCCTGGGCCTGGACCAGCCACTGGGCTCGATCGACCGCAGCAAGCTCAACGTCAAGGGCGGCAGCCTCGCTTCCGGCCATCCCTTCGCCGCCACCGGCGGCCGCATCCTGGCCACGCTCGCCAAGATCATTGAAGAAAACAAAGGCGGCCGCGGCCTGATCCCGATCTGCGCCGCCGGCGGTAAGGGCCTGGTGGCCATCGTCGAGCCTTGATTTTTTT
>CAYWPB010000175.1:0-6646 GCA_964458725.1 uncultured Nevskia sp. | reverse complement strand
GGCCCTGTCCGGGCACGCCCCACAAAGCTAATGGAGAAAAAAAAGGGGGCCCGGGCCTTGGTCCGGATGTGGGCGGCCGGGGTGCTGGGCGGGGGGGGGGTGGTGGGGGTTTGTTTTTTTCTGCCCCCCCCCCCGGCGCAGGGGGGGGGGGCCAAGCCGGTACTTTCCCGGCCGTATAATCGGTCCATAAAAGCCAGCATTGGGGGAAGGCCGTGAACGTATCCGCTTCGCTGTTCGAGCAGCACGAGTTCGAGTACGGCGGCCATCGGCTCGCCTATGAAACGGTCGGCGAAGGCATGCCCTTCGTGCTGCTGCACGGCATCCTGCTCGACACCCACATCAACCGCGACCTCGCCACGCGCATCGCCGTCGAGGGCTATCGCGTGATCCTGCTCGACTTGCTTGGCCACGGCCGCAGCGACAAGACCACCGACCCCAAGGATCACCGCTGCGATTTCTACGCCGACCAGGTGATCGCCCTGCTCGACCACCTCGGCATCGAGCGCGCTATGCTCGGCGGCGTCTCGCTCGGCTGCATCGTCTCCCTCCACGCTGCCGCCAAGGCGCCGCAGCGCGTCGCCGGCCTGTTCCTGGAGATGCCGGTGATGGAATGGTCCGCGCCCTGGGCCGCCTTCCTGCTGGCGCCGCCGCTGCTGGCCGCGCGCTTCCTGCGCTTCGCCTACCGGCCGCTGACCCGCCTGATACGTCGCGTGCCGCGGCCGCGCCAGCTGAAGCGCGAGTGGCTGGCGAGCCTGCTGAACACCGCTTCGCTGGACCCGGCGGTGGTGGCGGCGATCCTGCACGGAACCCTGGTCGGCCCGATCGTCCCGTCCGAGCGCCAGCGCAAGGCGATGCGGATGCCAGCCCTGGTCATCGGCCATACCGGCGACAAGCTGCACGAGTTCCGCGACGCCCACGTGCTGAGCGAGCAGCTGCCCCACGCGCGCCTGCTCGAAGCCCGCCACGTCCTCGAACTGCGCATGCGCCCCGACCGGCTGTGGCCGGAAATCAGCCGCTTCCTGCGCGACGTGCAGGAGTCGGCGTCGGCCGCATCCGCCGGTGTAGCGACCGCATCCGGCGACCCCGCGCCGTCAGCTGGCGCTCCCGCGGCCCATGGGTTGCGCCAGCGCTTCGAGCAGGCTGTGGAGAAGGTGCGCACCGCGCCGCCCGACGGCCCGTTCAAGCCCTCCAACGAACTCAAGCTGAAGATGTACGCGTTATACCGCCAGGCCACCGACGGCGACGTGCAGGGCAAGCGCCCCGGCATGCTCGACGTCGTCGCCCGCTACAAGTACGACGCCTGGACCATGGCCAAGGGCCTGTCCGCCGAAGAGGCGATGCGCAAGTACATCGAGGAAGTGGAGAAGGTCGAGCGGAAGCTCGCCTGAGCGTCGGTTCAGGGCTTCTGCCGCTTCGTGCCCGGCGGAACAGCCGCCTTCCTCGCGGCGTCGCCGCGCATGATGGCCCGGCCGCATTCCTCGAGGGCCGAGCAGCGGCAACCGTCCATGCGCTGCAGCAGCGTCCGCATCGCCTGGAGATCGTCAATGCGCCGCTGCAGCTCGGTCAGCTTGCGGCCGGCCAACCGCTGCCATCGTACCGAGGCGGGGGTGGCGGAAGCGAATCCGAGTAACAGTTCGCGGATCTCGGCTAGCGAGAAGCCGGTCTGCCGCGCGCGCTGCAGCACCGCCAGGCGGGTTAGCGCCGCCTCGTCGTAGCGCCGCACGCCGGATACGCGCTGTGCGGGCGGCAGCACGCCAATGCGCTCGTAATAGCGGATGGCCAAGGCGTTGAGCCCGGTGCGCCGTGCCAGCTCGGTGATTCGCAGCTGCGACATGCCCGGATTGTAGAACCGCCGGCCGGCAGCCGTCACTTGACTTGAAGCCGGCTTCAAGTCGTAGCGTCCTGTCCCATCGCCCGCTGCCGCGGGCCAAACCGGAGCTTGTACATGAAAGCCAGGCTGGCGCTGGGACTGGTGCTGCTGTCAGGACTGTTGCCGTTCGCGCCATGCTGGGCGGCGGAACCCGTCCGGCCGCTGGTGGTGGAAATCGTCATCTCCGACGAGGGCATCCTGCTCGACTTCGCCGGACCGGCCGAGGTGTTCCGCGAAGCCTACGGCGTGAATTTCTCCGTCTACTACGTGGCGCAGACGCTCAAGCCAGTGCGCCTCAAGGGCGGGATGACCATCACGCCGAACTACACCTACCGGACCGCTCCGTTGCCCGACTACGTTGTGGTCGGCACCCAGGGTGGCGCGGCGCCGCCGGAAGCGCTGCAGTGGTTGCAGGCGCTGCGCGGAGATGAGCACGCGATCCTCTCGGTCTGCACCGGTTCGGACTGGCTGGGCCAGGCCGGGCTGCTCGATCACAAGGAAGCGACCACCCATCACAACCAGTTCGACCAGTTCGGACAGCGCTTTCCGGCGGTGAAGCTGGTCGAGGGCAAGCGCTATGTGCAGAGCGATCCCTATATCTTCACCGCCGCAGGATTCACCGCCGGCATGGACCTGGCGTTGCATATCCTCGACCTGCGTTTCGGCAACGAGGTGGCGCGGAAGACAGCGGCGCGGCTGGAGTACCAGGGACAGGGCTGGGTCAGCAATGAAAATGCCTGGGCAGCAGGAGCCGGACGTTAGGCGGCACGCCTGCGTGGCTGACGGGGAAAGCGGGGCGCGCCTCACCCAGGCCCTCCCCCCGCGAGCGAGGGAAAGGGGGAATGGCAGGTTTCAGGCGGAGAGCGGCGGCCAGTAATCCACGATCTTGCCGCCGCGCATCGCGACCAGGTCGCCGAACTCCAGCAGCACGCTCTCGACGATCTGCGGCCGCAGGAACACCTGGTCGCCCACTTTGAGATTCACGTTCGGGGAAGCGTTTACGCCCTCCTGGTTGGCGCTATGGCCGAAGCGCTCGTCGAACTGCAAGCCCTTGGGCGACTCGTAGTCGGCGCGCCACCAGCCGCCGTAGACGAAATAGGTGGCGCGCAGGTTCGGATCCCACCAGGAGAAGATCTTGGACTTCTCGTCCAGCGCCGGCAGCTCGAGCGGCCCGGTCGCCTTGATCACTGGCGTGGCGATGAACACCGCCGGCAGGTGCTCCGCCAGAGTCTCCAGGTCGTAGTGCGAAGGCTTGAGCAAGGCCGTGCCGGTGCTGATCTCGGAGCTGACGTGCTCCGCTGGATGCAGCTTGTAACTGGGACTGCCGCCGGCGTTGAGCGTCAGCTTGTCGTTCCACAGCTTCGGCGCATGGCTGCGGGCGAAGTCGACCCGTGCCTGGTACAGAGCCATGGCCTTGGCCAGCAGTTCCGGCGCGGTGCCGAGGATGTGCGGCACGCCCAGGCCGACATGCGCGTCGTAGCCCATGAAGCCGGAGAACTCCAGGTGATCCGGGTTGGCCGCGATCAGGTCGAGCATCTGCCCCAGGGTCGCATCGTCGGCCACGCCGCCGCGGTGCAGACCGACGTCGATCTCGATGTTGATGCGCATCTTCGTGCCCAGGCCGCGCGCCAGTTCCAGGTATTCCTGCACCCGCTGCGGCGTGTCGTTGAGCCATTGCAGCTGGCGGGTCGGATCGAACGGCCCCTTCAGGTTTTTGTAGAACAGCTCGGCCGAGCGCACCGGCAGCGGCTTGCCCAGCAGCAGGTCGGCGTCCGGGAACAGCACCGCGTCGTCGTTGAGGAAGGGCTGGTGGAAGGACATCAGCCGCCGCGTGCCGGCCTTTTTGCTGATGTAGTCGATCAGTTTCTGCGAGGGCAGCGACTTCTCGACGATACGGTAGTGCTTGCCGGCACTGGCCAGGGTGGAGGTGACCAGGTCCAGGTTATGGTCCATGCGGTCGAGGTCGATCAGCAGGCATGGCCGCATCGGGCCGTTTTTCTTCAGCTCCTCGTTGAGCGCCTTGAAGTAGTCGTCGTAGGGCTGGCCGTGCGCGGACGGCCGCGCCAGCAGGCCACCGCCGACGATCGCGGCGCCGGCGATGGCGGCGCCCTTGATGAATTTGCGGCGATCCATGAGCGAATGCCTTTTGCTTTTCTAGCAGTTGATGCCGAACACCGAGCGCAGGTGCGCGTTGAGGAACTTTCCCGAGGGGTCCAGCGACTGACGTACGTCGAGAAACTCCTTGAAGCGTGGGTAGAGCTTGCTGAACTGCACCGCGTTGAGCGTGTGCAGCTTGCCCCAGTGCGGGCGGCCCTCGTACTTCCAGAAGATCGGCTCGATCTGGGCGAAGAAATTGTGATAGTCCAGGTCGTAGAACTGGTGCACCGAGATCGCACAGGTGTCGCGCCCGCTGAACATCGACAGCGGAATGTCATCGCCCTTCACATAGCGATACTCGATCGGGATATAACCCCGCAAATTCTGCTCGCGGATGGTCTTGATCACCTCG
Source organism: uncultured Nevskia sp. (assembly GCA_964458725.1). Lineage (GTDB taxonomy): Bacteria > Pseudomonadota > Gammaproteobacteria > Nevskiales > Nevskiaceae > Nevskia. Next base: position 2,267 of record CAYWPB010000175.1, on the reverse strand, counting down.
CGCACGCAGGCCGGACCGGCCGCGGCGGGCACCTCGTACTCCATCTCGTTGAAGCGCTGGTCGCGCACGTTGGCGAAGACCTTGTAGGAGTCGTCGAGCACATCGGGGAAATCGATGTGCTTGACCATGAAGTTGAGAACCGCCGCCTGGGCGTTGGGCGAGTTGCGTAAATAGGTGTCCACCGCCGCCAGCTTGCTGAGCGCGTCGCCGTCGCCGCCCCCCGTCTTGGCCAGGGTCAGAGTCTCGGTGGTCTCATTCTGCGTCTGCGCTACCGCCACATCGGAGTGGATGATGGCGTTGAATTCGAAGTGATCGTTTTCCTTGATCAGCCTGTCGATGTCCTCCAGCAACTCCTCGGTCTTCTGCACCCATTGCTTCTGGCGCAGACGGAAGGCCTTGCGGTTCTGCAGGCGGACGCGCGTGACAATGCCGAGCGCGCCAAGCGAGACGCGCGCGGCGTTGAACAACTCCGGCTGGTGCTGCGCGTCGAGATCGAGCACCTCGCCGCCCGCGGTGACCAGGCGCAGGCCCGCCACCTGGGTCGAGTAGGAGCCGAATTTCGGCCCGGTGCCATGGGTCGAGGTGGCGATGGCGCCGGCGATGGTCTGGTAGTCAATGTCGGCCATGTTCGGCATGGCCAGGCCGGCCTTCTGCAGCGGCTCGCCCATGTCGGCGACGCGGGTGCCGGCCCAGAACTCGGACTGCAGCTTGTCGGCATCGCTGCCGATCATGCCACTCATGTTGGACAGCGAGAACAGCGTGCCATCGGTCGGCACCAGGGCGCTGAACGAGTGGCCCGAACCGACGGCGCGCACCGGCCCCTTGGCCGACTTGAGCATGCCGGCCAGCTCGCCTTCATCATTCGGCGCCAGGCGCGCGGCGGGAATGCAGACCTGGGCTCCGGACCAGTTGTGCCAGGGGATCAGGCGCTCGCCGGCGCGGGCGAGCTTGCCGATCCCGCTGCTGCCCAGCAGGCCCAGCGCACCGGCCTGTTTCATCAGCTCTCTGCGGGTCAGGCTCATCGTCGCCCCTTACTTGAGCTTGCCGCCGGACATCCACTCGGTGACGGCGACGAAGTCGTCCTCCGAGCACTGCATGCACAAGCCCATCGGCGGCATGCCCTTGTAGCCGTTGATGACGTGGCCGATCACCGTGTCCTTGCCCTGGGCGACGCGCGGCGCCCAGGCCTTGGCGTCGCCGGCCTGCGGCGCGCCGGACGCGGGGGCGCCGTGGCAGCTGTGGCAGGTGGTGTCGTAGATCTTCTGCACCGCCGGGCTGGCCGGCGAGGGCGGGCTCGCCACCGGCTGCGGCGCGGCGGCACTACCGCCACCGCTGTTGCCGCAGGCGGCCAGCAACAGGCTCAGGCCGAGCAGGAGGCCGCGGTTCAGGCGCATCGTTCGGTTCATGGCTTCGGACTTTCCTTGGTCTTGCGTGTACGGGGCCGGTCTGCCACGGCCGGCGTCTCGGCTTCGAGACCATGCTCGGCCATGCGCACCAGGGTGCGCACCAGTTGGGCGCGCTGGCGCGGCGTGAACGGCGACAACTGCAGCAGTTCCTGAGTCCACAGCCCCTCGGTGGCCAGGTAGACCAGCGCAGCGCGCTCGAACGGCACGTCGGCCGCCAGCTTGGCGAAACGACCCTGGAAATATTCGGCCACCGGCGCCAGCAGCGCGGGGTCGCTGTTCAGCGCCGCCAGCAGGGCGCCGCTGACCTTGTCGTCCACATCCAGTGCCTGGGCCGAATTCATCACGTAGGCCTTGAGGCTGCGGCCCGGGCGGTCGGGCAGACCGGCGGTCAGCCGGGCGTGGGCGTGGCGGTTGTGCTCGACCAGGCGCTCGACCATGGCCTTGAGCAGGGCTTCCTTGGTCGGGAAGTTGTACATCACCCCGCCCTTGCTGACGCCGGCGCGCTTGGCCACCGCGTCCAGGGTGAGCCTGCCGGCGCCGCCCTCCAGCACCACTTCCTGGGCTGCGTCGAGCATCGCCTCGCGCGAGCTGGGGCGCCCCCGCGTCTTCACGGAAGGCTTCACGGTCTTCGGCATCGTTCCCCTGCGCCCCTGGCTGGAATACTGTACTGACTGGTCGGCCAAAGCCGCAGCCGCGTCGCGCAGCGCCCGTGCATTGCGGCTGTCGTCTTTCATCCGGCTGCGGTCGCGGCTTTTATCATGACGCATCTAAGCATTGCGTCGACCCGCCGCGCTTGACAGGGGACGACATCCCGGCCCATGCCGGGGACTCGCAGATCTTTAACCAACACCAACTGTCGCC
>CAYWPB010000174.1:3661-8154 GCA_964458725.1 uncultured Nevskia sp. | reverse complement strand
CCGTCGTCGTGCTGACGCTGACCGGCGAACCGGCGGGTGCGACCGAACCTGCACAAATCCACGTCGGCTAGTGCCCGGCGCCAGGGGATGTTCCGGTGGCGGCGTGCCCAGAGCCATCAGGTTGGTGGTGGTCGGCAGCGCGGGGCGCTCGGCCAGGGCTTGCGCCGCGGTCTGGGCCCGGGCCAGGGTGACGCCGCCACCCAGGTACAGCACCGGCCGCGCCGCGGCGTCGATCATCCGTGCCGCCTCGGCGATCTGCTCCGGCGGCGGTGCCGGCGGCGCCTCGCGTCGCGCCGGCGGCGGCAGGCGCTCGATGCGGATGCGCTCGGTCTGCACGTCCTTGGGAATGTCGAGCAGCACCGGGCCGGGCCGCCCGCTCTCGGCGATGCGGAAAGCCTCGGGCAGCAGGTCCACCAGGTCGAATGCGGAGCGCACCTCGAAGCAGGCCTTGGTGATGGCGTCGACGATGCGCGTGGTCCGCACTTCCTGGAAGGCATCGGTACCGATCAGGGCGCGTGGCACCTGGCCGGCCAGGCAGACCAGCGGCACCGAATCGGCCCTGGCGTCGGCGATGGCGGTGACCAGGTTGGTCAGGCCCGGGCCGGAGGTGGCCAGGCACACGCCGGCGCGTCCGCTGACGCGCGCCAGGCCGTGGGCGATGAAGCCGGCGCCCTGCTCATGGCGGGCCAGCACGTGGTTGAGGCTGGAGTCGCCCAGTGCGCGGTAGATCGGCAGCACCGTGCCGCCCGGGATGCCGGCGAGCGTTTCCACGCCCTGCCGTTCCAGGAAACGGATGATCAGTTCGGCGCCTGTGAGTTCCATGTCGGGTCCTTGAGGGTCACATTTCTTTGGGACCCGCTGGCGTGAAACCCGGCGTGGAAAACAAGAAACCCCCGCCGGCGTTTCGCGCCGGCGGGGGTTGGTGAGATGCAGCGTCCCCTACGGCGCGTCGCTAACGGCGACGAGCACGACGACAACGAGGACGTTCTGCTTGAATTGAGTCATGGGTCTGATGGCTTGAAGCGCGGGCAGTGTAGTGTCTGCGGCGGCCGCGCCGCAAGTCTGGGGCTAGTGTTGCTCGTTGCGATGCGCCGAGAAGGCGATGCGGTCGACGAACGCCAGGATCAGTGCCGACACCACAAACGCCAGGTGGACCCCGGTCAGCATCATCATGCGGGTCACGTCCAGCGATTCGTGGCCGAGGTAGTTCTTCAGCAGGTGAATGGCCGAGATCGCCACCAGCGAGGCCGCCACCTTGAGCTTGATGGTGCCAGGATCGTACTTGCCGAGCCAGCCCGGCTTCTCCATCTCCGGCACCTTGTCGATGCGCGAGACGAAGGTTTCGTAGCCGGACAGGGCGACCATCACGATCAGGTTGCCGATCAGCACCAGATCGATCAGCGACAGCGCCGTCAGGACCAGCTCGGACTCGCTGCTGTCGAGCAGGCCGTCGAAGAGGTGCACCAGTTCGATCACCGCCTTGACCGCAAAGGCGGCGAGCAGTGCCGCGAGGACCAGGTAGAGGGGTACCAGCAGCCAGCGGCTGCCGAGGACCAGGCGTTCGAGCAGGCGTTCCATGTCGGGAGTAGGGTCGGATCGGGGGCAGACAAGGATACGCGAGCCACGGGCGCAGCGTCTTTTTGCAGTGGATTCAGGGCTGTATCGACCGTTCCCATTTCGTTTCCGTTTCGTGGGGACTTATGCCGTTGCGCCAAACAGGATGAGCTACCGGAATCCGCCGGCCCGGGACAGGGCCGTTCGTTCCGCAATCCATCCAGAGGGGAGTGGAGCTTCCATCCGCAGGACGCGTTTGCCATTTCGGCGCGCAGCGCCTTCTTAACAAAATCGGGATCACTCATGCACCAGCTAAACATCCGTCGCACCGCGATGTCTGCGGTCCTTGCCGCCGCTTTTTGCGCCGGCGCATCCCTGCTGCCGTCAACGGCTGATGCCGCCGGCAGCTGGGTCGGCACCGCCACCCAGGCGATGCCGGTGAAGAACTACGCCGTCGCTCCGATGGCGCCGCAGCAGCAACTGCACATCGTGGTCGGCCTCAACGCCCGCAACAAGGCGCAGCTCGACACGCTGGTGGCGCAGATCGGCAAGCCGGGCAGCCCGCAGTTCGGCAAGAACATCACCACAGACGAATTCCTGGCCAGCTACGCGCCGACCGCCGACCAGGCCAACGCCGTGGTCAGCTACCTACGCGGCCTTGGCTTCAGCAACATTGAGGTGTCCGGCAACCGTTTGACGGTGAGCGCCTACGGCAGCGCCGCGATGGTACAGCAGGCGTTCAACACGCAGCTGGTGTCCTTCGTCGCCCAGGGGCGCAGCCTGTTCGCCAACACTGCGCCGGCCCAGGTGCCCGCCTCGCTCGGCGGCATCGTCGCGGCGGTGATCGGCCTGAACAACATGGGCGGCATGACCACCGACCTGCAGCATGTCAGCGCCAGCAAGCCGGCCCTGAGCAGCAGCGTCTCCACCGTGCGGCCCAACTCCGGCGTGCCGCAGGATCCGATCCTGACCCCGCCGTACGGCGGCCCGCAGTACCAGACCGCGTATCACGCCGGCAACACCCCCACCGGCTGGGGCACCACCATCGGCATCATCACCGAGGGCGACCTCACCCAGGTGCCGAAGGACCTGCGCGCCTATGAGAAGGAATGGAACCTGCCGCAGGTGCCGTACGAGATCGTGCCGACCGGCCTGCAGACCAGCGACACCGCCGGCCTCGACGAGTGGGACCTGGACAGCCAGTCGTCTTCCGGCATCGCCGGCAACCTGAGGAAGATCATCTTCTACAACGCCGGCTCCCTCGGCGATCCGGACATCGCGCCCGCCATCGAGCGCGTGGTCAGCGAGAACCGGGTCAAGGCCGTCAACATGTCCTTCGGCGGCTGCGAAACCACTGAATACCTCAGCGGCGCGATGCTGATCGAAGACCTTGCCTTCGAGCAGGGCGCGTCCCAGGGCATCACCTTCTTCGCTTCCTCCGGCGACGGCGGCGCCTCCTGCCAGCTGATCATCAACGCCGGCCAGCCGGTGGTGCTGGGGGCGGTGGAATATCCCGCCGCCTCGCCCTATGTGGTGTCGGTAGGCGGCACCTCGCTGCTGACCAATGCCGACTACACCTACAACAACGAGATCTCCTGGGTGTCGGGTGGCGGCGGCATCAGCCTGTGGGAAGTCCCGGGCGTGTGGACTGCAGGGGTGATCAACCCGGTCAACACCACCGCCGGCCAGCGCGCCGTACCGGACATTGCCATGGTCGGCGATCCCAACATCGGCGGTGCCGACGTGGTGGTCAACGGCGCCGACACCGGCGTCGGCGGCACCAGCCTGTCCTCGCCGCTGTCGGTGGGCGTGTGGGCGCGCATGCAGACCGCGCACGGCAACTGCTACGGCTTCGCCGCGCCGATCTTCTACGCCACCTACGGCCAGCCTTTCGGCAGCGCCGCCAAGGACCTGCACGACATCATCCTCGGCGACAACTTCCTGTACCCGGCCACCCCGGGCTGGGACTACGACACTGGCATGGGCTCGTTTGATATCCAGGCTGCCAACAAGGCGCTGCCGGCGATCAGCTGTGTCCCCGAGGCCCCGCCGGTCGTAATTGCCTACGCCACCACTACGGCCGGCACGATCAAGTTGTCCTGGGCCAACCCGGCAGGCGCGACCTCCTACAACGTGTACCGCGGCACGGTTTCCGGTGGCGAGGGCACCACCCCGGCTGCCACTGTCACCAACGCTGCCAACTACACCTTCACCGGCCTGACCAGCGGCCAGGTTTACTACTTCCAGGTCTCCGCGGTGAACAGTGCGGGCGAAAGCGGCAAGTCGATGGAGGTCTCCGCTTCGGCGAAGTAACCGAATAACGATCCTGATGCAGTATTTTGGCCGCCGCGGAGCTCACGCTCCAAGGCGGTCGATTTTTTTTCAGCTGACGCGCAGCCGGTAGCCGACCCCGGACTCGGTGAGGATCAGGCTGGGCCGGGCCGGGTCCGCTTCCAGCTTGCCGCGCAGCTGGCGGATGTAGACGCGCAGGTAGACCACGTCGTCGTCGTTCTCGGTGCCCCAGACCTCGCGCAGCAGATGGCGGTGGGTCAGCACCTTGCCGGCGTGGATCACCAGCTGTTGCAGGATCTCGTATTCCTTCGGTGAAAGTCTGACCTCGACGCCGTCGCGGCTGATGCGCCGGTGCACCAGGTCGACCACCAGGCCGTCCTGCTGGAACACCGGCTTGCCGCCCTGGGCCTGCACGCGGTGGCGCAACGCGGCACGGATCCGCGCCACCAGCTCCTCCACGCCGAACGGCTTGGTGACATAGTCGTCGGCGCCGGCATCCAGCGCCTCCACCTTGCCGCGCTCGTCGTCGCGGCTGGACAGTACGATCACCGGCACCGGCGAGCCCGGCCGCAGCTTGCGGATCAGTTCGAGGCCGTCGGCATCGGGCAGGCCGAGGTCGAGGATGATCAGGTCGACTTTGTCCCGGG
>CAYWPB010000174.1:0-3651 GCA_964458725.1 uncultured Nevskia sp. | reverse complement strand
GCGTGGTTGGTTGGGTGGCTTTTTCCCCGGGATGTGCGTTTCTGCGCCTCGGCCACCTTCGCCGCTTCGAGTACGCGGTAGTCGTGCACGCCCAGGGTGCTGCACAGCGGCCGGCGGATGGCGGGCTCGTCGTCGACCACTAGGATGGTGCCGGCGTCCAGACTCATCTCACGCGGTTTCCGTGCTGGGCCGTTCGGCAATGACTTCCGGCGAGAACTCGATGACGAATTCCGCGCCGGCCACCTGGCCGGATTCGCCCAGGCGATTGCGGGCATAGATGCGCCCGCCCATGGCCTCGACGAAGCCGCGGCAGATAGCCAGCCCGAGGCCGGTGCCGCCGCGGCTGCTGTCGCCGCTCGCCGTGCCGCTGGCGCGGGCGCGGAAGAACTTGTCGAATACGCGCTGCAGGTCGGCTTCGGGGATGCCCGGCCCCTCGTCGCGCACCGTGATCACCAGGCTGAACTTGAACTGCGCCGCGCCGAGCTCGATGGTCGAGCCCGGCGGTGTGTACTTGGCGGCGTTGTCGAGCAGGTTGGCCAGCACCTGCTCCATCAGCACGTTGTCGAGCATCAGCAGTGGCAGGCTGGCCGGGATCGACAGCTTGACCTTGTGTCCCGCCAGCGCCTTGGCGCAGCGGCGCAGCGCCGCGCCGGCCAGGTCCTGCAGGTCGCAGGGCTCGCGCTTGGGCTGCAAAGCGCCGGCATCGAGCTGGGTCATATCGAGCAGGTTGGCGACGTAGCGGTTGAGGCGCTCGGCCTCGTCGATGGCGGTGTCCAGCAGGTCGTCGCGGGTCTTGTCGTCGTACAGGCTGCCGTAGGACTTGAGGCTGGACACGGCGCCGATGATCAGCGCCAGCGGCGTGCGCAGGTCGTGCGAAATCGAGGTGAGCAGGGCCGAGCGCAGCTTCTCGGTCTCGGCCAGCATGCGCGCCTGGTCGACGTCCTTGGCCAGCCGGATGCGTTCGATGGCGATCGCCGCGAGGTCGCCGAGCGCGTCGAGCAGGCGCCGCTCCGCCGGCGTCAGCAGGAAGTTGCGCGCCGGTCGGCTGATGCCGATCACGCCGACCTTGCCCTGGCCGGTGCGCAGCGGCAGGAACAGGCGGCGCGCGCCGGGCAGGGTGTCGGTGCCGCGGCCGGTGGGCCGCGCATGCTCCCAGCACCAGGCCGCGGCGGCGAGGTCGGCCTGGTCGAGCTGGGCCGCCGGCGGCACTGCCGCCATCTGCTTCAAGGTCCCCTCCTTCAGGTCCGGCGTCAGCAGGCTGACCTCGGCGCGCAGCATCGTCGCCACCTGGCCGGCAGTGGTGGCGAGCAGCGCATCGAGCTTGCGCACGCCGGCCAGCTTGCGGCTGAAGGCGTACAGCTCGGCGGTGGTGCGGGCCTGCTCGCGCGCGGTCTCGGCGAACTGGCGCTCGCGCACCGTGAGTGTGCTGGTCAGCGCGGCGGCGACGCAGAAAAAGGTCAGCGCCAGCAGCTGGCTCGGGTCGGCGACGGTGAAGGTGTAGATCGGCGGGATGAAGAAGAAGTTGTAGCAGAGCGTGGATAACAGCGAGGCGAACAGCGAGGGCAGCAGGCCATGGCGCGCCGCGCTCCACAGCACCGCGGCGAGGAATACCAGCGAGACGTTGGGCAGGTCGACCAGGGACACGATGCCGCGGCCGAACAGCGTCGCCGCCGCCACCGCCAGCACGGTGTAGAAGTAGGCCTGCGGCGGCGCCTCGAACCAGCTGCGGTAGGGGCTGACGGGCAGCGGCCGCTCCTCCGCTTCCCGCTCCGGCGCGGTATCCGCCGGTTCGCGCGGCTGCTCGCGCTCGGCCAGGTCCTCGGCCATGACGTGGACGTTGATGCCGCGAGCCTGCTTGACCAGCTCGTGCACCACCGAGCCATGCAGCCACTCGAACCACCACGGCCGCGCCGACTTGCCGACCAGGATGTGGGTGATGTTGTTCTCGCCGGCGAAGCGCAGCACGTCCTCGGCGATGCGCCGGCCGCCGGGCAGGGTCAGGGTCTCGGCGCCCAGCTGCTTGGCCAGGAACAGGGTCTGGGTGACGCGCTCCTGTTGCGCCGGGCTGAGCTGCTGGCTGCGCGGCGTCTCGAAGTAGACGGCGAACCAGTCGGCGTCGAGACGGTCGGCGGCGCGCTTGGCGGCGCGCACCAGCCCGGCGGCGGCGGCCGATTCGTTGATGCAGACCAGCACGCGTTCGCCGGCCGCCCACGGGCCCTGGATGGCGTGGCTGCGCATGTACTGGCGCATCTGGTCGTCGACGCGCTCGGCGGTGCGGCGCAGGGCCAGCTCGCGCAGGGCGGTGAGGTTGCCGGGCTTGAAGTAGTTCTTCAGCGCGCGCTGCGCCTGTTGCTCGGCGTAGACCTTGCCTTCCTGCAGGCGCTGGATCAGCTCGTCCGGCGTGAGGTCGATCACCTCGACGTCGTCGGCGGTGTCGAAGATGTGGTCCGGTACCGTCTCGCGCACCCGCACGTGGGTGATACGCGCCACGACGTCGTTGAGGCTTTCGATGTGCTGGATATTGAGCGTGGAATAGACGTGGATGCCGGCGGCGAGCAGTTCCTCCACGTCCTGGTAGCGCTTGGGATGGCGGCTGCCCTGGGCATTGGTATGCGCCAGCTCGTCGACCAGCACCAGCTGCGGCCGCCGCCTGAGAATGGCGTCGAGATCCATCTCCTGCAGGGTGCGGCCCTTGTACTCGACCGGCCGGCGCGACAGCACCTCGAGTCCCTCGACCAGGGCCTCGGTTTCCTTGCGCCCGTGGGTTTCGACCACGCCGACGCAGACGTCCACGCCGTCCTTCTTCTTCTTGCGGGCGGCCAGCAGCATCTCGTAGGTCTTGCCCACGCCGGGCGCCGCGCCGAGGAAGATTTTCAGCTTGCCGCGCTTTTCCTTCTGCGCCTCGGCCAGCAGGGCTTCGGGCGAGGGGCGATGCTCGGATGGGCTGGCCTGGGCCATGCCCCACAGTTTAGCCTGCCCGATGTGCCGGACCGAATAAAAATTCCGTAAAAATCCGGCGCTTTGCCGCGTTCCCGACTGCTAAGGCCGGCCGCTCACCACTCGCGCCATTCCTCGGTGACGTCGTCGAGGTCGGTTTCCAGGCCGGCGTCCTGCGCTGCCGTGTTGATCAGCTCGCACAGGGTTTCGCGCTGGTCGGTCTCGATCAGGTTACCGTCGCAGTTGTCGTTGAGCGTATTCAGCTCCAGCACGGCATCCTTGACCGTTTCCAGGATCGCTTCGCCGTCGCCTCTGGTCTTCGACAGGCTGATGAGGAAGTGGTCGACGATGGCGGCGCAGCGATCGATGTCGTCCTGGGTATAACCGGCTTCGAAGCCGGAGTCTCCCTCGTCGTCGTCCTCGCCCTGCATGAAGCCGGTCATGCTTTCAAGCAGGTCTTCCTTGAGGCTCAGTACTTCCGGGCTGGCTGGAATGCTCATGGATGGTGGTCCCTTTCGGTTTGAATGTCCTGCTTCCGTCGACCGGCCCCGCGTCGTGCGCGGCGGATACCGGAGCGGCCCCGGGGAAATGGTACCCAAGCCGGCCGCCGCCGGGGAGTGCTGCGTGCCCCCCGGTTCAGCTTGTTCATGTCTGGGGGACGCGGCCCAACAAAAAAGGGCCGCCTCGCGGCGGCCCTTTGGCTTGCGGCGCGAA
>CAYWPB010000173.1:0-8166 GCA_964458725.1 uncultured Nevskia sp. | reverse complement strand
ACGCGCCGGCCGCGCCGCGGCAGGATCGGGTCGCCGGCGGCGGCGGCCACCACCAGTTCATCTTCCATCCAGGGGATCACGTCGAGCTCGGGGTCGTGGCACGGCCCCTCGATCAGCCCGAAATCCAGCTCGAAATTCGCTACCGCCGCAGCGATGGCGGCGGCATTGGCGATGCTGACGTGCACCTGCCAGTGTTCCCGCGCTGCAGCCGGCAGGCTGGCGCGGAAGCCGGCCAGGATGTCTGGCAGCAGGTAGTTGCCGATGGTGGTGCTGGCGCCGATGCGCATGGCGCCAAGCTGGGATTCACCGTCCTTGGCCCAATGCTGTATCGCCTCGGCCCCATCGAGCAGCCGCCGCGCCTGCGGCAGCAGGCTGCGGCCGTTGTCGTTGAGCAGGAGACGCTTGCCGGCGCGGTCGAACAGGCTCAGGCCGAGCATGCGCTCGAGCTCGTTGAGCGCAGCGCTGGTCGCGGACTGCGACAGGGCGACGGCGTTGGCCGCGGCAGTCGTGCTGCCGTGCTCGGCGACGCTGCAGAAAATCTGCAGCTGGCGCAGGGTCAGATGCAAGGCGCTCACAGTTCGGCTCCTATAGCTGCACTGTAGGTTGATTATATGGAAACAAGCCGCTGAATTGATTTAGATGCGGATTGTCCCCATCGACTTCGCCGTGATCGCAAGGCGTGGAACGGCATAAACGCCGCGTTCCTTCGTCATTGCCCAGGCCAAGCCCGCGGACCAGCCGCCCCCGACTACGTCGCCCTCCTCGACCCATTACCCAAGGACACCACCGCATGACCACGCCCACCACGGAATTCGCCTGGCAGATCAACCAGGACCGCCGCCGCTTCCTCGGCGCAGCCGCCCTCACGCTCGCGGCCGCGGAGTTCGCCCTCGGCGGCGCCGCGCAGGCGCAAGCCGACATGGAGAAATCGGGTGCTGCACCAGCCAAAGCTTCGGGCAGCCACGCCAGGTTTGACGGCATCCGGCAAATCGAAGCCGGCGGACTCAGTCACGGCTATGCCGAAGCCGGCCCCGTCGATGGTCCAGCGGTGATCCTGCTGCACGGCTGGCCGTACGACATCCACAGCTATGTCGACGTCGCACCGCTGCTCGCTGCCGCCGGCTACCGCGTCATCGTGCCCTACGCTCGTGGTTACGGCAGTACCCGCTTCCTCGCCGACAGCAACGCCCGCAACGGCGAGCCCGCCGCGCTCGCCGTCGACTTGGTAGCGCTGCTGGACGCCCTCGACATCGAACAGCCCATTCTTGCCGGCTATGACTGGGGCGGGCGCACCGCCGCTATCGTCGCCGCGCTGTGGCCGCAGCGCTGCAAAGCCCTGGTCGCCGTCAGCGGCTACCTCATCAGCAGTGTCGAAGGCAACAAGGCGCCGCTGCCACCCGCGGCAGAACTTCAATGGTGGTACCAGTACTACTTCGCCACCGAGCGCGGCCGCGCCGGCTACGAGCGCTACCGCCGCGAATTCAACAAGCTGATCTGGCAGCTCGCCTCGCCGCAGTGGAACTTCGATGACGCCACCTACGATCGCAGCGCCGCGGCCTTCGACAACCCCGACCATGCCGCCATCGTCGTCCAAAGCTACCGCTGGCGCCTGGGCTTGGCCGAAAGCGAGGCCCGGTGCGCCGAGATCGTGCGCAAGTTCTCCACCCTCCCCAACATCAGTGTGCCCACCATCAGCATGGAAGGCGACGCCAACGGCGCCCCCCATCCGCCGCCCGAGGCTTACGCCAGGAAATTCACCGGCAAGTACGAGCACCGCCTGATCGCGGGCGGCATCGGCCACAATCTGCCACAGGAAGCGCCGCAGGCCTTCGCTCAGGCCGTGATCGACGTCGCCGATCTCTGACGCCGCCGCCCGCTCGGACGACGGAAGTTTTTGCTCCCTTTGATCCGGAGTGCGCGGGCGCCAGCCAGGCCTTCGATCAGCCGCAATTCGTCGCGAGCGCCATCTTTCAAGCACTTGCGCCGTGGGCACATCCTTTCGGCAGCTGCCCGCCTCGGCTCCTCAAGTTCCACGAAGTCCGGCCGATAACGGGATGGGTCCGTCTACAGGAACAGGCGATGATCATTGACGACGACACGATCGATCTTGCCGTGCTCGAGGTCTTCTCCGAGCTGCGGCTGCCTCCGGGTGGCCATCTCGCCTGGGCCGAGCTGCAGGCCGAGTGGCGAAAAGCAGCGCTGCGCGCCACCGATCTGCACGACGGCGTGCGGCGGCTGGTCGCGCGGGATGCGCTGCGCTGGGAAGGCGACGGCGACGAGCGCTTCCTGGCATTGACCCCGCTGGGCCATGGCTGTGCCCGTCGACCCAGGGTCTGGGAACGCCCGTGGCGGATGCTGTGGCGCAGCCTGACCGCGCACCGGCCGCGCGGCCGTCGTTCCCGGCGCGAGGATTTCGCGTCCGACACCTGGCGGCGGGTCGACGACCAGGGCCGCCCGCCGTTGCGCTGATCCCCGGTTCCCACGCCGCTCAACCATTCGAAACGACCGTGCATCGGCCCGGTTGCCACGAATCAGGCGACCGCTGCCACCGGTCCGCTAGGGGGTCCCATTCAAACCTTGTCGGGCCAGAATCGAGGAAATGCCCTGGCCGCATCGTTCGAAGATCCAGGTTTCTGAACCTCCACCACCCCTGACCGCCATCAGGACCGAGAGGTTGTTCATATGACATCCCGCCGCCCGGACGTCGTGGTCGAGGGCCTGAGCCCTCCCGAAGACCGGGTGCGGGCCATGCTCGACGCCGTTCCCACCGCATTGATCATGGTGGATCAGCGCGGCCAGATCGTGCTGGTCAACGCCCAGACCGAGCGTCTCTTTGGCTATCCCCGCCAGGAACTGGTGGGCCAATCGATCGAGCTGCTGGTGCCACAACGCCTGCGTGGCGGCCACAACCGCCTGCGCGATTCCTTCACCGCCTCGCCCAGCACCCGCGCCATGGGCGCCGGCCGCGACCTCTATGCGCAGCGTCGCGACGGCACCGAGTTTCCGGTGGAAATCGGCCTCAATCCGCTCGATACCGAGGCCGGCCCGGTGGTGCTGGCGGCGGTGGTCGACCTGACCGAGCGCAAGCGCTCGGCCGAGCGCTTCCGGCTGGTGGTCGAGGCGGCGCCGAACGCCATGATCATGGCCAGCCGCGACGGTCGCATCAGCCTGGTCAACGCCCAGACCGAGAAGCTATTCGGCTACAGCCGCGAAGAACTGATCGGCCAGCCGATCGAGATGCTGGTACCGCAGCGTGCGCGAGACCAGCATCCCGGCTTGCGCGACAGCTACTACCAGGAACCGCAGACTCGCTCCATGGGCGTGGGCCGCGACCTCTACGGCCTGACCAAAAACGGTCGCGAAGTACCGATCGAAATCGGCCTCAACCCGATCGACACGCCGGAAGGTCTGTTCGTGCTGGCCTCGATTATCGACATCACCGAGCGCAAGCGCGCCGACGACTCGCTGCGCCAGAGCGAGGACCGCTTCCGCCAGCTGGTTTCCGGCGTACGCGACTACGCCATCCTGATGCTCGACGCGCAGGGCCTGGTGGCGACATGGAACGACGGCGCGGCACGGCTCAAAGGCTATTCCGAAGCGGAGATCCTCGGCCGCAGCTTCGCCTGCTTCTACCCGGCCGAGGACGTTGCCGTCGGCAAGCCGGCGACGGAGCTGCGCGAGGCCGCCGAGAACGGCCGCTTCGAGGACGAGGGCTGGCGCCTGCGCAAGGACGGCAGCCGCTTCTGGGCCAACGTGATCCTGACGCCGATGCGCGATCCGCAGGGCAAGCTGGTGGGTTTCTCCAAGGTAACCCGCGACATGACCGAGCGGCGCCGCTCCGAAGAGCGGTTCCGGCTGGTGGTCGAAGCCGCACCCAACGCCATGATCATGGTCAGCCCGGAAGGCAGCATCACCCTGGTCAATGCCCAAACCGAGCGCCTGTTCGGTTACAGCCGCGCGGAGTTGATCGGCAAGCCGGTCGAGATGCTGGTGCCGCAGCGCATCCGCCACCGCCACCCCGGCCTGCGCGACGGCTACTTCGCCGCGCCGCAGACGCGGTCGATGGGCGTGGGCCGCGACCTCTACGGCCTGACCAAGGAAGGGCGCGAGGTACCGATCGAAATCGGCCTGAATCCGATCGAGTCACCGGACGGGGTGTTCGTGCTGGCCTCGATCATCGACATCACCGAGCGCAAGCGGCAGGAAAGCCGCTTCCGCGCGGTGTTCGACAGCGCACCGACCGCGATGGTGATGATCGACGAGCGCGGCACCCTGGTCCTGGCCAATGCGCCCGCCGAGTCCCTGTTCGGATATGAGCGCGGCGAGCTGGCCGGCCAGCCGGTCGACCGACTGGTGCCGGCGCGCCACAGCGGCGGCCATGCCGCCATGCGCCGGGGCTATTTCTCGGAGCCGCGGCCGCGCATGATGGGCGCCGGCCGCGATCTCAACGCGGCGCGCAAGGACGGCACCGAATTTCCGGTGGAGATCGGGCTCAACCCGGTCGAGTACGAGGAAGGCCGCTTCGTCATCGCCGCCATCGCCGACATCAGCGAGCGCAAGCGCTCGGAGCGGCGCCTGCACGAGCTGAACGAGTCACTGGAACGGCAGATCGCCGAAACCACCGCGACACTGCGGCGCCTGCAGGAGACCCAGGACCAGCTGGTGCAGGCGGAAAAGCAGGCCTCGCTCGGCCGGCTGGTCGCCGGGCTGGCGCACGAGATCAATACGCCGATCGGCATCGGCGTCACCACCGCCTCGCATTTCCAGGAGTCGGCGCAAAGCTTGTCGCGTTCGCTGACCGCCGGCACCATGACGCGCTCCGAGCTGGGCCGCTTCACGGCGGACTGTGAGTCGGCTTCGAAGATCCTCCTCAACAACCTGAGCCGGGCCGCCAACCTGGTGCAGAGCTTCAAGCGCGTCGCCGCCGACCAGACCAGCGACGAGCGCCGCACCATCGCCCTGCGCGCCTATCTCGAGGACGTGCTGCTGTCATTGCACCCGCAGCTGCGCAAGACCACGCACAAGGTGGAGCTGGACTGCGACCGGCAGCTGCAGCTCGACACCATCCCCGGCGCCTTGTCGCAGGTCCTGACCAACCTGGTGGTCAACAGCCTGGTGCATGCCTTCGAGGAAGGTCAGAGCGGACTGATCCGGATCGTCGCCGAAGCCAATCGTGGCGGCGTGCTGATCCGTTACAGCGACAGCGGCAAAGGCATTCCACCGGAAAACCTGACGCGCATTTTCGAGCCGTTCTTCACCACCCGGCGCGGCCAGGGCGGAACCGGGCTCGGCCTGCACATCGTCTATAACCTGGTCCACGCCCTGTTGCACGGTACCGTGCAGGTGAACAGCGTCGTCGGCCAGGGAACCAGCTTCAACATCCAGCTGCCGCAACATCTGCCGGCGTCGCCGCGCACCATCGAGGTTCCATCATGATCACAACAACCACCGATCGTTCCGACCTGCTCGATTTCGCCCCGGAAAAGGCGCCGCCCCTGCCGGGCGACTGCTGGAAAGTGCTGGTCGTCGACGACGAACCCGATGTCCACGAAATCACCGAGCTGACCCTGCGCGACGCGGTGTTCCACGGCCGCCCCCTGCGCTTCCTCCACGCCTACTCGGGCCGCGAAGCGGTGGAGACCCTGCGCCACGACGAGGATATCGCCCTGGTGCTGCTGGACGTGGTGATGGAAACCGAGCATGCCGGCCTCGAGGCGGTGCAGGCGATCCGCAACGATCTGCGCAACCAGCACACGCGCATCGTGCTGCGCACCGGCCACCCGGGCCAGGCGCCGGAACACGAGGTGGTGCGCAGCTACGACATCAACGACTACAAGGAAAAGACCGAGCTTACCTCCAAAAAAATGTACACCCTGGTGCACACCAGCCTCGGCCACTACCGGGAGATCAAGGCGCTCGAAGCCAGCAAGTCGGGGCTGGAAACGGTGATCAAGGCTTCCGCCACGATCTTCGAACTGCAGTCGCTGCAGCAGTTCGCGCGCGGCGTGCTGCAGCAGCTGAGCGCCCTGCTCTACGCCCAATCCGACACGCTGATCGTCCACGTCGAGGGCGTGGCGGCCAGCCGCTCGGACGGCACCGGCGCGAGGGTCATCGCCGCCACCGGCAGGTTCGCCAGCACGGAGGGGCAGGACATCGCCTGGATTCCGGACAACGCCGTGCGGACCCTGGTGCGCGAAGCGCTGGACCGGCACAGCTCAACCATCAACGACCGCTCCTTCGCCGGTTATTTCAGCGGTTCGTCCGGCGCCGAGCATGTGGTGGTGCTCACCGGCGACTCCCCGATCAGCATCTGGGATCAGCGCCTGGTCATCCTGTTCTGCCGCAACGTCGCAATAGCTTTCGAGAACCTCACCCTGCAGCAGCAAATGCTGGACTCGCAACGCCACATCATCATGCTGCTGACTCAGGCCATCGAAGAGCGCTCGCGCGAAACCGGCAACCACGTGCGCCGGGTGGTCGAGTACGCCGCCACCCTCGGCCAGCTCGCCGGACTGCCGCAAAGCGAGCTCGACGTGCTGCCGCTGGCGACGGCCATGCACGACGTCGGCAAGATCGGCATTCCGGATGCGATCCTGCACAAACCCGGCTCCCTCGACGAGGGCGAGCGCAACATCATGGAGTCCCATGCCGTCCGCGGCCAGGAACTGCTGCAGGGGCAGAACGGCGAGGTCATGCGCGCCGCTTCGATCATTGCCGGCCAGCATCATGAACGTTGGGACGGCAAGGGCTACCCGTCCCGCCGCAAGGAGAAGGAAACGCACATCTTTGCCCGCATCGCCTGCCTGGTGGACGTGTTCGATGCCCTCACCACCCAGCGTTGCTACAAGGAAGCGTGGTCGCTGGAGCGGGCCCTGGACTACATCCGGGACCAGCGCGGGCGCCAGTTCGACCCGGCGCTGGTCGACCTGATGCTGGACAACATCGCCTTGTTCGACCGGATCCGCTGCCTCAATCCCGATCCGACGGTCGTGCACTGACCACCCATCCTGCGGGTTACTGAAGCGGCAGCGGGCCCGGACCGGCCAGTCCGGGCCCTTTTTTGTGGCCATGCGCAACCCTGCCCCCCGTATCGGGGGCGCGCCAAGGCGCCGCTGTGACGCACCTTATGCGCGCGGTTCAGCCGCGGGTGCACGATTCCGCCATCAGGCTTGCACAAGCTACCGGGACAATATCCGGCAAGCGCGGCGGTTTCGTGCTCCAGTGCACATCCGCCGCGCGGCAAAGCGGGTGTTGAGGCATCCTGATGGGCAAACTATGCGGCAGTACCTAGGGAGGGGGAATCCATGCGGCGCTTATTCGTCACCGTGTTGCTGTTGTCGGGCCTGCTGCTGCCGCTGCGCGTGCTGGCGGCGGCCAGCGTAGATGTCTTCTCGCCCCAGGGTACCGTCAAGGACGTGCGCCAGGTCGCGGTGCGCTTTTCCAAGCCGGTAGTGCGCTTCGGCGATCCGCGCCTGCCCCAGCCCTTCGACATCGACTGCCCGGCCGCCGGCCGCGCGCGCTGGGCCGACGCCCGCAACTGGGTTTACGATTTCGAGGAGGACCTGCCCGGCGGCGTGGAATGCCGCTTCGCGCTCAAGGCGGACTTCAAGACCGTCAACGGCGAAGGCTTCTCCGGCAAGAAGGCGTTCAGCTTCAACACCGGCGGCCCGGCCATCCGCGCCGAGCTGCCGGAGGAAGGCAGCGAATCGGTCGACGAGAACCAGGCCTTCCTGCTGGCGCTGGACGCGCCGGCCACCGAGGAGTCGGTGCGCGCCCATGCATACTGCGTGGTGTCCGGGCTGGCCGAGAAAATCCCGCTGCTGCCGATCACCGGCGAGGAACGCAAGAAGCTGCTGGCACAGCGCGAGCAGCTCGGCTACGAGTACTACCGCATTCTGTGGAAGAACGGCACCGAGTCCGTGGCCCAGGCCAAGAACCGCTCCCCGCAGAAAGCGGAGGAACTGGTGGTGACGGCGCACTGCGGCCGCGCCCTGCCGCCCGAGACCCAGGTGCAGATCGTCTGGGGCAAGGGCATCGCCACAGCCAAGGGCGTGGCCACCAGCCAGGACCAGACCCTGGCCTACAAGACCCGCCCTGCGTTCAGCGCCAGCTTCTCCTGCCAGCGCGTCAACGCCAAGTCGGCGTGCCTGCCGATGACGCCGATGA
>CAYWPB010000172.1:425-8204 GCA_964458725.1 uncultured Nevskia sp. | reverse complement strand
ACAACAGCGAGGCCATGCTCAAGGAGCATTTCATCTCGCAGAACGCCTACGATTCGGCTGCGAGCACCTATTCGGCGGACCTGGCCACGGTCAAGGCGGCCGAAGCCCAGGTATCCCTGGCCCGGCTGGCCTGGGAAGACGCCGTGGTGCGGGCGCCCTTCACCGGCACCGTGGTGCAGCGCCTGGTGCAGCCGGGCGAGCGGGTCGACGTCGAAGGCAGCATCGTCTCCCTGGTTGACCTGTCGCATATGGAATTCCAGGCCCTGGCTCCGGCTTCCGAAATCCCCTCGGTGAAGGTGGGCCAGGTGGCGCATTTCAAGGTCGGCGGCTTCGGCGAGCGTCTGTTCGAGGGACGTGTCGAGCGCATCAATCCGATGACCGAGCAGGGTTCGCGCTCGATCACGGTGTACCTGTCGGTGCCCAATCCGGACGGCGTGCTGCGGGGCGGCATGTTCGGCCAGGGCGTGCTGGTGCTCGATCGCACCGAGCCGACGCCGGCGATTCCGGCTGCGGCCGTGCGCACCGAGGCGGGCCTGCCCTACGTGCTGGTCTATGCCGACGGCAAGATCAGCCGGCGTGCGGTGACCTTGGGGCTGGGCTCCGAGGATCAGGGCTCGGTGGAGGTGCGCGACGGCCTCAAACCCGGCGAGCAGGTGCTGCTGGCCAAGCTCGACGACTTCAAGGAGGGCATGGCGGCTTCGCTGAAGGGTGGGGAAGCGCCGGCCGCCGGCGCGTCGGCGGTGGCCAAGAACCAGGCCGAGTAAGGGGATCCTGACCATGTGGATCACCAAGACCAGCATCAACCAGCCGGTATTCGCCACCATGGTAATGGTGGCGCTGCTGGTGCTCGGCATCTCGTCCTACCAGCGGCTGCCGGTGGAGCAGATGCCGGACGTGTCCAATCCGACGGTGAGCCTGCAGGTAGAGTACCCGGGCGCCTCGCCCGAGGCGCTGGAAAATGACGTGATCAAGCCGATCGAGAACCAGATCAACTCGGTCGACGGCGTCAAACGCATCTACGCCACGATGCGCGAGGGCCTGGCGTTCATGCAGATCGAGTTCCGGCTCGACGTGAACGTGGACGTCGCCACCCAGGAGGTGCGCGACAAGATCGCGCAGATCCGCCCAACCTTCCCGCGCGACGTGAAGGATCCGCTGGTGACGCGCGCCAACAACGACGCCAACCAGCAGCCGATCATCAACCTCGACGTCTATTCCGACACGCGCACCCTTCGCGAGGTCTCGACCCTGACCGAGCAGGTGATCCAGAAGCGGCTGCAGAATGCTCCCGGCGTGGGCAACATCCAGGCGATCGGCGAAACCGTGCGCCAGGTGCAGATCCACCTCAGGCCGGAGCAGTTGGACGCCTACCGCGTCAGCGTCAACCAGGTGATTCAGGCGATCACCGACGCCAACCAGGACCTGCCGGCCGGCAGCATCATCCACGGCCCCAAGGAGACCCAGGTGCGCCTCACCGGGCGGATGAAGACGCCGGCCGAATTCGGCCGCATCATCGTCGCCATGCAGGGCGGCGCGGTTTACCTGCAGCAGTCCGGCATCCCGGTCTACCTGGACCAGGTCGCCGACGTGGTCGACGGCGATGCCGAGGAGACCTCGATCGCGCGCGTCAACGGCAAGCGCTCGGTGGCGCTGCTGATCTTCAAGGTGCAGAACGCCAACATCGTCGAGGTCGGCGATGGCGTGCGCCAGGCGATCGAGGAGCTGAAGAAGCGCCTGCCGGAGGACGTGCACATCGAGACCATGTACTCGAGCGCCGACGGCATCAAGGCGCAGCTGTCGGGAGTGAAGCAGACCATCCTCGAAGGCGCGCTGCTGACCATCGCCATCGTGTTCCTGTTCCTGCACTCCTGGCGCTCGACCATCATCACCGGCCTGACCCTGCCGATCTCGGTGATCACCACCTTCATCGTGCTGCACGCCTTTGGCTTCACCCTGAACTTCATCACGTTGATGGCGCTGTCCTTGTGCATCGGCCTGCTGATCGACGACGCCATCGTGGTGCGCGAGAACATCGTGCGCCACCTGCACATGGGCAAGAGCCACCTGCAGGCGGCGCGCGAAGGCACTCAGGAGATCGGCCTGGCGGTGATGGCGACGACCTTCGCCATCCTCGCCGTGTTCGTGCCGGTGGCCTTCATGGCCGGCATCATCGGCCGCTACTTCTTCCAGTTCGGCATCACCGTGGCGGTGGCGGTGCTGGTGTCCCTGTTCGTCAGCTTCACCCTGGACCCGATGCTGTCCTCGATCTGGCGCGATCCACCGGCGACCCGCTTCAAGTGGGTGCCCTGGCTGGAGCGGTTGCTGGACCGGGTCGAGCGGGTGGTGGAATGGCTGCATCGCGTCTATGGGCGGTTGCTGGGCTGGAGCCTGAGCCAGAAGCGCCATCGCGTCTGGGTGCCGATCTTCGGCATCGTTCACGCCGTGCGTACCCTGGACTGGCGCCAGCTCGGCACCATCAGCAACCGCGGCATCGTGCTGTGGGTGGCCGGCGCGACCTTCTTCGGCAGCTTCGGCCTGGCCGGGATGGTCGGCACCGAGTTCATCCCGGAGACCGATGACAGCTACATCACCTTGCGTCTGAACACGGCGATCGGCTCGAGCCTGGAGTACACCAGCGCCAAGGCGCAGCAGGTGGAGGACGCGCTGAAGGCCTTCCCCGAGATCACCGCGATCGAGGCCAACGTCGGCACCGACGAAGGCAAGAACTATGCGCGCGTCAACCTGCGCCTGAGCGATCCGCAGGTCACGCACCGCCGCTCGCAGAAGGAGCTGGAGAAGGCGATCCGCGCGCGCATCGCCAAGCTCGCCGGGATCAGCCTGTCGGTGGGCTTCGACAAGCCGATCTTCATCTCCATCCTCGGTCCCGACGCGAGCAAGCTCAGCCAGATCTCGCAGGATCTGATGAAGCAGATGGCGAAGATCCCCGGCATCGCTGACCTGGAGAGCAGCGAGAAGGGCGACGTGCCGACCATCTCGGTGCGGATCAACAGCGTGCTGGCCAGCGACCTGGGCCTGACCAACGCCCTCATCGGCAACGCGCTGCGGCCGCTGATCGCCGGCAGCCAGATCAGCCACTGGCTCGGCCCGGATGGGCAGGACTATGACGTGGTGGTGCAGCTGCCGAAGGGCGACCGGCGCCTGGCCTCGGACCTGGGCGACTTGTACCTGAGCGGCACGCGGCTCAACCCCGACGGCACCCAGATGCTGGTGCCGCTGCGCCAGGTGGCCAACTTCGTCGAGACCACCGAGGCGCAGCAGCTCAAGCGCCTCAACCTGCAGCGCCGCGTTTCGCTCTACGCCAGCTCGGAAGGGCGGCCGTCCGGCGACGTCGGCTCGGACGTGGAAAAGCTGATGGCGAAGATGAAGCTGCCGCCCGGCTACCGCTTCGATAACGGCGGCCAGCAGCAGGACATGAACGACTCGATGCAGGCGGCGCTGGCGGCCCTGGGCCTAGCGGTGATCTTCATCTACCTGATCCTGGCTTCGCAGTTTGGCAGCTTCCTGCAGCCGGTGGCGATCATGGCTTCGCTGCCGCTGTCGCTGTCCGGCGTGATCATCGCCTTGCTGGTTACCGGAACGACTTTGAATCTGTTCTCGATGATCGGCTTCATCATGCTGATGGGCCTGGTGACGAAGAACGCGATCCTGCTGGTGGACTTCACCAACCAGGGACTGCGCGCCGGGTTGCCGCTGCGCGAGGCCCTGCTCGACGCTGGCCAGGTGCGCTTGCGGCCGATCATGATGACCACCATGGCGATGATCTTCGGCATGCTGCCGATGGCCAGCGGCATTACCAAGGGTGGCGAACTACTGGCCCCGATGGGCCGCGCGGTGATCGGCGGCATCATCACCTCGACCCTGCTGACTCTGGTGGTGGTGCCGGTGCTGTATACCTTCGTCTATGCCATCGGCGAGAAGGCGAAGGCCTGGTTCGGCGTCGGCACTGACGATCACCGGCCGGACGATACCGTGGCGGTGAAGTGAGCGGCCCGAGTCCGCTGGCGCCGATGCCGCCGGATTTGCTTTAACTTATTGATGGAGTGATCTGTTTTTAAAGCAGATTGGCAATAAAAAAGGGGCCTTTTGGCCCCTTTTTTATTGCGCAGCGCAGGTGATCAGGCCAGTGCCTTGATGTGCGCGGCGAGGCGGCTCTTGTGGCGGGCGGCCTTGTTCTTATGAATCATGCCGCGGTTGGAGTAGCGGTCCAGCACCGGCACCATTTCCTTGTAAGCGGCCTCGGCGGCGGTCTTGTCCTTGGACTCGACGGCCTTCACCACCTTCTTGATCGTGCTGCGCAGCATGGAACGCTGGCTGGCGTTGCGCTCACGGTGCTTGTCGGACTGGCGAGCGCGCTTGCGCGCCTGAAGGGTATTGGCCAAAGGAAACTCCGGAATTCAGTTAACAGGGTGGATCAAAGTCGCGTAGTATCATGGCTTTGCGGCTTCCTGTCAATCGCTGCGGACCCTCAGACAAGGGTCGGAACCCCAACAATATCAAGGCGGCATGTCCCGATCCCTGCTCAAGTCGACCAGCGTCGTCAGCGCACTGACTCTCCTGTCCCGCATTCTCGGCCTGGTCCGCGATGTGACCCTGGCTGCCGCCTTCGGCGGTTCCTGGCTACTCGACGCTTTTTTCTTCGCGCAGATGCTGCCGAATCTGGGGCGGCGCATGTTCGCCGAAGGCGCGTTTTCCCAGGCCTTCATCCCGGTGTTCACGGAAGTGAAGACCTCGCAGCCGGTGGAGGAGGTGCGGGAGCTCAGCCGTGTGGTGATGGGCACCCTCACCGGGGTGCTGAGCGTGATCACCCTGATCGGCTGCCTGGCGGCACCACTGCTGGTGTGGGTGCTGGCGCCCGGCTTCACCCGCGATCCGGCGCATGCCGCACTGGGCGCCGACCTGCTGCGCTGGACTTTCCCCTATCTGATGTTCATCTCGCTGACCTCGATGGTCGGCAGCGTGCTGAACATGTACGGCCAGTTCGCGGTGCCGGCGTTCACGCCGGTGATCCTGAACCTGTGCATCATCGGCTCGGCCTACATCGTCGACGATAGCGATCCCCGCGCGGTCTACCTGCTGGCCTACGCGGTGTTCCTCGGCGGCATCCTGCAATTCCTGTTTCAGCTGCCCTCGCTGGCGCGGCTGGGCCTGCTGGCGCGGCCGCGCTGGGGCTGGAGCGATCCGCGGGTGCGGCGTATCGCAGCGCTGATGGGGCCGGTGATGATCGGCTCCTCGGTGGCCCAGCTCAGCCTGCTGCTCAACACCAGCCTGGCGACCCTGGTCGGCAGCGGCGCGGTCAGTTGGCTCAACTTCGGCAGCCGCCTGATGGAGTTTCCCACCGGCATCTTCAGCATCGCGGTCGGCACGGTGATCCTGCCGTCGCTGTCGGCCCAGCACGCGCAGCGCTCGCCGCAGCAGTTCTCGGAGACGTTGGACTGGGGCTTGCGCACCATGTTGCTGCTCGGCATGCCTTCGGCGGTGGGCTTGATCCTGCTCGGCGGCCCCTTGGTGGCGACGATCTTCTACCACGGCCGCTTTACCGCCGAGGATGTGCGGATGACCACCTACGTGGTCTGGGCCTACGGCCTCGGCTTCCTCGGCTTTTCGCTGGTGAAGGTGCTGGTGCCGGGCTTCTATGCCCGGCAGGAGACGCGTTTGCCGGTGCGCTACGCCATGATCGGCCTGTTCGCGGGCATGGCAGCGAGCGTGGGGCTGTTCCTGGCGGCGCGGGCCCTGCACTGGCCGGCGCCGCATGTGGTGTTCGCCGTCTCGACCTCACTGACGGCCTGGATCAATTCGATACTGCTGTTGCACCGGCTTCGGCGCGACGGCATCTACCAGCCACAGACGGGCTGGGGCGGGTTCAGCCTGCGCCTGCTGCTGGCCAACCTGGCGCTGGCGGCGCTGCTGCTGTGGACGGCGGGTGGGCTGGAGTTGTGGCTGATGGCGGACAAGTGGGCGCGGGCCGTGCGCATCACCTGGGTGGTGCTGGCCGGCGGCGCGGTGTATTTCGCTGTGCTCGGGCTGTGCGGGCTGCGGCCGCGCCATTTCCGCCCGGCGCGGCCGCATAAAGTTTTATAATTGCTCCCTTTTTT
This sequence comes from uncultured Nevskia sp., assembly GCA_964458725.1. Lineage (GTDB taxonomy): Bacteria > Pseudomonadota > Gammaproteobacteria > Nevskiales > Nevskiaceae > Nevskia. The sequence goes on along the minus strand of CAYWPB010000172.1, from coordinate 2,091 downwards.
GAAGCCATCTCCGCCCTCATGGAGCTGATCCGCGGCCTGCACAACCTGGCGCCCCGCCATCGCGGCTGCGTGGTTTCGATCGGCAATTTCGACGGCCTGCATCGCGGCCACCAGGCGCTGATCGGGCGGCTGCGCGAATTGTCGCGACAGCATGGCCTGCCGTCGGTGGCGATGATTTTCGAGCCGACACCGCGCGAGTTCTTCACGCCGGACGCGGCCCCGCCGCGCATCGCCGGCTTTCGCGGCAAGCTGCGCCTGCTGCAGCGGAGCGGCGTGGATCGGGTGCTGCTGGTGCGTTTCGACCGCCGTCTCGCCAGCCTTCCCGCCGAGGACTTCGTGCGCCAGATTCTGGTGCGCGACCTGGGCGCCAGGGCGGTAGTGGTCGGCGATGATTTCCGCTTCGGTCACAAGCGCGGCGGTGACGTGGCGCTGCTGCGGCGGATGAGCGGCGAGGGCGGCTTCGAGGTCGAAGGCCTCGGTAGCGTCACGGTGGAAAGCGGGCGCTGCAGTTCGACCGCGGTGCGCGAGGCGCTGGCGCTGCCTGATCTCGGGCGAGCCGAGTTGCTGCTGGGCCGGCGCTACCGGGCCGTGGGGCGGGTCCGGCGCGGACTGCAGCTCGGGCGCAAGCTCGGCATGCCCACGGCCAACCTGATGCTGCGGCGGGGCACCGCGCTGGCGCACGGCGTCTACGCGGTGAAGGCGTACTGGCCGGAGCGGCCGGAGGGCGCCACGGGTGTGGCCAGCGTCGGCGTGCGCCCAACCCTGGGCATGACCGCCTGCCTGCTGGAGACGCACGTGTTCGGCGATCCGGTTTCGTTGTACGGCGCGGAGTTGCAGGTCGAGTTCTGGCGTTACCTGCGGCCACAGCTGAAGTTCGATTCACTGGAGGCGCTGGCGGCACAGATGCAGGCCGACGCCACGCAGGCGAAGGCATTTTTCGAGGGCGGGGCCGAGCAGGGCCACGCCGTGGACCTGGTGAGCGGTTCCTGACGGATTGTGACGTGACGGAAGAAGTCAACACGAAAGACCCGGCGGTCGACTACAAGAAGACCCTGAACCTGCCGCAGACGGCGTTCCCGATGCAGGCGAACCTGGCGCAGCGCGAGCCGCAGATGCTGGCGCGCTGGGAAGCCGAGCGCCTGTACGAGAAGGTGCAGGCGGCCACGCGCGGCCGCAAGCAATATTGGTTCGTTGATGGGCCGCCCTACGCGAACGGCGACATCCACATCGGCCACGCCGTCAACAAGACGCTGAAGGACATCGTAGTGAAGTCAGCGCGCCTGGAGGGTTACGACGCCGCTTTCGTGCCGGGTTGGGATTGCCACGGCCTGCCGATCGAGCAGCAGGTGGAGAAGAAATACGGCAAGGTCGGCGTGAAGCTCAACGCCGCCGAGTTCCGCGCCAAGTGCCGCGAGTACGCGATGGAGCAGGTCGAGCGGCAGCGTGCCGACTTCCGCCGCCTCGGCGTGCTGGCCGATTGGGAGCGGCCCTACCTGACGATGAACCCCGCCTTCGAGGCGGAGCAGTTGCGCGTGCTGGCCCGCATTGTCGAGAACGGCCACGTCGTGCGCGGCTTCAAGCCGGTGCACTGGTTCCTAGCCTTCGGCTCCTCCCTTGCCGGGGCCCGAGCGGACGCCCTTGACCCCGCCTGGTAATGCTTAGTTTA
>CAYWPB010000172.1:0-415 GCA_964458725.1 uncultured Nevskia sp. | reverse complement strand
AAGCGATGCGCGGGCGACGGAGGGGCCGTTCCTCGCCACCGACCCGGGGGGGCTAAACCGCCGCTTCGGTCTGGCCGGCAATGAGCACACCGGCTTCGTGATCTGGACCACGACGCCCTGGACCTTGCCGGCGAACCAGGCGATCAGCGCGCATCCGGAGCTGGAGTATGTGCTGGCGCAGTTCGGCGAGCAGCGCCTGGTGCTGGCCGAGGGTCTGCTCGAAGCCGCCGGCAAGCGCTATGGCGTCGAGCCGCAGGTGCTGGGCCGCGCCAAGGGCGCGGCGCTGGAAGGCCTGAAGGCGCAACACCCGTTCGCCGACCGCGAGGTGCCGCTGATCCTGGCCGAGCATGTGACCCTGGACACCGGCACCGGCCTGGGCCCCACCGCGCGGGCCCACGGCGTGGCGGACTACGTG
>CAYWPB010000171.1:0-8205 GCA_964458725.1 uncultured Nevskia sp. | reverse complement strand
GCCTGCCCGAGCAGGGCATCGCGCTTGGACGTCAGTACCTTGTAGACATTCTTGTCATTGCCCCCGCGCACATCGCGGATGAGTTGCCGCAGCACGTCCGGATCTTCGATCGCCTCGGCCGCCGCCTGGCGAACCTTGGTCGACCCGCCGGCAACGACCAGCCGGGCCACCGCCTGGACATCCCGAGCCTCGATGGCCGCCCGCAGCGCGCTCTCCTCGGCGGCGGCGGCCAGCGCCCGATCGGCCGCACTCGGTTTGGGCTTCTCCGACGGCGCCGGCTGAGGCGCCGCAGCGGGAGCTGGTGACGGCGCTTTGCGAAACAAGCGCGAAAACAAAGACATTGTTGACCTGCGCAGCGTTGGGGGTCCGGTATTCTAACTGCGCCGGAAGGCGCGCATCACTTGCCTTTGCCGGGCCTGCGAGCCGGCCGGGTGCGCCCGGCGCGGCGCAGCGCAGCTTCGAATGCGCGCATTCAGTGGGGCCCGGCCGCCGCGAGGCATGGACCTCGGAGGCGCTTATTCATTCCGGGTGCCCGCCGCTCACCTCACGTCGAAGAACGTCGGCGCCGCATAGCGCTGCTTGCAGCCGGCGGCGCTGCCGGATGCGTCGTCGTCGGCAGTCCAGACGATGTTGTAGACGGTGGCGGGCGCCGGTTCGCGTCCCTGCGGATCGGTCAGTTTGACGCCGCCGGTGAGGTCGTGGTCGTTGCTGATGTCGGCGTAGCTCACGCCCTTGATGGTGTAGACCGGTTTACCCCCGGCGCTGCTCTCGACCACCGGATGGCCGAGGGCCTTGGAGGCGCGGGTCCAGGGTTGCGTGCCGCCGCAGTCCGCGGCGGCGGGAGGGTCCGCCGGCGCCGACTGCGCCGATTGCTGCGGCGGCGGCGAGGCGGTGGCGCATCCCGTGAGCAGGAGCAGCACGGACAAGCGCGCAAGGTTCGCCTTCATGATCGGGTCCTCTGATGCTCGCGGGGTTCGAGCCGGGTTGATCTTGGCCGAACTGCGCCGGCCAGGCAATCCGCGGCCGGGCTTCGGCCCGGTCCGGGTGCTCCGCGTCGTACGCGATGGTACCGAGAAGCATCCCGGGAATGCCGCGCTGCGGCCGGCAGCCCTCTCAGGTCTTGCCGAGGCGCGAGCGGCAGTAGTCGCGCACGCGCAGCAGTTTGTCCTGGTTGGGAAAGCGGTTCAGGGCGAACTGGGCCTGCACCAGCGCGGCCCCGAAATCGTCGCGTCCCATCGCCGCCTGGATCAGGTTCATGCGCATCGCGAGCTCGTTGTTCTCGAACGCCTTGTCCTGCGGATAGCGCGCGCGGGCGCGGACCAGCAGGTCGATGGTCCCTTGCCAGTCCTGGGCTTCGTAGCGCTCCTGCGCGGCGGCGGACCAGCCGACGCGCTCGTTGTTGGCCAGCTTGGCGTCGCCCGGAAAATGCTTGAGGCCGCGCTGGCAGATATCGATGCCGCGGGACCAGTCGCGGGTGTCGAGCACCGCCTTGCTCCAGTTGAGCCAGAGCGCCTGCTGGGCCTGGTGGATGCGCGTGTCGTCGGGGAAGCGCGCGCCGGCCTGTTCGGTGCTGGCCAGCGCGGCCGGATAGTCCCCGGCCTGGGCCTGCGCCACCCACACCCTGGACCAGCAGTAGATGGTGTTCTGCCGCAGCACTGCGTTGCCCGGCAGGCGCCGGCTGCCGGCGTCGAACACCGTGCGCGCCGCCTGCCAGTCCTGGCGCGCGACAAGGCCGAGGGCCTGCTGGTTGTAGAGCCAGGCTTCGTAGTTTTCGATATCGCCGAGCGCCTGGCCGTGCAGGTCCGTCCGCGCCGGATCGACCAGGGCGATGGCGCCGCTCCAGTCGGAGTGGTCGGCCAGCTTCTGCGCCGGGCTGACGTAGATCCAGGTTTCCAGCTGCTCGAAGTGGCTGGCGGGCATGGCCTGCGCCGCGTTGTGGACGATGGCCAGGGCCTGGTCCTGGTGCCCGGCGTCGAGCTCGCTCTTGGCCCACAGCTGCCAGGCGGTGGTGCCGTCGTAGACCAGCAGCGCGTCATCCGGCGCCAGGGCCAGGCCGACCGACAGCTCCTTGACCGCGGCGGCGAAGTCTTTTTTCTCGGCGAGCTCGGCGCCCCAGCTGGCAATGGTGCTCAGGGTGTTCTTCACCGCGCTGGCGTTCTCGTGGTCCAGGCTCAGGCTGCGGAAGTAGTCGCCGAGCGCATCGCTGTAGCGCCGCGCCAGGTCGTCGTTGACGCCGCGGTTGTAGTAGACGGCGCCGAGCAGCCAGAGGCCGTCGACTTCGCGGCGCAGTTCCGGCTGTTCGGTCGACGGACGGATCAGGCCGGTCATGCGCCGGAAGCGGCCGGCACCGGCGGCATCGGCGTCCGGGTCGAAACCATCGGGGGTGGTGGTTTCGACGTCGACGTGGCGGGTGCCGTCGTAGAGCATGACGAAGGCGTGGTCCGGCACTTCGATGGCGCGCACGTCCAGCCCCAGATGCCGCGCGGCCAGCATGTAGAGCAGGGCCGAGGAGACGCAGTTGTAGTTGCCGCTGTCGAGCAGGGTGGTGAGGTCGGTCTGGCCGTAGTTGTAGCGCTTGAGGGCGCCGCGGCGGTAGAGCCAGCGCAGGAGCTTGGCGCCGCGCTCGAAGGGCGCGCCGTCGCTGCCAATCGCGCTGGCGGCGTCGTTTTCGAGCCTGGCGAGCTTCTCCAGGTACGGCGCGCGCTGCTCCGCGGTGTGGGCGCCGCTGACGATCAGCGCCGCCTCCTCGAAAGTCCAGCGCTTCGGCGCGCCGTCGGCGAGGTCGGCGAACAGCGAGCGCTCGTCGTCACTGATCGACAGGTCGACACCGGGCAGGCTGTTGAGGCCCTTGAGCACTTCCAGGGCCGCCGCCGGGGCCTGCTTGAAGGCATAGCTGCTGCGCGGAGCACCGGCGTAACCCATCACCGCGGCCTCCGCCACGTCGACGCTGTCGCTGTGCGCGGCGGGAGTGAAGCGCAGCATGATCCAGCGCGCGCCGGCCGGCACGAAGCGGAACTCCTGCGGTCCGCTTTGCGCGGTCAGCTGGCCGGCCCGCACCGAGCGGAACCCGGCCGTGGCCGACACCGTCGACACCAGGATCTCGACCTTGGTCACCCGCGAGGCATCCGGCAACTGCACCACCAGCCGCTGCGCCGTGACCAGGTCGCCGAAGCCGTACACCACATCCACCGGCGTGCCGGGGCTGGTCCTGGCGCTGACCACGGTGGCCGGGTCGCCATCGGCCAGCTGCGACAGCGAGGCGGCGTCGTCCATCGCCGCGGTGCTGCCCTGGATCTGCGCGTCGGGCAGGCGCAGCAGGTTGGTCTCGGCCGGCGGCGGCTCCGCCGCGGTGGGTACGGCGGGTGCGGCGGCCTCCGGCTCGCACCAGGCGGCGCCGCAAAGCAGGAGCATCAAGGCGCCCGCGCCGGCCCGCATCCGGCGCCCGCATGCAATGTCGTCGACGCAGGCGCGAAGACGGTTCGCCCCCGTGATATCCCCCGAGCCCATCAGCTTGAGCCTCCCCCCAAAGCCGGCGACGGAAGCTTGGATGGAATCGCCCCGGAGCCGCAAGCCGGAATAATGTCCGGGCGATGCGAGCGAGCGATTTGAACCGCGCGTTCTGTGAAGTGGATCACAGTGGGGCGGATTTGATCCGCCCGCGTCCGCCGGGCGCCGCTATCCCCTGACGTGAACCGGCAGTTCGGCGGACCCGGCCGGGGCGCGCGCGCCGAGGGCCTGGATGGCGATGAGCAGGCCGAAGGCGAGGTCGACGATCAGGCAGTCGAACGGGTACCAGGGCTCGATGTAGCCGGCGCTGCCATGGTGCCAGGCATCCCAGGCCAGGCCATGCGCGGCGATGCCCGCGCCGAGCAGCAGCATCGAACGGCGAAAGCCGATCAGCGCCCACCCGCCGTAGACGATCAGGCCCAGCGCTTCGAACAGCACGCCGCGGCTGTCGTGGGCGAGCAGCGCCGCCCACAGGTAGATCACCGGCATGCCGGCCAGGAACGCGGCCACCAGCAGCCGTTCCTGAACCGGCCTGCGCCGGGGGAGCAGGCGCAGGCCGGCGTAAACCGGCGCGGTGACCGACACCGCCACCAGCGCGAAGTAGGCCGGGTTGAGCGCATAGGAAGCCCACGGCGCCGCCGGCACCAGCGACAGCCAGGACCAGGCGATCACGCCGAACAGCAAGCCGAAGCCGGCGGCTTCGAGCCACTTTTGAGTCGTCATGGCGGGAGCTTAAACCCCGGACCGGGGTGCAGGGTCAAGCGCGGCGCTTATTTCCAGCTGTCGACGATGCCGTCGCCGCGCGGGCAGAGCAGGCCTGCCGCCGGGACCGGCGCGAATCGCTGCCTGGCGTCGTCGATCATCCAGGCGGCCCTGGCGGGCAGTTCGGCCGCGCCGGGTTTGTCTTCGACGATGGCGATGACTTCCTTGTCCTTGGGGCCGCCTTTGCAGACGCCGTTGAAGGCGAGGGTGGCGCCGGGCTGGGTGGGGAGCTTGAGGACGTCGCGGATGACCTGCTTCTGGTCGGCGATGGCCAGGTAGGTGGTGCCGCAGATCTTCCACCAGATGGCGGAGCCCCAGTCCAGCTCATCGCCGCCGAGGTTCTTGAGGGCGAGGTCCTTGCGCGCGGCTTCGGTGTCGGCCACCGGCCCATCGGCCAGGTGGCGGCCCTTGAGCGTCGCCGCGATGTCGCTGGCGCAGGTGATGCCGTCGAATTCGTCGGCGGAGGCGGTGGCGCAGACGGCGCTCAGGAGCAGCGAGGACAGGAGCTGGAGTTTCACCGGACGTTTCCTGACTGGTTCAAGGCCACCGCCGCGCGGATCAGCGTCTTGAACGCTTCGGCATCCGGCTCGTCGCCTTCGTGCAGGTCGATGGCGCGGCGGGTGTTGCCGTCGAGGCTGGAGTTGAACAGCTTCTTCGGGTCCTTCAGCGCGGCGCCTTTGGCGAAGGTGAGTTTGACGGCGGCCTTGTAGGACTCGCCGGTGCAGAGGATGCCGTCGCGGGACCAGACCGGGACGTTCCACTTCCATTCCTCGACGATGGCGGGATCGGCCTGCCGGATCAGGGCGCGGATGCGGGCGAGGGTCTGGCCGCGCCAGCCGGCGAGTTCCTGGATGCGGGCGTCGATCATGTCGGACGCGGTCTGGCCGGGGAGGATGGGGCTCTTTTTCATGTGGTGCAGCTCCTTCTGCTTTTTGCGTACTGGGTGGATTCTAGCGGGAGCCGGCGCGCGCGCTTTGGTTGAGGATTGGTTATTCGTTCCGGCTTGCGGCGGCATCCCGACCGCTCAAGTTGTCGCGACCCTGGAATCGGCCGGCGCTGCGCGGACCATGCGAACGGCAAACGTCGTACTGACCGCCGCTTGGCGCCTCCAGATTGGGTGGCCCGAGCCAGTTTGGTAATCTACCGCGCATGGACCGGATATCCCGCATCAAGCCTGTGCTGCTGACGCTGCTGTGCGTCACGCTGCTCGTGGCCCGCGTGGATGGCGCACATTGGCACTTTTGCTTCGATGGCAAGGAGCCAGCGGCCAGCCTGCACATGGTGGACCTCAGTCCGCACCACGGCGGCATGCCGGGCGCGGGCGCCGCCCATCACGATGCCGACATTGCTTTGGGCGCCGAAGTATTGTCGAAGTCGGGCAAATGGAGCTTCGGCCTCGACTACACGCCGGCGCCGGTCGCCGTCGCGTTCCTGCTGGTTCTGTTGACCCAGGCTGGCGGCTACACAGCGCCCATCTCCGGGCGCGCCGCCGCTGTTGCTCCGTTCTACCTGCATCCCCCCTCGCGCGGCCCGCCGCGCTGATCTCCCTCCCGCTGTTCTTACACGTCGTCGTGCGCGTTCCTTTCGGAACGTAGCGGCTTGGCCTTGGCATCGCTCCGCGATGCCGATGGGAGATTTTCAATGAAGGTTTTTGTATCACGCGCATTGAGCGCGAGCTGGCTCGTGCTCGTCATCCTCGCGGCGCCAGCGCATGCCGCGGATGACACACCGCCGTTGACCCTGCGCGGAGCGATTGACGCCGCGCTAGCCGGTAATCCGGAGCTGCAGACGTTTCAGTTCAATTTCCGCGCGCAGGACGCGCGGACCCAGCAGGCCGCGCTGCGGCCGGCGCCCGAAATCCAGCTGACGGGTGAAAACCTGTTCGGCTCCGGCTCGTTCAGCGGAAGCGATCAGGCCGAAATTACGCTGGCCCTGTCGCAGGTCTTGGAGCTTGGCGGCAAGCGCGACGCGCGCCTGGCGGCGTCGCGCGCCGGCTACGACGCCCTGACCACCGGGCGCCAGGCGGCGCAGCTGGATGTGCTGGCCGAGGTGACGCGGCGCTTCATCACCGTCGCCGCCCGCCAGGAGCAGCTCAAACTGGAGCAGCGAGCGGTCGAGCTGGCCCAGCGCACCGTCGATGGATCGGAGCGCCGGGTCAAGGCCGCCAAATCCCCGCATGCCGAGCTGGACCGCGCCCGCATCGCCCTGGACCGGGCCAAGCTGGCCCAGAAGTCCGCCGAGGTCGAGCTGGATGCGGCGCGAAAGCAGCTCGCCGCAACCTGGGGCGAGACCCAGCCGGTGATCGACGGCCGCATGTTCGGCGAGGTCAACGCCAACCTGTTCGAGCTGCCGCCGACCGGCGACTTCGGCGACCTGGTGGCGCGCCTGAAGTCCAATCCGGACTTCCTGCGCTTCGCCTCGGAGGCTCGCCTGCGCGATGCCGAGCTGCGGCTGGCCGCGACCATGCGCCGCCCCGACGTCACCGTCGGCGCCGGCATCCGCCGCCTTGAAGCCAGCAACGACGAGGCCCTGGTCGGGTCGATATCGATGCCCCTATTCAGCAGCAGCCGCGCGAAGAGCTTCATCGCGGAAGCCCAGGCCAAGCGCGACCTGGTGGATGCGGAAAGGCGGACGGCCGAGGTGAAGGCCCAGGCCACCCTCTACGAGCTGTATCGCCAGCTCGGCCGCGCCGTGCTTGAAGCGGGCACGCTCAAGACCGACATCCTGCCGCGCACCGAAGAGGCGCTGAACGAGACCGAGTACGCCTACCAGCGCGGCCGCTTCAGCTACCTGGAGCTGGTCGACGCCCAGCGTGAATTCCTGGCGGTGCAGTCGGCCCTGATCGAGGCCTCCGCCAACGCCCATACCCTGCGCGCCGAGATCGAGCGCCTGACCGACGCGCCGCTGACCGCGCCGTGATCCAAGAGACCCAGAACATGACTTCCAAGAACGTAGTTGCTCTCGCCCTGCTGCCGTTGATCCTGGCGGCCTGCGGCGGCTCGAAATCGGATGCCGCCGCCACGAACAGCAAAGGCCCTGACCAGGCCGCCGCACCGGCCGCCCATGCCGAGGCGCCCGGCACGATCATCCTGTCTACCGACCAGCAGAAAGCGGCCCAGATCGACACGGCGGAGGCCGGGCCGGCGCAGGTCCGTGAAACCCTGCCGCTGTACGGTGTGGTCGCGCCCAATGCCGTGCGCATGCGCGAAGTCGCCGCGCGCTTCCCCGGCGTGATCCGCAACGTCAACAAGAACATCGGCGACGCCGTTCGTCAGGGCGACGTGCTGGCCACCGTCGAAAGCAATGAGAGCCTTCAGACCTATCCGGTGACGGCGCCGCTGGCTGGCATCGTCACCGCCCGCAACGCCAATCCCGGCGAGCAGACCGGCGAGAAGCAGCTGTTCACGGTGGCGGATCTGTCCACGGTGTGGGTGGAGCTGTCGCTGTTTCCCCGCGATGTCGCCAAGGTCCGGGTCGGCCAGAACGTGCGGGTCAAGAGCCCGGACACCGGCGGCGCTTCCGACGGCAAGGTGGTCTACGTGGCCCCCTTCGGCGAAGCCGCCAACCAGACGCTGACCGCTCGCGTGCTGCTCGACAACGCCGAGCGCCGTTGGGCGCCCGGGCTGTATGTCACCGCCGAGGTCACGCTGGCCGAGGCCCAGGTACCGTTGGCGATCCGCAACGAGGCGATCCAGAACCTGGACGGCCGCGACGTCGTCTTCGTGCAGACCGACAAGGGATTCGAGACGCACCCGGTGCAGATCGGACGGAAGGATTCCGAGTTCAGTGAGGTGACCGACGGCCTGGCCGCTGGCCAGCGCTACGCCACGCGCAACAGCTACATCCTGAAAGCGGACCTGGGCAAGGGCTCGGCGGAAGAGTGAGGACCAGCCCATGATCGACGCACTTCTTCGCTTTTCCATCGCCCGACGCTGG
>CAYWPB010000170.1:6146-8251 GCA_964458725.1 uncultured Nevskia sp. | reverse complement strand
CGCCACAGCCGGGCGCTGCTGCCGCGCCGGCCGTGCCGCCCCCCGCCAGCCCAGCGCCATCCGCCCCGCCTGCGGCGGGCGCCGCCGTCCCTCCGGCGGAGGAGCTGGAAGAGCAGGACCTGAAGACGGAGATCGAGCGGGATATCGCTGAAGGCATCAAGAGCGGCAACCAGGCCGACCTGGGTGACACCATCAAGCGCCACGTCAACGCCGAAATCAAGAAGACCCACGCCCTGCGGGCCGAGGAGAAGAAGGACCGGATCCGCGCCGGCCTGTCCTCGCCCGAGGAGCGCGAGAGACTGCGCGCCAAGCTGATCGACGAGGCTCCCTACGCGTTGTTCTTTCTGTTGCCGTATTTCGCACTGCTGCTGCGCTGGCTGTACCGCAAGAACAAGCAGCTCTACGGCGTGCACCTGCTGTTCTCGGTGCACCTGCACTGCTTCGCCTTCCTGCTGTTGATGGTGATGCTGGTGCCGTGGCAGCCCTTGCGCACCGGGCTGGAGGTGATCGGGGCCGGCTATGCCTTCCTGGCCTTGCGGCGCGTCTATGGCGGCACCTGGAAGCGCACGCTGTGGCGCATGGCGGTGCTGTACTTCCTCTACATCGCCGCTGCGGGCGCCACGGCGCTCTCCGGCGTGATGACCTCGGCGTTCGGCAACAGCCTGTGACCGCCGCTGCCGTCCCCACCTCGTCGCCTGGGGCGGCGGCGCCCGCCCAGGCCTGCATGAACTGCGGCGCCGCACTGGCCGGCGCCTACTGCTCGGCCTGCGGCCAGGAGGCGCGCATCGAAACGCCCACTGTCGGCGAGTTCGTGCGCGAGTTCGTGCAAGACCAGATGGCGCTGGAGGGCAAGCTGCTGCGGACCCTCAAGCGGCTGCTGATCCGGCCCGGGGCCCTCACGGTGGATTACATTTCCGGCCGTCGGCAGTGCTACATCCGGCCGCTGCGTCTTTACCTGGCGGCGAGCGTGGTGTTTTTCGCGATCTCGGGACTGAACCATCACTCGTCGTGGTTCCGTACCGATCCGGGCGAGGACGACAAACCGCTGTTCGCGTCTCCGCAAGCGGCAACATCAAAATCGGACGGAAGCCAGTCCCCGGCATTTCCGACCGATGACGACCTGCGCGAGCTCACCACCGGTTCCCCGCAACTCGACGCCCGTATCCACAAGTATTTCAAGCAGACCCGCGGCCAGGCCTACGCCGAACTCAACCGGGCGATCGACAGCGACGCGCCGGTTGCGATGTTCTTCCTGCTGCCCTTGTTCGCCGGCCTGCTGCAGCTGGCGTACCTGCGGCACCATCTGCGCTACGGCGTGCATCTGCTGTTTGCCTTGCATTACCACGCCTTCGTTTTTCTCGATCTGTTGCTGCAGCAAGTTCCCTGGCCGTCGCTGATCGACGGACTGCTGAAGTTATCCATCCCCGTCTACCTGGCCATGGCGCTGCGCCGCGTCTATGGCGGCAAGCTGTGGTTGACCGGGCTCGGCGTGGGACTGCTGCTGCTGGTGTATTCGGTGATGATCGGCATCACGCTGGTTGCCGCCGCTGTGGTTTCCCTTCTGATAAGCGGCTGAACTTACATGCCGGCCTGTTCTTTCTTTCCGTGAACGACTACGACATTGCGATCATCGGCGGCGGCCTGGTCGGCGCCAGCCTCGCGGTAGCCCTGGCCGATACGTCCTTGCGCGTGGTTCTGATCGAGGCTGCCGCGCCTCCGGCCAGCGCGCCGGCCTGGGACGAGCGCTGCATCGCTCTCAATGACGCCAGCCGCCGCATCTTCGGCGGCTACAACGTGTGGGGCGCGCTCACCGCGGAGGCTGCCCCCATCACCGCCACCCACATCTCCGAGCGCGGCCGCTTCGGCACCGCACGCTTCAGCGCCGCGGAAGCCGGGCTCGAAGCGCTGGGCTACAACGTGCCGCTGCGCGCCATCGGCACCGCGCTGCTGGCACGCATGAACACGCTGCCGCACCTGGAACTGCTGCAGCCGGCGAAGCTGGTGGGCATGGTGCCGGGCCAACAGTCGGTGCGGCTCAACGTCCAAGCCGGTTGCACCGTACCCGACCCCCGCCCCCCGCTCGTGGCCCCCGCCCACCGCGCCCC
>CAYWPB010000170.1:0-6136 GCA_964458725.1 uncultured Nevskia sp. | reverse complement strand
GCGGGGCGAGGTGGTTGGCATGGTGGCGGGGCGAACGGTCGGGCGGGCCCGGCGTCAAAGCGGTGGGAACGGTACGCGACCTCAGCGCCCGCCTCGTGGCCGCCGCCGACGGCGCGCGCTCGGCGGTGCGCGAGCTGCTCGGCGTCGCCGCCGGCAAGCGCGATTACGCGCAGCACGCCATTGTCAGCGCCGTGCGCCTGTCGCGCCCGCACCACGGTGTGGCCTACGAGCGCTTCACGCCGGACGGCCCGATCGCTCTGATCCCCAAGCCGGACGATGCCGCCTCGCTGGTGTGGACCACGCCGGACACACTCATCGAATCGCGCCTGGCGCTCGACGATGCGGCCTACCTGGCCCAGGCCCAGGACTGCTTCGGCGGCCGCCTCGGCCGCTTCACCGCGCTGGGTCGACGCTGGAGCTACCCGCTGTCGCGGGTACTCAGCGAAGCCCTCACCGCGCCGCGCACGATCTTCATCGGCAACGCCGCGCAGAGCCTGCACCCGGTCGCCGCGCAAGGCTTCAACCTCGGCCTGCGCGACGTCGCCACTCTGGCCGAACTGGTCGCTGCCGCCGCCGACCCGGGTGCCGCCGAAATCCTGGCCGAATACGCCCAGCGCCGCGAGAGCGACCGCAACCGGGTCAGCGGCCTCACTGACCTGATGGTGCGCGCGTTCTCCAACCGCGTGCCGCTGCTGTCGCAGGCGCGCCATTGGGGGCTGGTCGCGGTGGAGCTGGCCGGCCCGCTGCGGCAGATGGTGCTGCGGCAGCACCTGGGGCATCTGGGGTTGCCGCGGTCGGCGGTGCGCTCTTCGCTCGAGGAAGAAGGGTAGGGAGCGATGCACGCAGGCTACAACCAAGCAAAAGACCTTCGGCATCGCTCGACTGATGCCGAGCTTCTGCTCTGGAAGAGATTGCGCAATCGCAGCATCGATGACGTTAAGTTCCGCCGGCAGCAGCCAATCGGGCCTTACGTGGTTGACTTCGTGTGCATGGAGCGCCGCTTGGTCATCGAAGTCGATGGCGGGCAGCATACGGAACAGCTTGAACGCGACGAAGCCCGCACGGCCTATTTGAAGTCCAAGGGCTATCGGGTCTTGCGTTACTGGAACAATGAAGTTCTTGGGCAAACTGAATCCGTGCTTGAGGCCATCCATGAAGCCTTGGCGCAGGCCGCCTACCCCTCACTCCAGCCCTCTCCCGCAAGGGGAGAGGGGGTTGGTGAGCGCGGTCGATGAGACGGGTACCTCAAATCCTGCCGCGCCAGTCCCCTCTCCCCTTGCGGGAGAGGGTTAGGGTGAGGGGTAGCTCCAGCCACACCGCTAGCCGGTTCCTGCCGAGCTTCACGGACGTTCGAACTACATGACTGCCCCCCTTCACGACATCGCCGTCGTCGGCGGTGGCCCGGTCGGTGCCGCCGCCGCCATCGCGCTGCGCCAGCAGGGCTTCCGCACCGTCCTGGTCGAGCGCGCCGCTGCGCCAGCGCCCTACGATCCAGCCGGCTACGACCTGCGCGTCTACGCGGTGGCACCGCACTCGGCGCGGTTGCTTGACCGCCTTGGCGTCTGGACTTCGATCAGCGCGCGGCGCATCAGCCCGTACGCGGCGATGCGCGTGTGGGAGCGCGGCCCGGACCACGCGCTGGAATTCGACGGCGCCGCTTCCGGCCTGGCCGAACTGGGCTGGATCGTCGAGCATGGTCTGGTGGTGGATGCGCTGTGGGCGCGGCTCGAGGGTGTTAGCCGCTACGAGCGCACCGGCATCCGTTCGGCGCAGTTCGGCGAAACCGGTTCGGTGCTGCACCTGGCCGACGGCGGCGAGCTGCGCGCGCGGCTGGTGGTCGCGGCCGACGGCGCGGACTCGCAGCTGCGCGGTCTGGCCGGCATCGATACGGTGAGCTGGCCCTATGCGCAGCGCGCCATCGTCTGCCACGTGCGCACCAGCCGTCCGCATCGCGCCACCGCCTGGCAGCGCTTCCTCAGCAGCGGCCCGCTGGCCTTCCTGCCGCTAACGGACGGGCGCTGCTCCATCGTCTGGTCGGCGGAAGAGCCGCTGGCGCAGGAGCTGCTCGAGTTGGACGATGCGGCGTTCATGGTGCGCCTGGGCGAGGCCTTCGAGCAGGCGCTGGGCGAGGTGCTGGAGACCACCCCGCGCATCTCCTTCCCGCTGCGCCTGCTGCACGCCCAGGACTACGCGCGGCCCGGCCTGGTGTTGGTCGGCGACGCGGCGCATGCGATCCACCCCTTGGCCGGGCAGGGCGTCAACCTCGGCTTTGCCGATGTCGAGCAGTTGGCCAGCACCCTGGCCGAGGCCCGCGAGGCCGGACGCGACTGGTCGGCGCCGCGCACCCTGCAGCGCTATGCGCGCGCGCGCAAGGCGGCGAACCTGGAGATGCTGGCGGTCACCGATGGTCTCTATCGCGCCTTCCGCCTGCGCCTGCCCGGGGTCAAGGCGGTGCTGGGCCTGGGCATGGAGGCGGTGGGCCGGCTCGGTCCGCTCAAGAACTGGCTGGCGCGGCAGGCCGCGATGTAGGGGTTTATCCGAGGCGTCATACCGGCGAAAGCCGGTATCCAGGGATTCGGAGTGCGGCGCCTGGGGCTCTCTGGATACCGGCTTTCGCCGGTATGACGCATGATGAGGTGAAGTAGCTAAGCCGCCAATATCCGCTGCATCAGCCGCTCAGGTATCGCCACCCGATTCTGCCCGCGATGGCGCGCGGCGAAGCTCTCGGCGGCTTTGCGCAGCGCGATGTCCGACAGCGCCCGCTCCAACGCCGCCGCCAAGTCGAATTCCTGCTGCTGCGGCGCCACCACCGCGGCGCCGAGCTGTTCGGCACGGCGCGCCACCAGCCAGCGCTCGACGTTGTCGGGCCACAGCACGCCGGGCTTGCCCGCCAGCAGCAGCTCGGCCACGGTGCCGTGCGCGGCGTAGTGCAGGTAGGCGTCGCAGTCCTGGGCGGCGCGGCGCAGGTCGATCGAGTGGCCGACAATGTGGAAGCCTGGCCGCAGATAGGGCCGCAGCCGCTCCGGCTCGATCTCGGCGATGCGCAGCAGCACGCGCGCCTTGCTGGCGGACAGGGCCTTGAGCATGGCGTCGAGCTGGGGATGGGCGCGCAGGTAGGCCAGCACTCTCGGCGCGTCGCCGGCCGGCCACTCGGGTGCGACGCCCTGGGCGTAGTCGGGCACGCCGAGGTACGGCTCCTGGCGCGTCGCGTCGTAGTGATCCAGTTCGGGATAGGTGAGCAAGGCCCGCCCGCTTTCCTGATAGATCTGCTGCAGGCTGGCATATGGAGGCAGTTGCAGCCGCTCCAGCGCACGGTTCAGCTCGAGCAGCACCTGCTGCTCGTTGTGCCGCAGCTGCTCCGGCGGCACCGGCGCCCAGGGCTGGAAGCTGGGAAAGGGGCTGACCAGCGGCGGCAGGTCGAAGCCGGTGCCGATGGCGGCGGCTGGGATGCCGAGGCTGCGCGCCGCGATCAGCGCGATGGGGCTGTGATCCACCACCAGCCGCTCGGCGCGGCAGGCGTGCAGCAGCTCGCGCCAGGCGGCAACGCGCGCGGCCAGGCCCGGCGGGTCGTCGAAGCCGACGTTGTGCAACAGGCTGGCATAACTGAGTTGCAGCGCCACCGGGTTGCGGCCGTTGCCCAGGCGCACCGGCGCCTGCAGTACCGGACCCAGCTCCGGTTCGAGGAACTCCGCCGCGTTTTCCAGCATGCGCACCGCAAATACGCAGTCGTGGCCGGCGGCGCGTAGCGCGCGCGCGGCAGAGCGCAGCGAGGCGAGGTGGCCGTAGCCGCCACCCAGTTCCCAGCCGAGCAGGATGCGGCTCATCGCCGGTTACCAGCACTCTTCCACTTCAGCCAGCGGGAAAGGAATGCCCATGCGTGCCCACAGCGCCGCGACTCGCCGCAGTGCCGGGCGCGAGCGCTCGACCCATTCGGCATGACGCTGCCACGCCACCTGGCTCACCTTGAATTCGCCGGGCTCAAGCGGGCTGCCATGGCGGCGGTGGAAGTCCCGCGCCAGCGTTTCCAGCCGTTCCTTGCCGTACACCACCACCCGCAGCCCGCGGTTGGCGGACAGGCCGGTGGTGGCGACGGAGTAGTGGTACTGCTCCCAGTAGCGCAGGTAGGCGTCGAAGTAGTCCATCGCCACCAGCTCCTCCGCCGAGCAGCCGGTGTAAAGCAGGTCGCGCCGGCACCAGTCCTCGATGTTGGAGCGCACGGTGAAGCGGCCGTCGGCCGGCAGGCCGCCGGACTTGTCGTAGGAGGAGACGCAGGCGGCGACCGGATGGCGCAGGGTGACGATGTGCTCCACCGCCTCGCCGAGGATGCGGTGGAAGAAGCCGCCGGCGTAGATGCCCTTGGTCAGTTTCTTCGGCACCACGATGCGGCCCTGCCGCGGCGCGCGTCCGCCGAAGAACAGCTCCACCATGCTCAGGTATTCGGCCATGGTGTGCAGGCTGCGCACCCAGCTGTTGGCGGCCGGCGCCATCTCGAACGGGCCGGCTTCGGGAAAGCCGTCGTGGGCCACGGCGAACGGCACCCGGCGCGGCTCGATGCCCAGGGCGCGGTACAGCTCGGCGGTGAGGTAGGAGCCGCCGGTGCGCGGAATGCCGATGACATTGATGAAGTGGAAACGTTGCTGCAGCTCGGCGATCGGTGCGAAATCGCCGGTCAGCAGGGCCAGCAGCAGGTTGTAGGCGCGGGCGATGTGGGCGCGGCCGCGCTCGTCGTTCATGACCCGCGGCGCGGCGGCCTCGGCGCGGCGCTGCAGTTCGGCCAGGCCATAGTTGAGCGCCTCGGAGGTCTGGTCGGCCCATTCGCCGTCGTCGTGCGGGCGGCCGTCCAGCAGGTGGGCCAGGAAGTCGATGTAGACCGGGGAAACCGGCAGCTCGCGGTCGGTCAGGCGGATCTCGACGCCCATCCGCGGATCCCTAGGTTGCGGCGGCCGCGCGCATCTGCGTCAGGTCGAGCAGCTTGCCGAAGTTCTCCAGCGACAGCAGGTGCGCGTACACCGCGCGCAGCTCGCCCTTGCGCATCAGCATCTTCTGCTCGCGCGAGCCGAGCGCGTTGAGCTTCTCCTCGTCGACGCGGTGCAGGCCTTGCAGGCGCATCTGCTGGCCGCCGCGTGGCAACGCCACGGCGTCGAATGGCGCGAACAGGCCGAAGGCCTCGAGCCGGCGGGTGAAAGCGCGAGTCTGCTGGCGCGCGGCTTCCATCGCTTCCAGCAGTTCCTGCACCGGCTGCCACTCCGGCGTGGCCTCGCCCTGGTCGTTGAAGTAGGGCTTATCGGAGGCGACCAGCTGATTTTCCTGGACTCCGATCAGCCGCTGCGGCTCGCTGCTGCCCTGAGCCGGCGGCAGTTCCAGGGTGCAGAACGGATAGCGCCGCACGTAGGCGGGAATGTAGCTCAGCGCCTGCCAGCGGCCGTCGGCGCCGACGAATAGGTTCTCGCCGTTGCGCAGGCCGAGCAAGGCGACCGGCAGATACTCGCCGTTGGTAGCGTCACGGATGAAGGCGATCGGGTAGTCGGCGCAGGCCTTGCCCATCTCGCTGGCATTGAGGAACACGCTGTTGAGCCCGGCGCACCAGCCGCGGCTCAGGTTGGGCGGCACAGCGCGGCCGGCGTGGCGCATGCGGTCCAGAGGGGCCAGGGACTCGTAGCCCGGCGGCAGATTGAGGCGCTGCGGTTCGACAGTCTGGTTCATGCGGCGATCTTAGCAGCCCGCGTCCGGCCTGGGCTGTTTACGTGGAAGAACTTCCGGCCGGCCGTGCCGCTTTTTTCAGCCGGAGCAGGTTGCCGGATTCGGCGTCGGATCGACGTGCAGGAAATGCGGCTCGATCGGCAGCAGGATGTTGGTGCCGTCCGGCAGGACCAGCAGGTACTGGCCTTCCAGCAGGGTTACCTCGCCGCCGGCGTCCTTCACCACGATGCTGTGTGAGTAGACCGTGGTGACGATGCCTCCGGTGGGATCGACGCCCGGCGGCAGCACCGCCTGGATCTGCGGATCGGTGGCGCAGACCGCGTCGCAGATCACCACCAGGTAGTCGGTGCCGCGGATGCCGATGGTGGCGACCGGCGTGGCGACCTGGTATTCGTCGTGGTTGATCTTGCCGATCAGGCCGCTGATGGAGCGGAAG
>CAYWPB010000169.1:0-8270 GCA_964458725.1 uncultured Nevskia sp. | reverse complement strand
GCCAGGTACAGGCCCATGGCGAAGCCGAAGCTGGTGAACAGGCTCAGCACGAAATAGATCCAGCACTGCTTGAGCCCTCTCCTGGGCCCATCAATGATGGTCCACAGCGGGAACAAAAACACGTTTGCCGTGATCAAGTCCTGCGAGCCGGAGCCGGCGGCGGGGTTGGTGAACAGGTTCTTGGTGTAATCGATCCAGCCCGCCTTCTCCGGGTCGGCCATCACGTACTGGATGTTGAAGTACCAGCCGACGCAGACCGAGGCCACGGCGATCAGGTAGTACAGCACCTCGAGGAAGGACGCGGCGGCGCCCTTCCAGCCCGGCCTGTAGGTGTGGGCGTTGAAGCGGAAGAACAGGACCAGGCAGAACAGGCCCAGACCGGCGTGGATCAGCAGCGAAGTCATGACGGCTCTCCTCCGTTTTTGCTTCTTGTTGTGGGGCTACTTTTTCGGGCGCGCGCGGGCTCGGCCTGCGGCGGCCGGCGGCAGGGTTTCGCCGCGGCGCGCGGCAATCCCCGCCACCAGGGCGTCGAGCGATTCCCGCCACTGTTGCGGATCGATGTGCAGGTAGGCCGGCAGGGCGCTGCGCACCAGCGGCAGTTCGTTCGGCGCACGCTGCGCCAGCGCCGCGCGGATCGAGCTTTCGTGGGAGGCGCCGCCGCTGTAGCCGGACTTCATTGCGGTGGCGCTGACCGCCGCGCCGATGGCGAGCATGGCCACGGCATGGTGAATGCGGATGCCTTCGGCCGGGGCGAAGCCGTGCGGAGTCAGCGCAGCGAGAAACTGCTCGACGAAGTCCATCTCGCCGTCCGGTCCGAGGGTGCCGCTCATGACCTCGCAGATCAGCTGCGGCTCGGCGGTAAACAGCTCGACCATGCCGAACGCGCAGCCCCGCACCACGTCGGACCAGTCGCCAGCGGCGCCGGTCGGCTGTGCGCGCCGCATCGTCAGCTGGATTGCGGCCAGCTTGACGATCTCGTCGCGGTTGCGCACGTGGCGGTACAGCGCCGGCACCGTGACGCCGAGGCGGCCGGCGACTCCGGCCAGGGTGACGCGCGACAGGCCGATGTCGATCGCCGCGGCGACGATGTCCTCGGCGCTGACCCGCGGCGGGCGGCCGCGGGCGGGAGCCTGGGTGCGTCGGCGCAGCGCGAGTCCGGCCATGATCTGCCTTGGCCGCGGTGCGGCCTGTTTTAGTGAATATATTTAACAAATTAAATAAACAAAACAGCAAAAGCAAGCCGGAGCCCCCTGCCGCGGCTGACCGGCATTGGACAAGCCATTGAAATCAAAGACGTACGAGCAGACACACGGTTTGTCCCGGAATCGTCCGCAGCGGCCCGCGGTTCTGTTTTAATACAGCCCCGTTTTGACCATGGGACCGCCATGCCGACCGAAGCCGAGCGCATCGCCGCGCTGCTCGAGGCCCAGCACAAGGCCGCGGCCTTCTTCTCCCGCATCGAAAGCCTGATCCGCCCCGGCATCACCGAGTCGCAGCTGACCCGCGACATCGCCGAGCTCGGCCGGCGCGAGTTCGGCATCGAGCAGAACTGGCACAAGCGCATCGTGCGCGCCGGGCCGAACACGCTCGCGCCGTACGACGAGAATCCGCCGGACCTGACACTGGGCGAGGACGACATCCTGTTCGTCGATCTCGGACCGGTGTTCGAGGCTTGGGAGGCGGACTTCGGCCGCACTTATGTGCTGGGCGACGACCCGCACAAGCTGCGCCTGCGCGACGACGCGGCCACCGCCTTCGCCGCCGGCAAGAGATACTTCCAGGAGCATCCGGGCATCACCGGCAGCGAGCTCTATGCCCATGTCCGCACGCTGGCGCAGCAGGCCGGCTGGGAGTTCGGCGGCAAGCTGGCGGCGCACCTGATCGGCGAGTTCCCGCATAAATCATTGCCGGTGGATCGGGCGGTCGCGTGGGCCGATGCCGGCAACCACACGCCCATGCGCGGGCTCGATCCGCTGGGGCGCGAGCGGCACTGGATCCTGGAGATTCATTTCGTCGACCGGCTCCGCCAGATCGGCGCCTTCCACGAGGAACTGCTCACTGTCGGTTGAGCCGCTCGCGAACGGAGGCGCTGGCCGCCTAAAATCGGCCGATGAATCTCTCCCTGATGGTTGCCGCCCTGTTTGCCGCCGCGATCGGCGCCCTGCTGGCCTGGCTGGCCGGCCGCGCCGCGACCGAGCGGCAGCGCAGCCTGACCGCAGCGGCTGAAGCCGGCGCCGAGACGCGGGCGCAGGTGCTGGCCGCGCGCGAGCAGGAGCTGGCGGCGCTGCGTGTCACCCACGAGCAGGTCCGCGGCCAGCTGGTGGCGGCCGAGTCCGAGCGCGCCGTGCTGCGCGCCACGCTGGAACAGGAGCGAACTGCCGCCGGCGACAAGCTGAAGCTCCTGCAGCAGGCCAGCGACGAGATGAGCCTGCGCTTCAAGCAGCTGTCGCAGGAAATCCTGGAGGACAAGTCGCGGCGCTTTACCGAGCAGAACCAGCAGAACCTGGAGCAGGTGCTGAAGCCACTGCGCGAAAAGATCGCCGGCTTCGAGCAGCAGGTGAAGCAGACCTACGACAACGAGACGCGCGACCGCGTCGCGCTGAAGGAGCAGATCGCGCAGCTGGCGAAGCTCAACCAGCAGGTCAGCGCCGAGACCAGCAGCCTGGCCGGCGCGCTGCGCGGCAACGTGCGCACCCAGGGCACCTGGGGCGAGCTGGTGCTGGAGCGCATCCTGGAGCTGTCCGGCCTGGAGAAGGACCGCGAGTACCAGACCCAGTTCAGCGGCCAGAACGAATCCGGCCAGCGTTACCGCCCCGACGCGGTGGTGCACCTGCCCGGCGGGCGCGACATCATCGTCGACTCCAAGGTCTCGCTCACCGCCTACACCCGCCTGGTGGATGCCGCCGGCGAGGCCGAGCGTGCCGCCGCGCTGGCTGCCCACGTCAGCTCGCTGCGCAGCCACATTCGCGAGCTGGGCGGCAAGAACTACCATGCCATCGAAGGCCTCGGCTCGCTCGACTTCGTGCTGATGTTCGTGCCCAACGAGGCGGCCTACATCGAGGCGGTGAAGAACGCGCCCGAGCTGTACCAGGAAGCCCTGGACCAGAACATCGGCCTGGTCTGCCCCTCGACCCTGCTGCCGACGCTGCGCACGATCGACAACCAGTGGAAAGTGGAGCGGCAGAACCGCAACGCGCTGCAGATCGCCGATGAGGCGGGAAAACTCTACGACAAATTCGTCGGCTTCGAGCAGGACCTGAGCCGCCTCGGCAACGCCATCGAACTGGCCGGCAAGCTCTACGTCGACGCCCGCGGCAAGCTGCTGGAAGGTCCTGGCAACGTGGTGCGCAAGATCGAGCTGCTGAAGAAGCTCGGCGCCAAGGCGGGCAAGCAGCTACCGGAAGCGCTGCGCCAGCAGGCGCTGTTCGAGTCGGGCGAAGGCGAGGAGGAAGGGACGCCGCCCGAGCCGGGCTGAACCCGCCCCGTCGCTTGCGCCCGGCGGTGGTCAAGGCGCAGGCTGCTCCTCCCGTTCCAAGGAAAAGGAGAGCCCGCATGTCCCTCAACATCCTGTACACCGCCCACGCCACCTCCACCGGCGGCCGCAATGGTCATACCGCTTCCTCCGACGGCATCGTTTCGGTCGACCTGTCCGTGCCCAAGGCCATGGGCGGCCCGGGCAAGCCCGGCACCACCACGCCGGAGGACCTGTTCGGCGCCGGCTACGCCGCCTGCTTCGGCAGCGCCGCCGACTTCATCGCCAAGCAGATGAAGCTGCCGGTCACCGGCGTCAGGGTCGACGCCGCGGTCGGCATCGGCACGCGCTCCGAGGGCGGCTTTGGTCTCAAGGTGGGCCTGGACGTCACCGTCAGCGGCATCGGCCAGGCCGAGGCGGAGAAGCTGGTGGCCAAGGCTCACGAGGTCTGCCCCTATTCCAACGCCACGCGCAACAACGTCGAAGTGACGATCAAGACCCGCGTCGGCTGAGGTTTGCCTGAGCACGCCAGCGCGCGTGCTCAGGGCGCACGCTCCTCTCACCGCGCCGCCGGCCCCGCCGGCGGCCCCCTCTCCGGCAAGTGGAGAGGGGCAGTGGTCGGCGGCTGACGCCGCCGCTTCGCGTTCAAGAAAAAGCCCGGCCCGTCTTGCGACGGGCCGGGCTCGTTTTAAAGCCCTACAGCCGGATCAGGGCGTGGTGACGCAGGCCTGATACACGTCCAGTTCGCCGACCGCCTGGGCCAGCGTTGCATTGGTGCTGATCTGCACCTGGTTGAACGGCTTGGTGGTGGTCAGGCCGAGGAAGGCCTGGCTCGGGTTGCCGAGCAGCTGCAGCAGGTCCAGCTGCAGCGCGCTGCTGGTGCTGGCGCTGTCCTGGGTCACGCCGTTGAGCAGGGTGTCCACCGTCAGGCCGTTCAGCAGCGCCAGGGTCAGCACCTGGGTCGGGCTGGCAACCACGAAGCCCACCGTGTGCCCGGCGTCGATGGTGGCGTTGTGGTTGACGGTCAGGCTCTGGTTGTTCATCGACAGCAGGGCCACCGTCTTGTCCATGTAGGCGTAGTTGCTGAGGTCCGCGTTCACCGCGTTCTCGGGCTGGCCGACCTGGCAATCCAGGCAGGTCAGGGCGCCGCTGCTGGTGGTGGCCACGCTGGAGTCGGTGTCGGTGAAGCCCACCGTCGGCACTGCGCTGCCGGCGCTGTTGACCCCGCAGTCCGCCTTCACCGGCGAGGCCAGGCCGACATACAGGTTGGCCTGGGCCGTCTCGGTGGCACCCAGGGGCGCCGCGCCGCAAGCCAGGCTGAAGGCGTAGACGTTCGGGGTGGTCGGCGCGATCAGGGTAACCGTGCCGGAGCCGGAGAACGCCGTGCCGGTCCAGCCGACGAGGCCCGCGGTATTGCTGGCCGTGCAGGTGGTGCTCGGGGGCAGCGTGTAGGTCAGCGTGAAGCTGCCGCCCGCGGCCACCGGATTCGGTGCGACGCTGATCGAAGCCGTGCCCAGCGGCAAGGCGCCGCCGCTCGACGAGCTGCTGCTCGAGCCGCCCGAGGAGCTGCTGCTGGACGAGGAGCCGCCGCTGCTCGAGCTGGAGGACGACGACGAAGAGCTGCCGCCGGAGCTGCTCGAGCTGGAGGAGCTCAGCACGTGGGTGCTGACGCAGGCCTGGTAGACGTCGGTCTGTGCCAGGGCCGAAACCAGGCCGCCGCTGTTGACCTGGATCGCGTTGAACGGCTTGGTGGTGATGAAGCCGATGAACGAGCGGTTCGGGCTGGCCAGCAGGCTCAGGATGTCGAGCTGCAGCGCCGAAGACGAGGTTGCGCCGGCGGTGTCGGCGGGGACGCCGTCGAGCAGGGTGCCGACGGTGATGTCCGTCAGCAGGCTCAGGGTCAGCAGGCCGTCATCGCCCGGACGCGAAACCTCGAAGCCCGCCAGGGTGCCGGCCGGGTAAGTCTGCGTCGTGTCCGTCACCTTCGCGCCGACGCTGCCGCCGAGCAGGCCGACCGGCAGGTTGAGGATGGTGAAGTCGTTCGGATCCTGGTCGACGATGTTGTTGGGCTGGAACACCCCGGCTTCCACCGTGACGCCGGTGGTGACTGGCGAAACTACCGCCGTCGGCTCGAGCAGGTTGAGGGTCGGCACCGTCTGGCCGTTGAAGGAGACGCCGCAATCGGTCGGCTTGGGCACGCCGTCGAACAGCTTGTCCGACGCGGCGTAGCTGTTGTTGTCGGTGGTGCAGACGACGGAGTAGGTGTAGATGTTCGGCACCCCGGGGGCCGTCAGCGCCACCGCGCCGCCGAACACGCCGACCGAACCCAGCCAGTTGGGGTCGGTGGCGGTGTTGTTGGCGGCGCAGGTGCTGGTGGAGTCGACGGTGGTCGTGCCGGTGTAGAACAGGGTGAAACCCTGGCCCGGGTGGACCGAGTTCGGCACCACCTTCAGCGACACGCCGCCGTTGCCGGGCGGGGTCACTCCGTCAACCAGCTGCGCCGCCGCGGTGAAGGTCTGGCCGTCGGTGGTGCAGGAGATGGCGTAGATATAGATGTCCGGCGCCGCCGGCGCCGTCATCGCTTTCGTGCCGCCGGCGGGGGACACCGTGCCGGCCCACTTCGGATCGCTGGCGCTGTTGCTGGCGGTGCAGACGGTGCTGGCGTCCTGGAAGGTCGGGCCGGTGTAGATCAGGCTGAACGCCTGGTTCGGGGTGACCGTGGAGGGCACCAGCTTGATCGTCACGCCGCCGTTGTTGGTCGGTCCACCACTGGACGAGCCGGAGGAAGAAGCACCGCTGCTGGCGCCGGAAGAAGCGCCGCTCGATGCGCCCGACGAGGCGCCGCTGCTGGCTCCCGACGAAGCGCCGCTGGACGCACCCGACGACGCGCCGCTGCTGGCGCCGGAGGAGGCGCCGCCGCCATTGCTGCTGCCGCCATTGAAATTGCCGCCGTTGGCGTGGCAACCGGCCAGGCCCAGCGCGGCAGTGAGCAGGAGCGCGGCGACGCCGCGCGAGGAGATACCCAACTTGATGATGCCGTTCATGATGACTATTCCTGAGCCCTAGCTCTGATTACTTTTCCAGAATCCTGAATTCCACGCGGCGGTTGCGCTCGCGGTCCTCGCCGGTACGCTCCGGGCTGATCAACGGCTGGGTCTTGCCATAACCCTTCGCGCTGACCTGCTCCGGCTTGGCGCCGCGGCTGATCAGGTAGTTACGCACTGCTTCCGCGCGCGCCTGCGACAGTTTGAGGTTGGCAGCGGCGCTGCCGATGCTGTCGGTATGGCCGGCGATCTCGACGCGCAGGTTCGGCTGGCCGGTGAAGGCCGGCGCGATGGTGTCGAGGATGGTCTGCGCGTTGACCATCAGGCGCGCCTTGTTGAACTCGAAGGTCACGCCGTTGAGCTCGATCTGCTGGCCGGGGATGACGCAGCCGTGGGCGTCGACCTTCAGGCCGTGCGGCGTGTTGGGGCACAGATCGTGCTCGTCGTCCACGCCGTCGCCGTCGCTGTCGACCCAGGGCCGCGGGATTTCCTTGGCCAGCGGAGTCATCACCGGCGGCATCGGCGCCGGCACTTCGACCACGTGCTCGACCACCTTGCCCAGCGGCACTTCGATGCCGAGCGAGGCGCGGTAGTCGTTCTGGCCGCTCTGGAAGGTGTCGTGGATGTACTGCGCCTGGGCGCGCAGGCGGATGCCGTGGTACAGCTCCTTGGTCACCAGACCCAGGCCGGCTTCACCGTTGAAGGTGGTCTCCTGCTTGTCGCGCGGGATGACGTCGTTGTACATGGCGCCGACGCCGCCGAAGATGAACGGCGTCACCGTGCCCGTGCGGCGGTCCCACAGGCTGTAGGAGACGTCGATCATGCCGCCCCACTGGTAGAAGTTGGTGCCGCAGTCGTTACAGGTCTCCAGCGTGGAGCCGATGATGTTGCCCTCCAGCGACCAGTGCGGGGTGAGCTGGTTGCCGTAGAGGAAGGTGAAGGAGAAGCCCGTGCCCTGGACGCCGCGGTCCAGATTGGGAGCGAAGCGGCCCTTGTCGGGCTTGAAGAAGCCGGGCATGAAAGCGACATAATCGCTGTACGCCAGGCCTTCGTTGGTGTTGACAGTCGGCGACGACGAATCCTCGGCAGCGGCTGCAGCGGAGACCATCGCCAGCACAGCAGCTGCGATCGGAGTTAGACGAATGCGCATGGGCACGACTTCCCTAAGTAATTTGTGCAACTCCCGAGTACCCCTATAGGGATACCCGGCCCTGATGAATTTTTCGTGATCCCGCGGCGGGAGGCGCACTACCTGCGTACTGGCTGACCGCATTCCCCCTCAGCCCGGAACTCGCACGTACCTGCATCTTTGCACTGAGTGTAACTGAGTTCGTTGCAAAAAGAGCAAGTTATTTGCACTTCTTTGAGCAAAGTACGGGCCAGGAGCGGCCGGAAGGCGGCGAGGCGCGGCCCGGGCGGATGTCGTGACCTGGATCATGGTTCAGGAGGGCAGGGTGCACGGCGAGCAGCGGCCAAACCCGGCCGCGTCCCGCCTCAAATGGTCAAGTCACGGCAGGTCCGGTAAGGAGGCTTTGGAAGGAGCGCCCATGTTGGGCCGCGCAGCGGACCTGCACAGCCAGCAATTACAGTGAGGAGATTGGAGCGGGTGATGGGAGTCGACGAATTCGCCGGGAGCGAATTCGCGCCGCCGGAGGCGGCCCCGCAGGGGCGCACCCCATGGATGGGGTGCGCAACCCACGTTGGGCCGCGCAGCGGACCTGCACAGCCAGCAATTACAGTGAGGAGATTGGAGC
>CAYWPB010000168.1:0-8282 GCA_964458725.1 uncultured Nevskia sp. | reverse complement strand
ACGTCCTCGGTCACCTGCAGGGCGTTGTCGGCCTTCTCGGTCAGCTCGGTGACTTCCGCGACCAGGGTGTAGAGACGCCGCGCCAGGTCGGCGAAGCGGCGCGGCGCATACCAGTGACGGGCGCGCTGCGCCTGCTCGACCAGGTCGTACATGCGCGGCAGCTCGTCGTCGAGCAGCTCGTCGTAGTAGCGCTGCTCCAGCAGCTGGGCATTGGCCACTTCCAGCACGTCGGCGACGTCGGAGTCGCCGCGCGGCTCGACGATAAAGGCGCGGTCCCAGGTGATCACCACCAGGTCATCCTCGTAGTAGGAGAAGCGCTGCCGCAGCAGCTCGCGCCGCGCCCCCTCCGACAGCGGCCGCTTGTCGCCGGACAGCAGCGGCACCAGGTCGAGGCGCTGCTCCAGCTCGGCCGTCTTCAGCGGCTCGCTCCACTGCTGCACGATGGCCAGCAGGTAGTCCTCCTGCACGCGGCTGTCGTAGGGCCGGTGCAGGGCCTGCACCAGCGGCCGCCGCACCCGCCCCAGCAGATCCTCCCACACGGCACCGTCGATGGCCTGGGCCGCGGCATTGCACAGCCGCGTATACGCCATCCAGTCGCAATCCGTCACTGGGATGCGCAAGGCCAGCGCCACCACGCCGAAGTCGTAGAGGCGCGCTGTGGCGGCCGCCTTGAGGCCGCTGCCGTCCAGGTGCAGCGGCACCGCGTCGAGCGCCAGCAGCACCGGCGGCACGTCGAAGGCCACGGCCTTGGCCGGCGTGGCGCTGAGCTGGCTGCGGCTGCTGCCCCCACCCTGGCGCTGCGCCCACAGCGCCTCGGCCCGCGCCAGGTCGATGGCGTAGGCCATGTCGAACAGCCGTAGCGCGACGATAGCGCCCGACTTGACCCCGACGGCTGGATTCACGTGCGGCCCGGATTCGCGGTTTCGGCTCCTACCTTAGCCGATTGCGCGGACCGCATCCTGGGGGCGGCACCCGGGCTTAATGAAGCGCGGGCGGCCTTGCGCCGCCCCGCCTGAACCTTATTCCGACTGGTCGCGTCCCGACTTGCGTCCGAGCCAGGTTCTGGCGCGGTGGCGCAGCCAGGGAAC
This sequence comes from uncultured Nevskia sp., assembly GCA_964458725.1. GTDB lineage: Bacteria > Pseudomonadota > Gammaproteobacteria > Nevskiales > Nevskiaceae > Nevskia. Next base: position 7,194 of record CAYWPB010000168.1, on the reverse strand, counting down.
GCTGGCGGCGCCGGCGCCGAGCAGGCCGAGAATGACGGTCGGGTTCTCGGGGGAAGCCTGACACAACGGCTGCAACGCCAACGCCGGGGTCGCGTAGCCGATCAAAAGGATCGCAGATACGGCTGAAATTCCAATTTTCATTTCATACTCCTTCGAACTGTCCTGCTCACGGCCCGCCCAGCCCCAGCAGGATCGAAATATCGGGTTCGGTGGAATTGGCCACCACCAGGTCCAGCCTGCCGTCGCCGTTGAGATCGGCGGTGAGGACGCTTTCCGGGAAGGGAAGGCTGGTGGAACCGGTGGCGTAGTTGACCGCTTTGGAGAAGCCGCCGCTGCCATTGTTGAGCAACACCGAGACATTACCGTCGCCGTTGTTCGCTACCGCCAGGTCGAGCTTGCCGTCGCCGTTGAAATCGCCGGCGACGACGTAGTACGGGTTGGCGAACCCAGTGCTTCCCACCGTATACGCCACGGGTGCGGCGAAGCTGCCCGTGCCGTCGCCCTTGAGCAGCACGACAGTGTTGTCGGCGCCATTGCCGACCGCGAGGTCGACTGCGTCGTCGTTGTCGAAGTCGCCCACGGCAATGCTGTCGGCGCCGCCGCCGGCGGTGAAGGTGCTGGCGGTGCCGAAACCGCCGCTGCCGTTGCCGAGCAGCACCGACACCGTGCCGTCGCCGCCGTTGGCCACGACCAGGTCCAGCTTGCCGTCGCCGTTGAAATCGCCGGTTGCAATAGCGAATGGGCTGGTGCCGACAGACAGGTTAGCGCCGCCAATGAAGCCGCTGCCGTTGTTGAGCAGAATAGAAACAGTATTGTCGCCATTGTTAAGCACGGCCAGATCGAGCTTGCCGTCGCCGTTGAAGTCGCCCGCGACCAGCGACTCCGGACCGGTACCGACACCATAGGTGGCCGGTCCGCTGAAGCCGCCGCTGCCGTTGCCGGTGAAAATGGCGACGACGTTGTTGCCCGTATCGGCCACCGCCAGATCGAGCTTGCCGTCGCCGTTGAAATCCGCGGCAATGATGGCGAGGCCGCCACCATTGGCGCTGCTGCCGACCGCCAGGGTGGTTGACGCCAAGAAACCGCCACTGCCGTAGTTGAGCAGAATGGAAACAGTATCGTCACCATTAAGCACCGCCAGGTCGAGTTTGCCGTCGCCGTTGAAATCGCCAATGGCGATGCTGAACGAAGCGTTGCCAGCGGCGATGTTCGTTGCCGTGCCGAAGGTCCCGGTCGATCCGGCGATGCTGCCGGCGACCCGGTAGCTGCCGACGAAGGTCCGGGTCAGCGGCAGGCCGCCGGTGAACGAAGTCAGGCCGGTGGTATAGCTGAAGGACACTGTCTCGCCGCGGAAGAACGGGTGCGCGCCGTCCGGCGTGAAGCTCAGCTGGTTGGTGCCGCCGCCGGCGTAGCTGCCGGTGTAGGTGCCGGCCGCGGTGCGGGTGCCGGACTGGCTGCCGCTGACCACCAGTTTGCCAAAGCCGGCATCGTTCATGGCGGTGCAGAAACCGCCGTTGATCGCGGCGTCGGCGGCGCGCGACTCCAGGTTGTAGGGCGCCCCGGCCAGGGTCGGGTTGTTGCCGTTGTTGACCAGGTAGGCCTGCGGGGAGGCGGCGCTGCCGGCGGTGCGCACGGTACAGATCGGGTCGGCGATGTTGGTTTCCGCCACGCGCCCGCCCAGCACCGCCAGGTCGGTGCCGCCGAGCGCCGCGGCGCGCGCCGTCGCGAGAACATCGCCGACCGCCGTCTGCTCCTCGGCGCTCTGCGTGACCCGTGTGTTGAGATCCTCGATCACCTGGAAGATGAACACGATGCTGTAGGGATCGTCGGTGGCGGCCGTCTGCAGCGGCACCTTGAAGGAGAAGGCCAGCTGGCCGTCGAACTGGTTGGCGGCGGGGTTGGCCGGCAAGGTGCGGCTGCTGCTGGTGTTGACGTTCTTCACCACGTAGCCGTACGGGAACAGGCCGGTGGCGCCCGGATCGAGCGGGATCGCAGCGATCTCCGCCTCGCTGTAGACCTGCAGCGACTCGTAGCCCGGCTGCACCACCACGCCGGTGCCAGCGCCGTCGAGAATCACGCCGTGGGTCGGCAGGACCTGCTGGGCGATGGCAGCAGTATCGACGCTGCCGTCGAAGCGGTTGAGCTGAGTGATCGCGGTACTGTCGATGTTGCCGGCGGTGCCGGCGGCGATCAAGGTGAGGTTCTGGTGGCTGCTGCCGTAAGCGGTGCAGGTTCCGGGCGTGCCGCAGAACTGCGCGTTGCGCACGCTGTAGACCACATTGAAGTAGCGCATGCCGCCGGCGCCACGGGTGCCAACGTCGATGCTGGTGGCCGAAATCTGCTTGACGTCGATGCCGTTGGGCACGGTGTTGACGACGCGCGGCTGCGGCCCGCTGCCACCCTGGGAGAGCATCTCGGCATGCGAGGTCATCGCATTGGTGCCAATGCCGCTGACCGTGATCTTCATCAGGCCCAGACTCTGCGGCTGCGGCGCCGGCTGGTCGGGACTGTCGCCGCTGCCGCCGCCGCAGGCTGTGAGCAGCGCCGCCGTCGCCAGTATTGGCGCAGCCATGCGCCAAGCATGCATCTTCATAATGTTTTCCCCATCAGCAGCGTGAGCCAGCTGATCCCAGCGATCACTGTCGCAGATCGACGCGGGACCGGCAAGTATCGGAATGGTCAGTACGGACCGCCCTTGTGATGCACTTCGCAGGCGGCCGATCTCACGACGCCGCCTTGCCCTCGCCGGCCACCGACTGCCGGTCGCACAGATGTCCCTTCAGCTTCTCGTCCAGCGACGGCGCCCAGGTCTTGGGCATGATCGTCAGTACCTGGTCGAGCATGCCGTGCGCCTGGCTCAGCTGCGCCGGGTCGGTGACGCAGTGCGTCGCCACCTGCAGCCACAGGTAGTCCTTGGCCAGGATCTCCGGCGCCGGACCGCCGGTCTGCGGATCGGCCGGCGTATTGAAATAGAGTTGCGCGGTGGGGAAGTAGGCCGGTGCGTACGACTGCACCGCCGCGGTTTCGAACCAGCTGCGCGCCAACCCGGTGTCGGCGGCATGGCCCAGGCCGTCACGGCTCATCACGCCCAGCTGATACTGCGCCTCGGCCGAGCCGCGCTGCGCCGCCTGCTCGTACCAGGCGTAGGCTGCGGCGGGGTCGCGTACCGCCGTGTCGTCGCCGAGCAGCAACTGCGCCATCTGCAGCATCGCCGGCACGCTGCCCTGCTGGGCCACGGCAGCGCACAGGGCCAGGCCCTTCTTCGGATCCCGCTCCACCCCTTTGCCGGCAATGTACAGCCGCGCCAGGGAGCACTGCGAGAGCAGGTGCCCATGGCGGGCGGCCTGCTCGTACCAGTACGCCGCTTTTGCCGGGTCCGCCGCCCGGCCTGTGCCGGATACCAGGCAGTCGGCGTAGAGATACTCCCCCGTCGGGATCTTGCCCTGCGCCGCCTTGCCGAACCAGTCACAGGCTTGCGCGGGATCGACTGGCCGCCCCCAGCCGGAGTGATGAAACAGGCCCAGGCTGAACGCCGCCAGCGGATTTTCGCTGTCGTCGTAGATGTCCTGGTACTGGCGGTAGGCCTCGTCGTACTTGCCCGCGGCCAGCGCCTCCTGCGCATGCGCCAGGGCGGCATCCACCGCCTTGGAATCGACCGCCGGTGCGGCCGGCGACGCCGCCGACAGCAACAGGGAAACCCCCGCCAGCACGGCGCGCAGCAGCCTCATCCGCAATCCCCCGCCGCGTTCGATCGGAATGTCCATTCCCTGGACCATGAATGCCGCTCAGCTCTGCGTGGGGAATACGCCGAACAGCGAAATGGCGCAGTTCACCGTCAGGTACGGTTGCAGGATCGAGAATGGCTGGCTGCCCCCGGCGCTTCCCGTGCTGGGGCCGCCACTGAGGCTGACGCTGACGCCGAGCGAAACGTCCGGCGCGCTGGTGGAGTAGCTCAGGTTGCGTCCGGTATTGCCCGGCAGGTGCGCGGTCGGCACGGTGCTGTTGGCGACGGCGCTGGCCGCCGGCAGCGGCGCCTTGAAGCTCAGCGTGTGGCTGTGCGCCGGCATCTGGGTGGTAAACAGCGTCACCGACTCGGCGCCGCCCTGCTGACCCAGCGCGAACCCGGGGCCGACATGGATCGGCGCGCGGCCACGCATGTCGGGCACGGCGAAGGTGTTCTGACCATCGCCGCCATAGGTGGTGCCGATCAGGTCGAACAGGACCGTGTACTGGGAAATATCCAGCAGAGTGCCGTCGCAAGCCTGCCAGCCGGCCGGTGCGAAGTTGAAGCCGGTGTACATGATCTGGCCGACATAAGGCTGGCTCTGCGCATTGGCGGGGCGCATCCCCGGCAGCAGGATGGCCAGCACGGCCGCACCGAGGACGGAACAGGTTCTGAAGTTGTGAAGAAACATTGGATCCCCCGGCGCCGGCTCAGTTCTGTGAAGGGAAAATGCCCTGCAGGGCAATGATGCAGTTCAGCACCGTATAGGGCTGCTGGATGCTGAACGGCTGGCCCCCGCCGATATTGCCTGTGGTCCCGCTGACGCTGACCGTGCTGCTCATGCCCACGCTCGGCGCGCTGGCGCTGTAGTTCAGGGTGTGCACGGTGTTGGCGAGGCTGTTGCCGCTGGGCGCCGCGGTGGTGGCGGCGGCGCTGCTGGCTGGCACCTGCGCGGTGGCGCTGACGCTGTGGGTATGCGCCGGCAGGTTCGAAACGTTCAGGGTTACCGACTGCGCGCCGCCGGTCTGGCCCAGCACGTAGCTGCTCAAGCCCGCACCAGTGCCCTGGTGGATCGGCACGCGGCCCTGCATGTTGGGCAGGGCGAAGTTGGTTCTGCCGTCGCCGCCGTAGGTAGTGCCGAGCAGTGCGAACAGCGCCTGGTTGGTGTTGATCGCCAGGATCTGGCCGTTGCAAAAGGCATAACCCTTCGGCGGAAAGTTGAAGGCCACGTAATACAGCTGGCCGAGGAAGGGCTCGCTCTGCGCGCGGGCCGGTGCCTGCATGCCCGGCATCAGCACCAGCAGCGCGGCGGCGGCGGCGGTGGTGATCCTGCGGGCGGTGTGCTTCACTTGAATGGACATAAGCTCTCCGTCCTGTCGGGCCTAGTTGCGCGCCGGGAAAACGCCCTGCAGGGCGATGGCACAGGTGACCACCAGGTAGGGGGTGTGGATACCGAACGGGACACTGCCGCCGGTGGCGCCGGTGGAGCCGTTGAGCGTGACGTTGGCCAGGTTCACATCGGGAGCGGTGCTGGCATAGGCCGGGTTGTGCCCGGTGTTGGCCAGGGCATGGCCGGTCGGCACCGCGCTATTGGCGGCGGCGCTGCTGGCCGAAACCGTACCGGCGTTGAGGCTCATGCTGTGGCTGTGGGCCGGCAGGTTGGAAGTGATCAGGGTCACCGTCTCGCTGCCCCCGCTCTCCCCGATCACGTCGCCGCTGAGGCCCGGCCCCTGCCCCTGCATCACCGGAACCCGGCCCTGCATGTCAGGCAGCGCGAAGGTAGACTTGCCGTCGCCGCCGTAGAAGGTACCGAGCAGCGAGAACAGCGCGGTGTTCGTGGAGATCGGCAGGATCTGGCCGTTGCAGAACGCCCATCCCGTCGGCACGAAGTTGTAGGGCTCGTACATCAGCTGGCCGAGAAACGGGGCTGACCCCTGCGCCAACGCCGGCGCGGGCGCCGACGCGATGGCCGCAGCCGCCGCGCAAAGTGCGATACGGGCGGACGCCCTGACGATTCCGTGGACCATTGCTTCCCCCTTTCTCCAGGTCCGTCGAAGGGACCTGCCTGCTCTGGTGCTTCCCTACGCCTGATACTCCGCAGTCCGAAACCTCGCGACCGGGAAGTGTTGGAGTATAGGCACCATCCCCGGTGCCTTGTACACCCTATTTGCGTCTTTTCAGCAAAACAAAAATTACGGCCAAAAACATCAGGCTGCAAACCGCCGCCAGCATCAGGTTAGCGATCCCGCCATTCTTTTCCGGGACTTGCGTCACAGGCACTGTGTTGTGCGACGGATTCCCGATGTGCACCGCAACAACCAGGCTGACGAAGACCGTCAGCGCGCCGTGGTAGGCGGCTCCGGCAGTCGTCGCGGCGCCGCGCAACTCCTGGTGGCCGGCCAGGTGAAGGTTCGCGCCCGGCGGCAGGTCGAGGTCCAGCGTGCGCGCGCCGGCGTCGCTGAGGGGCTGGCCTGAACCCCCGGTGGGGCTGACGTCGATGCGGTCGCCCAGGGCCGTGTCCGAGGTCAGGCTGCTGGAGAAGCGCTCGGCGCGGTCGTCGGCGAGCGTGACCAGGGCGGCGGCATACGCGCCCTCGCCCTCGCGCGTGGGCCCCTCGGCCGCGACCTCGTTGGCGTACTCGATCCTGAGCGTGACGCGGTAGGCTTCCCGCGCCGAGCGGTTGCGCAGTTCGATGCCGTATTCGCCATACAGCCCCTCGGTTTGCGCCGGCGCGCCGTCGCACAGGCCGCTGACGTTCATACTGATCCCCACCCCGTCCCCGGCCTGGCGCAGCACTCCGCCCTGCGGCAAGGTTCCGCCGGGCCGGAGTTGCGCGGTGACGCTGGCCGCGCTGCGCTGGCCGCCGATCACCGCCGAAACGGTGGCGGCCTGGGTGGCGTTGCCCCGCGCCGGCAGGCGCTGCCGCGGCTGCCCGGCGGCCGCGGTGAGCAACAGATTGGCCCTGGCGCGGATTTCAACCGCGGGGTCGACGGCCTGCGCCTGCGCCGACCAGGCCGCGAGCAGCAGCAGCCCGCCCGCCCCCCGGCAGCAGCGCTTCCATCGGCAAAAATCTCCACGCATCCCGATCGTCACGGTCCCCATCGCCCCAGGCGGCAGCTTACACGGCCCCCGCGGCCCGGCCGCGCCGCGCGGGCAAAGAAAAAGCCCCTCCCCGTCGTCACGGGCAAGGGGCTCTTCCGTACCGCAACCGCGATCAGGCCATCACGGGCGCATCAGGCCGCCTGCGCCTGGGTCTCCGCCGCCACCGCGTCGGCCAGCGACATCTCGCCGCGCGAGGCCGCCGGCGCGCCCTTCATGCCGACCGGCACGTAAACGCCGGCGACCTGCTTGAGGTATTCCTCTTTCTGCGCGCGGGGGTTGTAGAACTGCTTGTACCAGATGCGCGCCTTGCGGAAGGCGCCGTCGCTGGGCAGGAACATGCCGTTGATGCAGGGCCGCTTGTTGGCCCA
>CAYWPB010000167.1:0-8291 GCA_964458725.1 uncultured Nevskia sp. | reverse complement strand
GAGCGGCCGCCCGCGACCAGCGGCGGCGCCGGCGCCCGCGCCGGCCAGCGCGCCGGGCAGGAAGAGTTCGCCGGCCTGCGTAGCTACCAGCGCGGCGACGCCATGCGCTCGATCCACTGGAAAAGCCTGCCCAAGCTGCAGACGCCGCAGGTCAAGGTATTCGCCGAAACCCTGGAAAAGGAGCTGTGGCTGGACTGGGATTCGCTGCCCGCGGCCTGGGACGTCGAGCGCCGTCTGTCGCAGCTGACACGCTGGGTACTCGATGCGGAGGGCGAAGGCCGCAGCTACGGGTTGCGGCTGCCCGAGTTTTCGCAATCGCCAGGGCGCGGTGAGCTGCACCGCCACGAATGCCTGAAGGCCCTGGCGCTGTTCGAGGCACCGCCTCGGTGAGTGGCATGCGCGCCGAGCTGGCGGACATCACCACCCTGCGGGTGGATGCCATCGTCAACGCCGCCAACGAAACCCTGCTCGGTGGCGGCGGCGTCGACGGCGCCATCCACCGCGCCGCCGGCCCCGATCTGCTGGCGGAGTGCCGCGCGCTGCCACAGGTCCGTCCCGGCGTGCGCTGCCCCACCGGCGAAGCGCGGCTGACTGCAGGCCATCGCCTCGCCGCGTCCTGGGTGATCCATACCGTCGGCCCGGTGTGGCATGGTGGTCAGCAGGGCGAGCCCGCCCTGCTCGCAAGCTGCTACCGCAGCGTCATGGCCCTGGCCCGCGAGCACGGCCTGCGCCGCCTCGCCCTCCCGGCCATCAGCTGCGGCGTCTATGCCTATCCGCCTGCCGCCGCCACCGCCATTGCCGTGGACACCGTGCGCGAAGAGCTGCTGCGCTCGCCGGCGGTGGAGGAAATCGTCTTCGCTTGCTTCGGCCAGGACCTGCTGGCGCTGTACCAGTCGCGGCTGGGGGCGCCATGACCGATTTCCTGCCACGCGCGGTACTGTTGCGCCTGGTGGCGGTGCTGGCGGTGGTGCTGGTGCCGCACCTGGCGCGCTTTCCGCTGTGGGAGTCGCTGCTGCTCGCCGCGGTGCTGCTGTGGCGCGTGCTGGCGACCTTGCGGCAATGGCAGCCGCTGAACCGCTGGGTGCGCGTGGGCCTGACCCTGGGCATGTTCGCGGCGGTCTACGGCTCGTTTGGCAACGTCGCCGGGCAGAGCGCCGGCACGGCGCTGCTGGCGGCAATGGCCTGCCTCAAGCTGACCGAGCTGAACAGCCGCCGCGACATGCTGGTGATGGTGCTGCTGTTGTACTTCCTGCTGATCACCCATTTCCTGTTCTCGCAGGAGATCTGGACAGCGTTCTACCTGCTGGCCTGCGCCGTGCTGATCACCAGCCTGCTGGTCGAGGCCAATCACCCCGATTCGGCGCTGCCCCTGCGCGTCAGCCTGCGCGTCGGCGGACGGCTGGTGTTGCAGTCGCTGCCGCTGATGCTGCTGCTGTTCCTGCTGTTTCCGCGCGTACCCGGCCCGCTGTGGGGGCTCCCATCGGATTCGGGCGCGGCGCAGAGCGGCCTGGGCGACGACATGACCCCGGGCGATATCCAGAACCTGATCCAGAGCGAAGCGGTGGCATTCCGCGTGCGCTTCAGCGGGCCGGTGCCGCCGCCGGAGCTGATGTACTGGCGCGGACCGGTGCTGGCCCACTTCGACGGCCACAAGTGGGATGCTGGTTACCTGCCGGAGGGCGAGGCGCCCCCGGCCGAGGTCAGCGGCGCGTCATACAGCTACGAAATCGTGCTGGAACCGCAACGCCGCCGCTGGCTGCTAGCTCTGGACCTGCCCGACCACGCGGCCTTGCCGCCGGACGCCAGCCTCACCGGCAGCTACCAGCTGGTGTCGCACAACGAAGTACGTGAGCGGCGGCTGTACCGCCTGGTGTCGCACCCGCACTACCGTATGCAGGCGGCGGAGCTCAGCCCGCGCGAGCGCAACGCCTACCTGCAGCTGCCTGCGGGCTTCAATCCGCGCACGCTCGATCTGGTGCATGGCTGGCGCGCCGAGGGCATGGACGACGCACAAGTGGTCGGCGCCATCATCGATCGCTTCAAGGGCAAGGACTTCTACTACACGCTCAACCCCCCGCGCCTGGGCCGCAACAGCGTCGACGAATTCCTCTTCGACACCCACCGCGGCTTCTGCGAGCACTACGCCAGCGCCTTCACCGTGGTGATGCGCGCCGCCGGCGTCCCGGCGCGGGTGGTCACCGGCTACCAGGGCGCGACGAAAAACGACGTCGGCGACTACTACCTGGTGCAGCAGTCCGATGCCCACGCCTGGAGCGAGATCTGGCTGCCCGGGCGCGGTTGGACCCGCATCGACCCCACCGCCGCGGTGGCGCCGGAGCGGGTGCAGAAGGGCATCAGCGCCGCCCTGGAAAGCAGCGGCAGCCTGCCGGCCTACCTCGATCCCTCGCGCCGCGGCTTCCAAGTGGTGGCGATGCTGCGCGCGCGTTGGGACTGGGCCAACAACCAGTGGAACCGCTGGGTGCTCGGCTACGGGCCGGACGTGCAGCAGCAGTTCCTCGGACGCTTCGGCCTGGACGACTGGAGCAACATGATCCTGGCCCTCACCGCCGGCATCAGCATCGTGCTGGGCGTGCTCAGCTTCGGCCTGATGCGCCAGTTCCTGCCTCGACGCGAGCCAGACCCGGTGCTGGAGCAGTGGCTTCGCCTGCGCAAGCGGCTGCGCCGCGCCGACCTGGAACAGGCGCCCGGCGAAGGCCCGCTGGACTTCAGCCGCCGCGTTTCGCAGGCGCGGCCGGACCTGGCCAGCGTGATGGAGCAGGCCTGCGCCCTGTACCTGCGCCTGCGTTACCTCCAGACCCCGGAAGAAGCAGAACTACGCCGCCTCGGCGAGGTCGTGGCGGCGCTGCGGGTCTGAGGATCGTTCCGCTTCAGAGCTGGGCGCGGATCGCCCAGAGGTCGGGGAACAGCGGCTTGAACAGGGTCTCACGCAGGTAGGAGGCGCCTGAGGAGCCGCCGCTGCCCGGCTTGGCGCCGATGGTGCGCTCCACCATCTTGACGTGGCGGTAGCGCCACTCCTGCAGGCCCTCGTCGAGGTCGACCAGGCGCTCGCACACCTGGGCCTGGAACGGCTGGCCGCGGTACACCGCCAGCAGCGCGTCCTGCACCTGCGGATCGGCCACCGTGGCCTGCGCCGGATCGCGCGCCAGGGCCGGTGCCGGGATCGCCGCTCCGCCGGCCTGGAGATAGCGCAGGAAGGCATCGTAGACCGAGGGCTCGGTCAGCAGCCGTTGCAGCTCGGCGCGTTCGCGGCTGTCCGGCGAATAGTTCTCCAGCGCGGATTCGCGCTTGTGGCCCAGCAGGAACTCCACGGCGCGGAACTGGAACGACTGGAAACCGCTGGAGGCCTGCAGGCGCGAACGGAAGGCATTGAACGACAGCGGCGTCATCGTTTCCAGGATGTCGACCTGGCTCACCAGGGTCTTGAGGATGGTCAGCACCCGCTTGAAGGTGGCCAGCACCCGCGGCGTGTCGCCGGCTGCGAAAGCCTCGCGCAGGAAGCGCAGCTCGTGCAGGCACTGTTTGAACCACAGCTCGTACACCTGGTGGATGACGATGAACAACAGCTCGTCGTGCTCCGCCGACAGCGGCTGCTGCTGCGCCAGCAGGCCGTCGAGCCGGAGGTAGTCAGAATAAGTCAGGGATTTTTCATGGGTCATGCGCCATTTTAGCGCCGCCAGCAACCGCGCCAGGTTCTTCCACCCTGGACAACAGCACCGCCCCCACCAGGAAGAACACCGCCAGCACCATGATCGACAGGTGCGGGCTGCCGGTGAGCAACGCCATCACCCCCACCACCAGCGGGCCGAGGATGGCGGCGAACTTGCCCAGCATGTTGTAGAAGCCGAAGTATTCACCGGAGCGTCCCGGCGGGATCAGTCGCGAGAAATACGAGCGCGACAGGGCCTGCACTCCGCCCTGCACCAGGGCCACGCCCACTGCCATCTGGTAGAACTGGCGCTCGGTCTGCATGAAGTAGGCCCAGATGCTCAAGCCCCCGAATACCGCCAGCCCGAGGTAGATGGCGCGCTTGGCGCCGATGCGCCGGGCCAGCGGACCGAAGGCCCAGGCGGCGGGGAAGCTGATGAACTGCACCAGCAGCAGGGCCGTGATCAGGGTGTTGGTGGAGAAACCGAGCTTGGCGCCGAAGTCCACCGCCATCTGCTGCAGGGTGCCGATGGCGTCGATGTACAGCCAGTAAGCGATGAGGAAGTGCAACACCGGCTTGTTTTGCAACACCGATTTCAGCGTCCGCCACAGCTCGCGCCAGCCGGTGGCCTGCGCCGCCGGCTCGGCTTCAGGCACGTAGCGGAACAGCGGCAGGCAGAACAGCGTCCACCACACGGCGACGGTGAGGAAGGCGGCGCGGGTGGCAGCGGTAGCGTCGGCCAGGCCGAACCAGGCCGGGCGCAGCGCCATCGCCACGTTGACCAGAAACAGCAGGCCGCCGCCGAGATAGCCCATGGCGAAACCGAACGCGGAAACCTGGTCGGACTCTCCGGGGTCGGCCACCTGCACCAGCAGCGCGTCGTTGAAAGAGTAGCTGGCGAAGAAGCCGATCTGCCCCAAGGCGAACAGCAGCAGGGCCAGGGTCCATTGGCCGGCGCCGACCAGCGCCAGCGCCGCGCTGGCCAGTACGCCGAGCACCGTGAACCAGCCGAGATAGGTCTTCTTGCGGCCGCGCAGGTCGGCCAGGGCACCGAGCCAGGGCGCGAGCAGCATGACGACGAAAGCCGCGGCTGAGTTGGTAATGCCAAGGTAGAACGTCGAGGTCGTTCCCGGCAGTTCCTTGGCCCAGTACTTGTCGAAGAAGATCGGGAAGAACCCCACCAGGATAGTGGTGGAAAACGCGTGGTTGCCCCAGGCGTTGAGGGCCCAGGCGATCTGGCTGCGGCGCTTGGACATGGGGCCCGGTCAGGAAGGTGATTTCAAACGATGTCGAATCCCAGCACCAGGGCATCCTCGCGGCCGCCCTCGGCCGGATAGTAGCCCTTGCGCAGACCCAGGCGCTGGAAGCCGTGCGATTCGTAGAGGTGGATCGCCGCCTTGTTCGACTTGCGCACCTCCAGCAGCACGATGGTGGCGTTGGCGGCGCGCGCCAGCCTGATCATGTGCTCCAGCAGCAGCCGCCCCAGTCCCTGCCGCTGTGCCGGCAGGTCGATGCACAGGTTGAGCACGTGGGCCTCGTCCACCGCCATGCTCATCAGGGCGTAGCCGCCGGCCACGCCGTGCTCGTTGGCCAGGATCCAGCCGCTGTAGCCGGCCTTGAGGCAGTCACGGAAAATGCCCTCGGACCACGGAAACGGATAGGCGCGCCGCTCGATCTCCAGCACCTGCGGCAGGTGCGAAAGGTGCATTGGCAGGATCCGCCAGCCCGGTTGTGGTTGTGCGCTCATGCCCGGACTAACCAATCGGCGGCCAAAGGCCGCCGGCCGCAGTCCCTCTACCGCGCAGCGGGGGACAACCCCGACACGGTGCCGCGAAGCGTGGGTGCGGGAGGGGTTGCCAGCGCACGCTCCCGCAGCCACCGTTCCGGGCACCGTGTCGCGTGCGCAAGGGGGACCAGTCGCGGAGCGATTGGTGGGGTGAGGGAACTGCCGCGAGCGAGTGGTCTACAGGGAGCACGGCTTAGCTAGACAACAGCTGGTGCACGCGCTTCAGATCGGCCCAGCTCTTGGCCTTCTCGCCCGGGCTGCGCAGCAGGTAGGCCGGGTGGTAGGTGATCAGCAGCGGCGTGTGCTCGGGGCCGTACTCGTACAGCGGCCCGCGTAGTTTGGATAGCGGCGCGTCGGTGCTGAGCAGGCGCTGCGCGGCAATGCGGCCGAGCGCCACGATCAGCTTCGGCTTGACCAGGCGGATCTGCTGGTCCAGGTAGGGACGGCAGGCCTCCACTTCGTCCGGCTCCGGATCGCGATTGCCGGGCGGCCGGCATTTCACCACGTTGGCGATGTATACCGCCTTGTCCGGCACCTCTTCCTTGCGCGAGCGGCCGATGGCCCGCAGCATCTCGTCAAGCAGCTTGCCGGCGCGGCCGACGAAGGGCTCGCCCTGCGCATCCTCGTCCGCGCCAGGGCCCTCGCCCACCACCATCAACGGCGCACTCTGGAAGCCGACGCCGAACACCGTATTGGTGCGCGTCTGGCCCAGCTTGCACGCCATGCAGCCGGCCACGGCGGGCTTCAGCCCGTCCCAATCGGTCGGCACCTGGCGCGGCGCCGGAGCGGTCGTCTGGCTTGGGAACTTCTCCGGCCTGGTCGGGTTCTGAGTTTTGACCGGCGCGGCGGCGACTACCATCGCGGGATTTGGCGCCGGCGCAGTCGCCTGGAGGGGCTGGGCCGGTGTTTCGGTGCGAGGCAGCCAGGGCTCGATGCCGAGGGCGTCGAGATACTGCTTGCGGCGTGCGGAATCCATGCGCGAACTGTAGCCGACTGTATCGGGCCGGGATAGGTGCGGCGACCGCAGGCAGCGGTCTGCCCGGGCGGGATCGGCAGAATCGCCGCTGCGTTACCACACGTCATGGAGAGACCACAATGAAGCGCATCTTGATCAGCATCCTGGTCGGGTCGGCCCTGCTCGGGCTCGCGGCCTGCAACGACAATAACCACACCGCACCGTTCAGCGGCAATGTCCGCGTGGTCAACGGCATCGCCGACTCCGGCAGCATCAGCGCCAGCGCCACCAGCGGCTTCTCCAACACCCCCGGCATCGGCTTCGACCACGCCAGTTCCACCGTGACCATCCCCGAGGGTTCTTACAACGTGCAGTTGTCCAACGACAACAACCATTTCGCCACGGCCAACAACGTCGACGTGCGCCACAACACCCTGACCGTGATCTATGCCCGCGGCTCGATCGCCGGCAGCACCGGCAGCGGCTTCAGCGTCAACGAAGACCTGCAGCAGCCTTCCTCCGGCAAGTTCCGCTTCCAGTTCGTCAACAACTCCACGCAGGGCGCCACCGCCTCGCTCAGCATCTACCTGGTGGCTCCGGGTGCCGGCATCGGCAGCGCCACGCCGGTTGCGACGGCGGCTGCGGGTGCCGCCTCGGACCCAGTGGAAGTCGCCGCCGGCAGCTACCACGTCATCGTCACCTCCGGCACCACGCCGCTGTACGACAGCGGCCTGAGCGGCAGCGGCATCGCGTTGCCCAAACCGGACACCAACGTGATCCAGATCGGCGCGCTCGATGCCAGCACCGCCCAAGCCAGCGCCGACGGCTCGCCGCTGACCCTGCTGATCCTGGACAACAACGGCGGCGAAGACCTGCACCTGAGCGGCCATAACTGATCGGCCGGCAAAAAACCCCGGACGATGCAATCATCCGGGGCTGTGCCAGAGTTGCTTGTTTGAACAGTCCGCACCATGGGTCCAACGATGCGCGCCTGTGAACTGGAGGTTCACGCATCGTTGGACGGGCACGCCAGGAGGCGTGCCCCGGCTTGCCGGCGGAGCAGGAAGCACAGCCGAGCAAGGCGCGGTGCTTGTCAGGACGACACTACGGCGTGGGCTCGAACGACTTCTGCGGATGCGCCGCCAGCGGCACGTCGAGGCGGTTGATGGCATTGACATAGGCCTTGGCCGAGGCGATGACGATGTCGGTGTCGGCGCCCAGGCCGTTGACCACGCGCCCGTCCTTGCTCAGCCGTACCGTCACCTCGCCCTGCGAGTCGGTGCCGGTGGTGATGTTGTTGACCGAATAGAGCAGCAGCTTGGCCTTGGTCTGCACCAGCTTCTCGATCGCCGCGAATACCGCGTCGACCGGGCCGTCACCCTGCGCCTGCGCCTCGCGGATCTCGCCGGCCAGGTTCAACGCCACCTTGGCGATCGGGCGCGTGCCGGTCTTGGAGGTGGCCTCCATCCATTCCAGCTGCACCCGGTCCTCGGTGCGCGCCGAATCGCCCTGCGTCACCAGGGCCTGCAGGTCCTCGTCGAAGATCTCGTGTTTCTTGTCGGCCAGGTCCTTGAAGCGGGCGAACGCCTCGGCCAGCTCTGCCTCGGAGCGGAACTTGTAGCCCAGCTCCTCCAATCGCGCGCGGAAGGCGTTGCGGCCGGACAGCTTGCCCAGGGTCAGCTTGTTCGCGGCCCAGCCCACATCCTCGGCGCGCATGATTTCGTAGGTCTCGCGGTGCTTCAGCACGCCGTCCTGGTGGATGCCGGACTCGTGGGCGAAGGCGTTCGCGCCGACGATGGCCTTGTTCGGCTGCACCGGATATCCGGTAATGCCGGACAACAGGCGCGAGCAAGGCACGATCTGGGTGGTATCAATACGCGTTT
>CAYWPB010000166.1:0-8323 GCA_964458725.1 uncultured Nevskia sp. | reverse complement strand
CCAGGCGCTGCGCCATTTCGACGACAGCCCGCAGCTGCCCTCCGGCTACGCCTCGCTGATCCTGCTGGCCTATATTCCACCGCTGTGGTTCCGACAGATGGACCCGCTGGTGGCCAAGCACTACAACGGCGATCTTTCCAAGGCCAACCTCTATCCGCCGATGCGCGAGGAGCTGATCGCCCGCTGGAGCACGCGCCCGCTCGACGACGGCCGCCCCGAGCTGTTCCCCGGCCACCAGGCCGCGGACGCCGCCGCCACCCGCGCGCCGACGGCGCGCTTCCAGTGCACCGACTGCGGCTACATCTACGACGAGGCCCAGGGCTGCCCGCGCGAGGGCTTCGCTCCCGGCACGCGCTGGTCGCAGATCCCGGACACCTGGCCGTGTCCGGACTGCGCGGTAAGGGAGAAGGTGGATTTTGTGCCGGTGACCGGCGCGGAGCAGCACTAACAAGATCGGTCTCCTCTCCCGCGAGAGCGAGGAGAGGGGCTCCGGTGCCGCAAGCCGGTTGCAGTGTGACGCACCGGCAAATCCGTCCGACGGGCGGTGTCCGGTTTCTCCGGAAAATACGGCGCGGTACGCCAGCGTGATCCGCATCACGCCGCACCCGCTTTCACCCCTCATCTGGGGCGCGACCGCGCCGCCGCCGAGGCATAGCTTGCGCCATGTTGTGGTGGTGCGACGAAGCTGCAAGCCCTGGGACAAGAACGGAACCGGAGCGGTACGGTCCTTTCTGATCCGCGCGCGTACGCATCGTTCTTTTGCGTTGTCTCTCGGGGAGCATCGGACATGAGCAACATCGTGGCATGGCATAGCAGGACCATGGCGGAACATTGCGCGCAGCGCGACGCCGCGGCCAAAGAGGGCTACCGTTTCCTGTCGCTGAGCATTTACGGGTCGATCGGCGATCCGCGCTACGCAGCGGTGATGATCCGGCGGCCGAACGTGGTGGCGCAGCGTGACTGGCCCAGCCTCAGCGCGGCGCAGTTCCAGCAGGTGTTCGACGAGCAGGCCAAAGCCGGCTACGGCCCGGTCATCATCGCGGCCACCGGCTCCGCCGGCGACCCGCGCTTCGCCGTGGTGTTCGAGCCGCAGAAGCCGATCCCGCTGACCCGTTACGGGCTCAGCGCCGCGGATTTCAAGACCAACGACGACGCGGCGCGCAAGCAAGGGCTGATCCTGCGCTGGGCCGCCGCTTACGGCGACTCGGGCAACCCGCACTACGCCGCCGTCTGGTCGCCGAACGCCGACAACGACCGCTGGAGCGTCGACGGCCTGGCGGACGAGCCCGCGGCTTACCAGGCGCGCTTCAACGCGCAGACCTCCGCCTGGTGCCGTCCGGCCTTCGTCACCCTCAACCCCAGCAACCAGTACCTTTCGCTGTTCGTCGACCGCCAGATCGGGCCATGGGTGGCGCATCACAACATGAGCGCCGACGACTACCAGAAACAGTTCGACACGCTGACCAAGGCCGGCTACTTCCCCAGCGTGGTGCAGGCGGCCGGCCCGGCGCAGTCGGCGCGCTTCGCCGCCCTGTTCGTCAAGCAGGAAACAGCCACGCCGAAGAAGTTCAGCGCGGTCGGAGCCAGCGCCGTCGATCCGATCGACGCGATCGTGCGCCAGACCCTGCAGGACTCGCCGGTGCGCCACGCTTCGCTGGCCATCGTCCACCAGGGCCGCCTGGTCTACACGCGCGGCTACACCGCGGCCGAGCCGGACTGGCCGGTGGTGCAGCCGACCACCTGCTTCCGCATGGCCAGCGTGTCCAAGGCGGTGACAGCGCTGGCCGTCTACCAGTTGATCGAGTCCGGCGCGCTGACGCTGGACCACAAGCTGCAGGACATCCTCCAGCTGAGGACGCCGGCTGGCGGCACTCCGCCCGATGCGCGCTTCGGCCAGGTGACCATCCGCCACCTGCTCGAGCACACCAGCGGCATCAACGGCGACGCCTTCCGCAACGGCGTGGCGGTGGGCCAGGCGTTCCAGGCCGCCGGGCACCCGGTGAGCCTGCCGGTCAGCGAGACCCAGACCGACGCCTACATCGCCAGCCTGCCGCTGAACGCCACGCCGGGCGACCAGAGCCACCAGGCCTACAACAACTGCGGCTACTACCTGCTCAGCCGGGTGGTGGCCAGGCTGCGCGGGACCGCCCGCGCCATCGACGCCTACCAGAAGTTCCTGCTGGAGCCGCTGCACATCTCGCGCATCCGCCTAGCCCGCAGCTTGATCGCGCAACAGCCGTCCGACGAGGCCCGCTACCAGCAGCCGCAGCTGGCCCTGGGCTCGAGCCAGATGTCCCCGCAGCAGCCGCTGGTGCCGTCCGAATACGGCACCGAGCAGATGGAGATCATGGAAGGCGCCGGCGGCCTGTCGGGCGCCAACACCGACGTGGCGCGGTTGATCGCCATCCTGACCTGGCCGAAGAACAATGCCGCGCTGAAGCGGACGACGATCCAGCAGATGCTCAGCGCCGGCGCCGCGCTCACCGCCAAGGGATTGGCGCGGGCCGGGTACGGCTTCGACGTGGCGATCGATCGCGGCTCCGGCAGGTTCTACGCGCAGAAGGGCGGCTCGCTGGCCAGCTCCGGCAACGTGCTGCAGTTCGATGGCGACTGGGGCTTCGCCCTGAGCTTCGGCGGCTACGCCTCGGCCGGCGACACCTGGTACCCGGACTATCCGGCGGTGATGAACATCGCCAAACAGCACGACTGGGGCGCGGTGGACCTGTTCCCGCAGTTCGGCATGCCGTCGTTGCAGTAGCGGCGCGAGGTTTACGGCAGGCGGCGCCGCGGGGCGCCGCCTGCCGCGGAGAAGGTGGATCCCCTCTCTCCACGTCAGCGGGGAGAGGGGCGACTCGGAGCGCGGGGAACCTGTAAGCTTTCGCGCCATGGCCCTCACCGCAACCCTCCACAACTTCACCCTCCAGCTCGCCGACGTCGACCGCGCCGTCTACCAGGACCTGGAGCTGCGCCTGGCGCGGCATCCGTCCGAGACGGCGGAGTTCATGCTGACGCGCCTGCTCGCCTACTGCCTGGAATGGCAGGAAGGCATCGCCTTCACCGACGGCGTGGCGGCGGTGGACGAGCCGGCGGTGCTGGTGCGCGACCTCACCGGCCGCATTACCGCCTGGATCGAGGTTGGCGCACCGGACGCTGAGCGCCTGCACCGCGGCAGCAAGCTCGCCGGCCGCGCCGCGGTCTACACCCACCGCGACCCGACCAACCTGCTGGCCCAGCTCGCCGGCAAAAAGATCCACCGCGCCGAGGAGCTTCCGGTCTACTCCTTCGGCCGCGGCTTTATCGACGAGGCGGCCAAAGCGATCGAGCGGCGCAACGCCGTCACACTGTCGATCACCGAGCGGCAGATTTATCTGGATCTCAACGGCAAGAGTTTCAGCACGGCGATCGAGGAGCATCGGCTGGCTTAGCACAGGCTGGAAGAGACGCGCAGACAATGAGTGCGTAACCCCTCCCCTGTCCCCTCCCTCAGGGGGAGGGGAACTCAGTTGCCGCGCTCGCCGTTCCCTCTTCGGCCGTCACCCCATCGACAAACCGCCGGATGTGCCCGACCAGCTCCGCATGCCCCGGCAGCCAGGTCGACAGCAGGGCGACGATGCGCACGTGGCCCATCTCCGGGTACACCACCTTCTCGACCTTGCCGCCGCCGGTGCTGATGCGCGTGGCGAGGTTGTTGGTGTTCTTGACGTAGACGGTGTCGTCGTTGGCGCCGTGCAGCAGTAGCATCGGCGGCGCGCCGGCATCCACATGATTGATCGGCTGGGTCTGTGGCCACTGCTCGCGCGGGCCGAAGATGGTCTGCAGCACCGGGTCGGTGATCGGCAGGAAGTCGTAAGGTCCGGCCAGGCCCACCATGCCACGGACCCAGGCGCGGTCGGCGCCGACGGCGCGCAGGTAGTCCGGGTCCAGGGTCAGCATCGCGGCGTTGTAGGCGCCGGCGGAGTGGCCCATCAGCACCAGCTTGCGCGGGTCGGCGCCGTAGCCGGCGCCATGCGCGTGGGCCCAAGCCACCGCCTCGGCGCAGTCGGCCAGGAAGTCCGGATACTTCACCTGCGGGTATAGGCGGTAATCGGGGATCACCACGACGTAGCCCAGTTCGGTCAGGGCCTGGCCGACGAACCGGTAGGTGGCCTTGTCCGGCGACTTGTCCGACTGCCAGCTGCCGCCGTAGAAAAACACCAGCAGCGGCGCATCGCGGGCACCGTCCGGCGCATACACATCCAGCTTCTGTTCATGGCTGCCGTAGACCAGGTCATGCGTGACACGGTAGCCGCTGGCCGGCGTAATGGCGTTGATGAAGCCGGCGCCGGAGCAGCCGGACAGGAGCAGCAGCGCGGCGCAGGCCGCGAGACAGCGCATCATGGCAAGCGGAACCCTTCTGGTGTGGCGTCGGAAGCGGCTCAGTGTCCCCGGCCGTAATACGGATGGCAAGGTGCGGCGGATGCGCAGTCCCGGCCGCCGTGCTACAAACGGCGCACTCTCGGCCACCCGATTTTCGCGCATGCGCCTAGCCGGCTTCGCCCTCCTGCTGCTGACCGCTTGCGCCGCCCAGCCCCCGGCCCCCGCGCCGGCGCCACTCGACCCCGTGGTGAGCGCCACGCTGCTCGAGCTGGAGCAAGCCTGGTGCGTAGCCACCCTGGCAGGCGACAGCGCCGCCGTGGCGCAGATCGAGGATGCGGGGTTCGTCCGCACCGACGCACAGGGCAATGCCGTCGGCCGCGAGGACGAGCTGAAGGATCTGGAGGCGCACTCGGTGGAATACAGTGGCTGCGAAAATCGCGAGCCTTCGGTGCGCGTCGACGGCGACACCGCCGTGGTCAGCGGCGTGCGCCTGCTGGAAGGCGTGTCGGGCGACGTGCCGTTCAAGCGGATGCTGCGCTTCAGCGATACCTTCGTGCGCCGCCCCGATGGCTGGAAGGCGGTGAAGGCACAGAGCGCGCCCCTGGAGCAACCGGGGTGAAAGGCCCGCCACAGCTGGCGGACTGGCTGGCACGGCAGCAGCAGGACGGCGCGCACATCGTCGGCCTCAACGGCTCCCAAGGCAGCGGCAAGTCGACCCTGGCGGCGCAGCTGCAGGCGTTGCTGGCGCAGCGGCACGGGCTCAAGGCCGTGGTCCTGGCGCTCGACGACCTGTACCTGCCCCGCGCCGAGCGCGATCGGCTGGCGCGTGAGGTCCACCCGCTGTTGCGCACCCGCGGCGTGCCCGGCACCCACGAGGTGGCGCTCGGCGTGAACCTGCTGGAAGAGCTGGCGGTGTCGACCGAGCCGGTGCGCATCCCGAAATTCATCAAGGCCATCGACGACCGCGCTCCGGAGGAGGACTGGACCGCCGTATCGGCGCCGGCGGACCTGGTGCTGTTCGAAGGCTGGTGCGTCGCCACGCCACCGCAGGACGAGGCCGCGCTGCGCCAGCCGCTGAACGAGCTGGAAGCACGCGAGGATGCCGACGGCCGCTGGCGACGCTGGGTCAACGAGCAGCTGGCCATCGCCTACCCGCCCCTGTTCCGCCGCATCGACCGCACGGTGTTCCTGCAGGCGCCGGACTTCGACAGCATCTTCCGCTGGCGCCAGCAGCAGGAAGCGCAGAATGTGCAAGCCGCCGGCGCCAGCGCCGCCGCGATGGACCCAGCCGCGCTGCGCCGCTTCATCCAGCACTACGAGCGGCTGACCCGGCATGCGCTGGAAGTGATGCCACAGCGGGCGGACGTTGTCATCGGGCTCGGGCCGGGGCATGAGTGGCGGGAAGTGCGATGTCGATGACCCCGCGGTTCTGCCGTCGTAATATCGCAGGCGGGGAGTCATTGCCGAAGTGGAGTTAACCATGCTCGCACTAGCCTGCGGCGACACCGATATTCCGCTGCTGGAACAGACCATCGGCGACAATCTCGAAGCCACGGTTCGCCGCTTTCCGCAACGCGAGGCGCTGGTGGTGGTGCACCAGGGGATCCGCTGGACCTACCGTCAGTTCGACGACAAAGTGAACCGGGTCGCTCGTGGACTGCTGGCGCGCGGCTTCGCAGCCGGCGATCGCCTGGGCATCTGGGCCCCCAATCTGGCGGAGTGGGTGCTGGTCCAGTACGCGACGGCGAAGCTGGGCGTGATCCTGGTCAACGTCAATCCCGCCTATCGCGTCCACGAACTGGTGTACGCGCTACAGCAGTCGGGCTGCCGCTGCGTGATCGCCGCGCGGCGGTTCAAGAGCAGCGACTACGTCAAGATGCTGGACGAAGCGCGGGGCGCCTGCCCGGAACTGCGTGAGGTCATCTTTCTCGACGATCCCGGGCAACCGGCCGACTGGGCGCAACTACTGGCCGACGGCGGACGTGTCACCCCGGCCGAGCTGGCCGCGCGCATGGCCAGCCTGAAGCCAGGCGACCCGATCAATATCCAGTACACCTCCGGCACCACCGGCTCGCCCAAGGGCGCGACCCTGTCGCACCGCAATATCCTGAACAACGCCTGGTTCGTCGGCCGCGCAATGCGCTACAGCGAAGATGACCGCATGTGCATCCCGGTGCCGTTCTACCACTGCGCCGGCATGGTCGTCGGCAACCTCTGCTGCACCTCGACCGGCGCCACCATGGTGATCCCGGCCCCCTCGTTCGATGCCGGGGCGACGCTTGCGGCCATCGAGCGCGAGCGCTGCACATCCTCGATCTGCGTGCCGACGATGCACATCGCCATGCTGGCACACCCGGCTTTCGCCACGACAGATGCCAGTTCGCTGCGCACCGGAGCGATCGGCGGGTCACCCTGCCCGCCCGACGTGATGAAACGGCTGGTTGCGGATTTCCAACAGCCCGAAGTCACCATCGTCTACGGCATGACCGAGACCTCGCCAGTGGCGACGCAGGGCGCGCCGGACGATCCGATGGAAAAGCGCGTCGGCACCGTCGGGCGGGCGCATCCGCACGTCGAGATCCGCATTGCCGATCCGGTGACAGGCGCAACCTGCGAACGCGGGCAGCCAGGCGAGTTCCAGACGCGCGGTTACTCGGTGATGCTCGGCTACTGGAACGACGAGGCGCGCACCCGCGAGGCGATCACCGCCGAAGGCTGGATGCGTACCGGCGACCTGGCGACCATGGACGAAGACGGCTACGTCAACATCGTCGGCCGGATCAAGGATCTCATCATCCGCGGCGGCGAGAACATCTACCCGCGCGAGATCGAGGAGTTCCTCTATGGGCACCCGGATATCCGCGACGTGCAGGTCATCGGCGTGCCGGACGAGAAGTTCGGCGAAGAAGTGATGGCCTGCGTGATCCTGAAGGACGGCGCCGCGCCGCTGACCCTGGAGCAGCTGCGCGGCTTCTGCTGCGAGCGCATCGCCCACTACAAGATTCCGCGCTACCTGGAAATCCTGCAGGAGTACCCGATGACGGTGACCGGCAAGGTGCGCAAGGTGGAGCTGCGACAGCGGGCGATCGAGCGGCTCGGCCTGCAAGCCGCCGCCCGGCTCAGAACCGCCTAGCCGGGAGCGGAGTCCGCGACCGGCAAGCGGCCATGGGCGGCTCCACACACCGACACCCGCCGCCGCCTGACCGACAAACGGCCTAAACCCCGCTCCGCCGACGTCGATACAAGGGGTGCGGGCACCGGCATCGCCGCGATCCACCTCGTCCCCTCTCTCCGGCGGCTGTGGTGAGCGGCGCCGCCGTGCCCGCGCCCATTCACATCATCGTGGAACCGGAGCTGGACGGCTTGGGCGCCCGCGTCTACGGCCGGCTGCTCTCCGGCTGAGCGGCAAACAACTCCGGCTGGAACTTGGGATCGTCCGCCTCGCGGAAATTTCCCAGTCCCACACCCACCAGGCGGAACCGCACCTCCGCTCCCAGCCCCACCCGCTCGATCAGGCCCAGGGCGATGCGGATCAGCTCCTCCAGCGAGGCCGGCGGTGTCGGCGGGGTGTGGCTGCGGGTGAGGATGTGGAAATCGGAGGTCTTGAGCTTGAGCACCACGGTGCGGCCGACGCGCTCGGTCTTGCGCGAGGCGGCCCAGGTCTTCTCGGCCAGGCGGCGGATCATCGGCGCGGTTTCCTCCAGCGGCACGTCGTGGGCGAAGGTGTCCTCGGCCGAGACCGACATGGTCGGCCGGTCGGGCGAGACCGCGTTGTGGTCGATGCCGCGGGCCAACTGGTACAGGCGTCGGCCGTAGCGGCCAAAGCGCCGCTCCAGCGCCGCCTGCTCGAGCTCGCGCAGGTGGCCGACCGTGTTGACGCCCATGTTCTGCAGCTTCTCCTCCATCACCTTGCCCACGCCGGGCAGGCGCCCCACCGGCAGCGGCGGCAGGAAGCCGTCCACGTCCT
>CAYWPB010000165.1:0-8383 GCA_964458725.1 uncultured Nevskia sp. | reverse complement strand
GGCAGGGGGGCGGGTTGGGAGGGGGGGACGCAGGAGGGGGGGATGTACCGGCATGGCGGCATTGCCGCGGTCGGGCACGAGGTCGGCCTTGGTGTCGGACGGCCGGCCGACGTCGCGCGCGACCAGCACCAGGCGCGCGCAAAGTCGCGCCAGGGCCAGTGCCGAAGCGCGGCCGATGCCGGAGCTGGCGCCGGTGACGACCGCGGCGCGGCCGTCGAGGCGGTCGACCACCGGCCGCAGCCGCGCCGCGCGATAGCCGTAGGCGGTGAACTGCGCCGCGCCCGGCAGCAGACTGCGGTCCAGCAGGTTGCGCCAGACGCTGTGCGCCGGCGCCGGGGGCTCGGCCGCCAGCGCGCGGCGCAGCCCGGCCATGGAGCGGCGGCTGTTGAGGGCGACGATCGGCTTGAGCGCCTGCTCGGTGAGGCGGCCGACGGTCTTGAGGGTGAGGTCGGAGGTGTAGATGATGCGGGTGCCGGCGGCCAGCGGCTCGAAGCGGATCTCCTCCAGCGCGCTCAGCGCCGGGCCCTCGCCGCGCAGCACGATGCGGCGCGGCGGCTCGAACTCCAGCACGCGGTAGCGCAGCGGCAGGCGCTGCGGGCCGAAGCTCACCACCAGCTCGTACTCGCCGCCCCGCCCCAGCGCGCCGGGGCTGAGCTTGCGCACGCTGGCGGTGCTGGGATCCCAGGCCGACAGGTTGCGGAAGTCGGCGGCGAAGTAGAAGCAGTCGCCGACGCTGCGCGGCGAGTCGATGCTCTCCTGCAGCCGGATCACGCGCCGCGCCCGGGGTGCTTAGGAGGCGGCGCGCAGGCGGGCCGGCGCCGCCTCGGCGCGGCCGCGCCGCAGTCCGGCATCCTTGAGCCAGGCCAGGCAGTCCTCGAAGGCGCGCGAGATGCGCGACTGCATGCGGATGCGCTCCAGCTTGGGCCAGGTGGCGCGCTCGCCCTCGCGGATGTAGCGCTGCAGGTCGGCGGCCGAGAGGTTGGCGAACATGCGCATCAGCTGCGCCGGGCTCTGCCGCGGGAAGATGCTGACATCGCCGCTGTAGCGCTGCTGCAGGATGTCGTTGAGAGCGTCGACGATGCGGCCGCCGGCGATGCTGTGGCTGTACTGGCGCGCCACCTTGAGGGCGTCGCGGCCGGTGACGGTGGCGATCTCGCGGGCGAAGCCGATCAGGCCTTTCTTGCGCGGCTCCATCTCGCGCATGAACGGCACCACGTGCGGGTTGGTCTGGCTGACGATGTAGTGGTTGACGTTGTGCAGGCGCGCCAGGCGCAGCATCGGCAGGTCGTTGGCGATGGAGCCGTCGACCCAGCGCTTGCTGCGCATGTAGGGCACCACCTCGCCGCTGTAGTCCTCGGCTTCCAGCATCACCGGCGGGAACACCCCCGGCACGGCGCAGGAAGCGAGCACGGCGCTGCGCACCACCACGTTCGGCGCGGTCAGGTAGTT
Source organism: uncultured Nevskia sp. (assembly GCA_964458725.1). Taxonomy (GTDB): domain Bacteria; phylum Pseudomonadota; class Gammaproteobacteria; order Nevskiales; family Nevskiaceae; genus Nevskia. The sequence goes on along the minus strand of CAYWPB010000165.1, from coordinate 6,934 downwards.
GAGCAGGCGCGGCTGCTGGTTCGGCTCGGCCGGCGAGACGGTGACGCCGAGGATACGGCGGGTGCGCTCGAAAGCCTCGAGGAAGCTGCCGGCGTGGATGTTGCGGGTCAGGCAGTCCTGCAGCTGGGCCGGGTCCATCAGCGACTTGTTCTGGATCACCTGGCGCAGGCCGACGCCCTGGAAGGCCTGCAGGTTGAGATTGTCCGAGTCGAACATCTCGGGCAGCTCCTCGTCGGTGCGGGTGCAGGCCATCGCGGCGATGATCGAGCCGGCGGAGGAGCCGGAGATCACGCGCGGCAGAATGCCGGCCTCGAACATTGCTTTAATCACGCCGAGATGGAACATGCCCAGGGTGGCGCCGCCCGACAGCAGCAGGGCCGAGCGGCCGAAACTGGTGCCGGTGCGCTTGAAGAACAGCACCTTCTCGGCGGCCGAGAAGTCGGGGAAGTCGCCGACGCAGATGTAGTCGAGGCAGCGCGCCGCCTCCTCCACGTATTCCTCGATCAGCTTCTTGGTGCCGACGCGGCAATACAGGTACAGCAGCGGGTTGGCGGTGTTGCCGAGATTGCCGTGCAGACCCTCGGCGAGGTCGTGCACCAGGCGGCGGACGTTGCCGGCGCGGCGCAGCTCGCGCATCCGCGCCAGCCGCTCGCGGATCAGCAGGTAGTCGTAGTCCTCGCTCATCTCGTCCTGCTTCCAGGCGTCGCCGCCTTCGAGGCTGTCGAGGTCGAGCGCGATTTCGCGCCAGGCGGCATAGTCCTGGGCGTTTTCGAGGTCCTTGAGGCGGCTGGAGATCAGCTTCTTCGACATATGACTGCACGGATTCCGCCGGCAGTGTAGCCGCTCGCGCGTGCTTTGCGGCGCCCCAGGCCATATTATCCACGCCTGGGGGAGCAACCGGCGGCAAATTTCCTTGTCAAAACAATGGCACGGGAGCCGGCTAGAATGTCGATTCACTTTAGAGTCCACATGAAAGCCGCTCGCGACTACAAATCCCTGCTGCTCGGCGCCATCACCCTGGCGGTGTTCGTCATCGCCGTCTGGGTGCTGCACCACAGCCTGGCCAAGCTGCACTGGGCCGACGTGGTGGCGAGCCTGCGGGCCGAGCCGGCGTCCCGGGTGGCGGCCTGCGTGCTGTTCAGCGCCTGCAGCTACGGCATGCTGACCTTCTACGACTATCTGGCGGTGCGCGGCGTGCGCCATCCCCTGCCGTGGAGCCGCCTCGCGCTGACCTCGTTCATCGCCTTCGCCATCGGCCACAGCGCCGGTCTGTCGTGGATCTCCGGCGGTTCGGTGCGCTACCGCGGCTATTCCAAGGAAGGGCTGAGCGGCCTGGAGATCGCCGGCGTGGTGGGCCTGGTCTCGGTGACCTTCGTACTCGGCATCGGCACCCTGCTGGGCGCCTCGCTGCTGCTGGAGTCGCACCAGGCGGCGCGCATCCTGCACCTCGACCACGGCCACCAGGCGCGCCTGATCGGGCTGCTGATCTTCGCCCTGATCCTCGGCTACCTGTCGCTGACGCAGCGGGTCAAGCGGCCGCTGAAACTGTTCGGCCGCGAATTCCGCTTGCCGCAGTTCGACATCACGGCCAGGCAGATCGTCGTCGCCAGTATCGACCTGTGCTTCGCCGCCGCCTCGCTCTACGTGCTGCTGCCGGAGAGCACCAGCATCCACTTCTTCAGCTTCGTCGGCCTGTACGTGCTGGCGCTGCAGTCCGGCGTGGCCAGCAACGTGCCGGGCGGCGTCGGCGTGTTCGAGTCGGTGCTGATCGAGCTGCTGCCCGGCGGCGCCACGCCGGAGCTGGTCAGCGCCGTGCTGTTGTACCGCTTCGTCTACTACTTCATCCCGCTGGTGCTCGGTGTCGGCCTGTTCGCCGGGCGCGAGGCGATGCGATGAAGCAGCTGCGGCACCTGCGGGACTTCGGTCTGGCCCTGCAGCCCTGGATCGAGCGCTTCGCGCCGCGCCTGGCCGCCACCGCGGTGTTCCTCGCCGGCGTGATCCTGCTGCTGTCCGGCGCCACGCCGGAGATCGACAGCCGCCTGGAGCTGCTGCGCGGCATCGTGCCGGACCCGGTGCTGGAGACCTCGCATCTTGTCGGCAGCGCCATCGGCGTCGGCCTGCTGATCCTGGCGCGCGGCCTGTACCAGCGCCTCGACGGCGCCTGGTGGACCACCATGGTGCTGCTGGCCGGCGGCATCGCCGCCTCCCTGCTCAAGGGCCTGGACTACGAGGAGGCGATCATCCTCTCGGCCATCGGCCTGGGCCTGTGGCTGACGCGCGAGCGCTACTATCGGCGCGCCTCGATGCTGGACCTGCGCTCCTCGCGCGCCTGGGTGGTCGGCGTGGTGCTGGTGGTGGGCGCGGCGGTGTGGGTCTCGGTGGTGTCCTACCGCGACGTGCAGTATGCCCACGAGCTGTGGTGGCAGTTCGCCTTCGACGACGATGCGCCGCGGGTGATGCGCGCCGGCCTGCTCACCATCCTGCTCGCCGCCGGTTTCGTGCTGTGGCAGCTGCTCAGCCCGCAGCGCGAGGAGCCCTCGCTGCCCGACGCCGAGGCCATGACCCGCGCGACGGCCATCGCCATGAGCAGCCAGGACACCCTGTCCTACCTGGCCCTGCTCGGCGACAAGCAGCTGCTGTTCAGCGAGGCCGGCGACGCCTTCATCATGTACCAGCGCTCCGGCCGCTCGATGGTCGCGCTCGGCGATCCGGCCGGCAACCCGGCGCGCTTCGAGGAGCTGTGCTGGAAGTTCCGCGAGCTGTGCGACCGCAACTCCAGCTGGCCGGTGTTCTACCAGGTCAGCTCGGAGCAGCTGCCGCTGTACCTCGACCTGGGCCTGGAGCTGGCCAAGCTGGGCGAGGAGGCGCGGGTGCTGCTGCCGGAATTCTCGCTGGAGGGCTCCAAGCGCAGCAGCCTGCGCAACGAGTACCGCCGCGGCGCCAAGGACGGCGCCAGCTTCAGCGTGCTGACGCCGGCCGAGGTGGAGGCGCAGATGCCGCGCCTGCAGGAGCTCTCCAACCAGTGGCTGCGCAGCAAGTCGGCGGCGGAGAAAGGCTTCTCGGTCGGCCGCTTCGACCCGGACTACCTGCGCCGCTTCCCCTGCGCCTGCGTCTGGCGCAACGGCCGCATCGTCGCCTTCACCAACCTGTGGCTGTCGCGGGCACGCGAGGAATTTTCGATCGACCTGATGCGCTACGGCAGCGAGGCGCCCAAGGGCGTGATGGACTACCTGTTCATCGAACTGATGCTGTGGGGCAAGAAGGAAGGCTATCGCTGGTTCAACCTCGGCATGGCGCCGCTGGCCGGGCTGGAACGCCACCCGCTGGCGCCGTTCTGGCACAAGCTGGGGCGGATCGTGCACCGCTACGGCGAGACCTTCTACAACTTCGAAGGTCTACGCAGATACAAGGACAAGTTCGGCCCGCAATGGCGGCCGCGCTATCTGGCCTCGCCCGGCGGCCTGGTGCTGCCGCGCGTGCTGCTGGACACCGCGGCCCTGATCGCGGGCGGCGTGCGCGAGGTGGTGTGGAAATGACGACGAGACCCTTGCGGATGCTGGGCCTGCTGCTGGCCCTGGCTTGCGCCAACGCCGGCGCCGCAGCGGCGAAGCCGGCGGCGGCGACAGAGCCGCCGCCGCTGGAGAAGCCCGACACCACGCCGCTGCCGGCCAATGCCGAGCGCATCGTCCACGGCCGCTTCAGCGAGGTGGATGTCTACAAACCGCGGGGCACGCCGTCCAGTTTCGTGCTGCTGCTCACCGGCGACGATGGCTGGACCGCCGGGGCGGTCGCCACGGCGCAGGCACTGGTGCAGAAGGGCGCGATGGTCGCCGGCACCGCGCTGCCGCGCTTCCGCCGCATGCTCGAGTCGCAACCGGGCACCGACTGCGAGTACATCGCCGGCGATTTCGAAAACCTCAGCCACTTCGTGCAGGCCTATTACAAGCTGCCGGATTACCTGCCGCCGATCGTGGTCGGCCTCGGCGCCGGCGGCGCACTCGGCTACGCCGAGCTGGCCGAGGGTCCGCCCGACGCCACCGGCGGCGCGCTGCTGCTGGGCTTCCGCCAGGACCTGAGCCTGCGCAAGCCGCTGTGCGCCGGCTATGCCCTGGCGACCAACCGGCACCGCGACAACAAGGGCTACGACCTGTGGTCGGCGAAGGCGGTGGCGACGCCGCTGACCCTGTTCACCGATGCCCCCGGCGAGGCCGCGGCGAAGGCCTTCGCCGGCAACCTCGGCCAGGCCAGCACCGTGACCCTGGCCGACAACACCTCCACCGCGCCGCAGGCCTTCCTCGACGCCTTCGACAAGCTCGCCGCCTCGCTCAAGCCCAGCGCCCCAGCGGCGCCGGCCGACCTCGGCGGCCTGCCGGTGATCGAAGTGCCGCCCAAGGCTGGCGTGCCGCAGGCCGACGCCTTCGCCATCCTGATCAGCGGCGACGGCGGTTGGGCCGGCCTCGACCAGGAAGTCGCCGGCGCGCTGTCGGCCAAGGGCATCCCGGTGATCGGCGTCGACTCGCTGCGCTACTTCTGGACTGCGCGCACCCCCGAGTCCGCCGCGGCCGATATCGACCGGATCATCCGCTACTACCAGGCCAGGCTGAAGCGCCAGCGGGTGCTGCTGCTCGGCTACTCGCAGGGCGCCGACGTGATGCCCTTCATCATCAACCGGCTGCCGGCGGAGACGCGCAAGAACGTGGCGCTGGGCGCGGTGATGGGCCTGTCCGAGCATGCCCTGTTCGAGTTCCACATGGGCAACTGGGTCAATGCCAACCAGGACCAGGGCCTGCCAACGGCGCCGGAGATGGAGAAACCGCAGGACATCCCGATGCTGTGCATCTACGGCGAGGGCGAGACCGACACACTGTGTCCCAAGCTCAATCCGCAGAAAGTGCACGTGGTGAAGCTGCCCGGCGGCCACCACTTCGGCGGCGACTACGAACGGCTGGCGCGGGAGATCCTCGACGTGGCCAAGGTGCAGCCACTGCCGGCCGATGCGCTCGCCGCCGCCGGGCAAACTTCCGCCGCCGCCGGCAGTCCAAGCGGCAACACGAGTTCAGAAGAAGGACCCAGCAATATGGTCACGTTCCACGTCATGATCGCGCCGCTGCTGGCGCTGATCGCCGGCATCCTGATCCTGGTGATGCCACGCCTGCTCAACTACATCGTGGCGATCTACCTGATCGCAGTGGGGGCGCTGGGGCTGCTGCACTTTCACTGACGCAGTACACTGCTGTACTCGGCGCTATCTCCGGGCGGCAACTTCCGCCCGGGCAGCACGGAGAGATGCGCTATCCGGGGGGGGTCATGAGGGGACTGGGACCAGCATTTCTGCTTGTCGCTCTGCTATGCGCGGCGCCGGCCCAGGCGCGGGAACACGATCTGGTCGATCCGCCGCCAGTGGCGGTCCCCACCACCCTTACTCCTGGCGAGGTTTCCACGACATTGCACCAGGTGTTCGAGCACCAACGCTGGGCCGTGGTGACGGACGACGGGGAGCACGCCGTGATGAAGTACGATGTGAAGGAGCACTCCGCTTCAGTCAGCGTCGACTATTCCGGACCGGCGATCACCATCCGCTACCTCGACAGCTCAGCGATGAGCTACAGCGAGGACCAGGGCCATCGGAGTATCCATCCCAAGTACAACGTCTGGGTGAAGGATGTTGCCGACGAGCTGGCGTACGCCTTGGGCAGCGATGTCCCGGCCGATATGGCCACGCTCCGGCCGGCCTACGATTCCCCGGTCACGATTCACTCCATCGATCACCAGCTGTACGTATTGAATCCGTTCAAGTTCCGCAATTCCCATCCAAAGCCCCCGGAGCGGCTCACCGCCGGAAAGCACGTGGTCAGCGTGAGCTGCGGCGTCTATCCATTACAGACGGGAATCGTGGACCTATGGCTGGTGGCAACGCCCGGCGGGCGCTATCGCCTCGTCTGCGTGATGCTCTCTAGCACCAAAGCCGAGATGCACCTGATCGACGCAGCAACCGCCATTCCCGTCGGCGGGATTGTCGGCTCCGACGACGAGCCGAAAGGCGGCGGGAACACCCGCGCCGACGAGTCCAAGAGCAGCGCGAACGTCGGCTCCGACGACGAGCTGAAGAGCGGAAACTGATGCGCTCCCGGCTTTGCGTGGCTGCACTCGCCTTGTTGCCGGTCGCTTGCGTCTCGCTTTCCGGACCCGCGGAAAACAGCGCCACCCTCGTCGCCGGCGGCACGGTCAGGATCGTGCAGGTCGACGGCAAGAAGGTTTGCGCCTTCGGCGGCCTGATGACCAGTGCGCTCGGTTGCCCGGAATCCGTTGAACTGCCTCCTGGGCCGCACATGATCGCAGTCACCAGCTATCTGAACCAGACCAGCGCCGACGGCACGGTCGAGATCAATGCGCAGCCCCACGCCACGTACACGGTCAGCGCATCGATCAGGGGCTACAGCGTGAGCTTCCGGGTGGAAGAAAGCCGGCAGAGCGACCACCGCGATCCCGAATCCTAGTTCGGGATCTTCAGCGTGCTGCCGACGCGCAGCATGTCGCTGCTGCCCAGGCCGTTGAGCTGGCGCAGCGCCGAGATCGACGTCTGGTAGCGCTTGGCGATGCCGCCCAGGGTCTGGCCCGAGCGCACCTTGTGCAGGCGCGGGTGCGACTTGCCGGACGCGCCGTGTACCACCGCCTTCACCACATGGGCTTCCGGCGTCTCGGCCGAGGCCACCACCGTGGTGGGGGCGTCGTGCGGCGGAATCTTGATGGTGGTGCCGGCGCGCAGGCGCGTTCCGCTGCGCAGGCCGTTGGCGGCCAGGATCGAGGCCTGGCTGACGCCGTAGCGGTGCGCCAGCTTGCCGATCGACTCGCCGCGCGCCAGACGGTGCAGGGTGTAGAACTGGCGCTGGTGCTCGAAGCGCTGGTCGGCGCTGAGCGAGGCGTAGGCCAGCTT
>CAYWPB010000164.1:0-8391 GCA_964458725.1 uncultured Nevskia sp. | reverse complement strand
CGTTGCGCACCAGCAGCAGCACCGGATGCAGCCCGGGATGCCGGCTCTGCACCGCCTGGATCAGCTCGGCGGCGGTGATGGCGCCGGAGTTGTCGAAGTAGCCGCCGTCGACGACGCGGTAGCGCGCGCAGCCGCGGTCCTGGTCGGGGCAGTTCAGCGCGTCCATGACGGTACCGGCCGGGCTGACCCCGGGGAAGCGCGCGCTGTCGTGGGCCAGGCCCGCCAGCGGCTGGGCGCTGCTGGAGTAAGTCGGGCGCATCAGGTCGATCACGTCGTTGAAGTCGCCGGCCTGCACGTCGGCCAGCACCGCGCGCTTGCCCGCCTCCACCACGGTGGTGTTGAGCAGCACCAGCGGCAGCTGCGGGTGCGCGGCGTAGAGCTGCGCCAGGGTGTGCTGCATCGGCGCGCCGGCGCAGTCGGCGAAAGCCTGCTGCCAGGACAGCTCCAGGTTGCGGGCGCGGTCGAACAGCGGCACGGCGAACGGCAGGAAGCGCTGCATCAGGTCGGCGTAGAGCATGCCGGCCAGCGGCGGCGACAGGAAGTCGCGCTTGAGGTCGGCGACGGCCGAGCAGGCCGGGCCGCCCTCGGCTTCGGCATACCGCTGGCTCAGATAGGCGGCGGCGCCGAGGCTGCCGCCGGAGACGCCGCTGACGGCGAACAGGTGCTCGCGGAAGCCGGGCACCTGCTCCAGCTCGTGCAGCAGCGCCGCCGTCCACAGTGCGGCGCGGATGCCGCCGCCCTCGGTGGCGACCACCACGTAGTGGTCGCCGGAAGACTGGCCGCGCCAGGCGTCGAAGCGCGCGTTGAGGTCGCTGCGCCGGTCCGGCTGGAGCTGCCCCGGCGTCCAGCCGCCGTCGCGCACCTTGTGATTGTCGTTCCACATGCCGAACAGCGCGGCCACCAGCAGGGCCACCAGCGCCAGGCCGGGCAGGCCGTTGCGCAGCGGCCACCAGGTCAGCACGAAGCTGCCGAAGACATTGATGCTGGCCAGCGCCAGCGGCACCAGCGCCAGCGCGCCGAACTGGCGCGGCGTGCTCACCGGCCAGAGCAGGAAGGCCGCGACCAGCAGGAAGGAAAAGGCCAGCGAGGCCAGCACCACCCAGCGCGTCACCGGCGGCAGAGGGTTGTCGTGCCCCAGCACCGCCGGCGCGGCGAAGCGGTCCGGCGCGCGCGCCTGCGCCAGGCCCAGGCGCCGCAGCAGCAGCCCGCGCACCATGCTGAAGCCGAGGAACACCGCGGCGGCGGCGCCGAATTCCCAGCCCACCCAGGGCAGGTCGCCGAGGTTGCGCACCGCCCAGCTCACCGCGAGGAACACCGTGGCGCCGGCCAGGCGCGGCAGCCAGGTGCGGAGGATGGCAGTGCGGGCCATGTCCAGCGGCAGCGCCGTCATCTGCGCCGCCAGCAGCCAGCGCATGCAGTACCAGACCGAGGCCGCCAGCACGGTGGTGGCGAGCAGCAGCAGCGCCATGCCGCGCAGGCCGAGCACGCGGTCGGTGGCCACCGCCTCGATGCGCAGCACGTCGCCGCCCTGGTCGGACATCAGCAGCAGGGCGAACACCAGCAGCGCGGCGAGCGGGAACAGGCAGCGCACCAGCATGCGCACCAGGTCCGCCAGCGCTTGCAGCAGCGTGCCGATGATTTTCATCTTTCCCTCCCCCGGTAAATCCGCCGTACTGCAGCGGACGTTTTACGCCGCGCCGCCGGCCGTTGCCGTGCGCCAGGTCTCAGCGGAGGCGGGGGAGCCCTGGAGCAGGACCGCTCAGCTCACCACCCGGTAGCACGGCTGGTATTCCTTGCCCGGCAGCTTCATGCGGTGCTGGGCGACGAAGGACTTGAGCAGGGCGTCCATCGGCTGCATCACCGCGGCGTCGCCGTGGATCTCGAACAGGCCGTGCTTCTGCACGGCCTGGATGCCCGCCTCCTTGACGTTGCCGGCGACGATGGCGGAGAAGGCGCGGCGCATCGCCGCCGCCAGCAGGTGCGGCGGCTGGTCGTGGTGCAGCGCCAGGCCGCGCACGTTGTCGTGGGTCGGCGCGAACGGCCGCTGGAATTCCGGCGCGATGCGCAGCAGCCAGTTGAAGTAATAGGCGTCGTCGCGCGCCTTGCGGAACTCGCGCACCCGCTGGATGCCCTCCACGGCCAGCTGCGCCACCCGCGCCGGCTCGTCGACGACGATGCGGTACAGCCCCTGCGCCGCCGGCCCCAGGGTCAGGCCGATGAAGGCGTGGATCTGCTCGAAGTAGGCGGCGGCGCCGGCCGGGCCGGTGAAGATCAGCGGGAACGGCAGGCCGGCGTTGTCCGGATGCAGCAGGATGCCGAGCAGGTAGAGGATCTCCTCGGCGGTGCCGGCGCCGCCGGGGAAGACGACGATGGCGTGGCCGGTGCGGACGAAGGCCTCCAGGCGCTTCTCGATGTCCGGCATGATCACCAGGTCGTTGACGATGGGGTTGGGCGACTCGGCGGCGATGATGCCGGGCTCGGTGATGCCGAGGTAGCGGCCGCCGCCGATGCGCTGCTTGGCGTGGCCGATGGCGGCGCCCTTCATCGGCCCCTTCATCGCGCCCGGGCCGCAGCCGGTGCAGATGTCGAGGCCGCGCAGGCCCATCTCGTAGCCGACCACCTTGGTGTAGTCGTACTCCTCGCGCGAGATCGAGTGGCCGCCCCAGCACACCACCAGGTTGGGCTGGGGCAGCGGCCGCAGGATGTTGGCGTTGCGCAGGATGTGGAACACCGCGTCGGTGACCCCCTCCGGCGTGTGCAGGTCGAAGCGCGGGTTGTTGCTGATCTCGTTGCTGACGTAGACGATGTCGCGCAGCACCGCGAACAGGTGCTCGCTGATGCCGCGGATGATGCGGCCGTCGACGAAGGCCACCGCCGGCGCGCCCTTCAGCTCCAGGCGGATGCCGCGCTCGTTCTGCGACACCCGGATCGAGAAGTCCGGGTAACGGTCGAGCAGCTCCTGGCTGTCGTCGATGAAGCCGCCGCTGTTGAGCACCGCCAGCGAGCAGCGGCGCAGCACCTGGTAGAGGCCGCCCTGGCTGGTATCGAGCAGCTTGGCCACTTCGGACTTGGACAGCACGTCCAGCCGCCCGGTGGGGGAGATGCTGGCGTCGACGACCTCGTAGCTCATCGCGGAACGGCTTCCCGGCGGTTGTGGTCCCGCCACTATATCGCGCCGCCGCGGGGGTATCATGACGGGCTCAGGACCTACACTATTTCGAGCCTCCGGATGCTGATCAACTGCGTCGCCTACCAGAAGGGCCACAAGCTCGCCGAAATCGAGGTGAGCGAGATCCACGACTACCTGCACGGCCCCAGCTGCTTCGTCTGGGTGGCGATGAAGGACCCGCAGCCGGAGGAGCTGAAGGCAATGCAGGAGGAGTTCGGCCTGCACGACCTGGCGGTGGAGGACGCGCAGCGCGGCCACCAGCGGCCGAAGATCGAGGAATACGGCGACTCTCTGTTCATGGTGCTGCAGCTGCTGGACATGCACGACGGCGAGCTGCAGCAGGGCGAGCTGGCGATCTTCGTCGGCCACAACTACGTGCTGTCGGTGCGGCGCAGCTCGGAGCGGCGCCTGACCGACGTGCGCGCCCGCGCCGAGCGCGAGCCGGACCTGCTGCGCAACGGCTCGGGCTACGTGCTGTACGCACTGATGGACGCGGTGGTCGACCGCTATTTCCCGGTGCTGGACGAGCTGGAATCCGAGCTGGAGTGCATCGAGGAGCGGATTTTCTCCGGCCAGGCCGCCGGCCGCGCCAACATCGAGGCGCTGTACAAGCTCAAGCAGAAGCTGGTGGTGATCAAGCACGCCATCGGCCCGACCCTGGAGGCGAGCAGCAAGCTGTTCGGCGGCCGCGTGCCGCACCTGTGCGTCAACCTGCAGGACTACTTCCGCGACATCTACGACCACCTGCAGCGCCTCAACCAGACCGTCGACAGCCTGCGCGACACCGTGGCCACGGCGCTGAACGTCAACCTGTCGCTGATCAACCTGCAGGAAAACGAGGTGGTCAAGCGCCTGGCCGCCTACGCCGCCCTGGTGGCGGTGCCGACCCTGGTCGCCGGCATCTACGGCATGAACTTCCACAACATGCCGGAACTGGACTGGAAATACGGTTACCCGCTGGCGCTGGCGAGCATGGCCGGCATCGACGGCTACCTGTTCCGCCTGTTCCGCAAGTCGCAGTGGCTGTAGCGGGTTTCCCCAGGTACTGCTGAGAACTGCGTCGCAGTTCGCCGCGGATTCCCGCCACCGCGGCCATGGACGCGGACCCTCCGCCACGCGATGATGCAGCCCTGCATGGCCGGGGGCCATAAGGGGGACCAGGTGGATCGATTGCAATGGCCGCGTCTGGCGGCCGTGCTGTTGCTGTGCGTGCCGCTGCTGCCCGGCTGTTCGTCCCGTGCGCCGCGCGCACGCCAGACTCCGGTCGAGGCGCCCGAGGTCGCACAGGAGCGCCAGGTCGAGCGCAAGCTGGCGGTGGAGAGCTTTCTGGCGCGGAATCGGCGCCTGGATGCGGTGGCCTACCCGATGTGGACCAAGGGCAGCGAGCTGTGTGCGCCGCGGACCAGCCTCCGCGTCTGGGCACTCTTCGCGACGAAGTCCGAACTGAGCGCCGAAGAGCAGACGGTCTACGCCGAGCTGCTGCCGGTCGACGAGCTACCGACCATCCTCATGACGACGCCCGGCGGCCCGGCGGAAGCGGCTGGCCTCAAGGCCGGCGATGTCATCACCGCCGTCAACGGTGTGCCGTTGTCGCATGGCGCGGACGGGAAAAAGGCGATATTCCAGGAGACCAGCCAGTCAAAAGGCCAGCCCATGCGGTTCTCCTACCTGCGCAGCGGCGTGCCGGGCGAGGCGGTGGTCGTGCCGGTCATCAGCTGCGACTATCCCATCCGCTACATCGCCGCCGACAGCATCAACGCCGTTTCCGACGGCAAGCAAGTCCTGATCTTCAGCGGCGTCATGCGTTTCACCGAAAACGACGATGAGCTGGCGGAGGTGATGGCGCACGAACTGGCCCACAACGTCGAGGGCCACATCGAGCTGCAGAAGCACAATGCCCGCAAAGGCGCCATCATCGATGCGGTGATCGCCGCCGGCGGTGTCAACACCCACGGCAAATTCGCCAAGCGTGCCTTCCTGCGCTACAGCCAGGATTTCGAGAACGAGGCCGACTACGTCGGTCTGTATTTCGCGGCGCGGGGCGGCTACAACCTGGATCAGGCGCCGATGTTCTGGCGACGCTATGCCGCCGAGCACCCGGAAAGCATCCGCAACAACTTCCAGGCCGTTCATCCGAGCTCGCCGCAGCGTTTCACGGCCATGGAAAAGGCCATTGTCGAGATCAAGGCCAAGATCGCGGCGGGCCAGCCCCTGGTGCCGGACCTGAAGCCGATCCCCGGCCGCACATTGCCGGCTCAACCCGAACCGCCGGCCCAGCCCGAATCACCGCCTCAGTCTGAGCCGCCGGCGCAGCCCGAGGCGGCGCAGCCCGAGGCAGCGCCAGTCGAATAGTCCGGTTCAGTGCCCGCCGGCCGGCGCCGGCGTCTCGAAGCGCGGCTGACCGGGGGTGATGGTGCCGTGGCGGGTGCCGTTGACCGAGTTGTCGACGATGCCGCCGAAGGCCTTCTGCACCGTGTCGTAGTGCTTCATGCCGGCGAGGGCGCCGGCGTCGTTGCCGAAGACCTTGGAGCCGGTGAAGAAGTACAGGTCCTGGTGGCTGCGGTAGACCCGTTCCATGCCCTGGGCGTCGCGGTAGGCGATGGTGACGTCGTAGCGGTCGGTGGGCTTGTTCAGGCTGTAGGCGCCGAAGGTCATGCCCGACAGGAAGTAGCTGCGGCGGGTGTCCGCGGACAGGTCCGGCGCGTTCTCCACCAGCATCAGCAGGCGCGGCTTGTCCGGCTGGCTCGGCAGCGAGCCGGCACGGGCGGTGACGATGGCCTGGATCACGGCGCCGAAGTCGTCGCCTGGCCCGCCGAGACGGTGCACGTCCCAGCGCCCCTTGGCGGTGAGGCCGTCGCGGATGGTCTGGTACAGGCTGTCGGTGCCGGCCACGGAGACGCGACCGTCCGACTTGAAGGTCACACCGACGTCGAGCGGCGCCGGCGGATTGCGCGGCGGCAGCATGTGGGCGACGCCGGTGAGCATGTCCGGCGAATCGTCGGGCTTGACGTAGTAGGACTGTTCCATGCCGCAGGCGGTCAACTGCAGCGCCGCGGCGGCAGCGAGGGCGGCACGGCAAAATCCGACACGGTTCATCTGACATCCCCCTGAAGCGGATCCCGGCGGCGGGGCCGGCCTGCGATCCGTCGACAGTTTAGTAGGGCGGCGGATTTCTGGCAGGGCATGGCGGACGGGCGCACCGCCCGGGCGGACAGAGGGCTGCACCGGCGGCTGAACTATTTCACGCCGCGCACGCCTAAATTCCAGGACTTGCTGCAGCACGGCCCGGCACGGACGCCGGCCGAGGTCCGCCGGCGGCGGACGCGATCAGGGAAGAAGCGACCATGCCTCTGCCCGGTTCCGGGCCTGGCGCCCGGAAAACAACACTGGCCCTGCTCGGCGGCCTGCTCGCGGCGGGGCTGGCCCTGCCGCCCGGCACGGCGGCGCAGGACGGCGGCGCCGACACGCCCCGGCCGAAGCTGCAGCTGTCGTGGGACACCGGGGAGGGTCGCAGCTACCTGATCCCGGCCGGGGAAATCGTCCTCTACGAGCTGCTGCTGAACCAGTACGACCGCAACACCAGCGACCGCTCGGTCTACGCCACGACGCCTTCGACCATCAACCACAACCTCGGCCACGGCTGGGTGGTGGACACCGACCCGTTCTCCACCAACCAGTTCCTCCATCCCTATGGCGGATCGGTCTACAACGGCTTGGCGCGCTCCGCCGGACTGGACTACTGGGAAGCGCTGGGCTACACCGCGGCCGGCAGCCTGCTGTGGGAGGAAGCAGGAGAGACCGGCGCGCCCTCGATCAACGACCAGGTCACCACCAGCCTCGCCGGCTCGTTCCTCGGCGAGCCGCTGTTCCGCATGGCCAGCCTGCTGCTGGAAGGCGGCGGCCCGCATCCGGCGTGGTGGCGCGAGGCCGGCGCGGCGGTGCTTTCGCCCGCCACCGGCTTCAACCGGCTGGCCTTCGGCGAGCGCTTCTCCAGCATCTTTCCCAGCCACGATCCGGCCTACTTCTCGCGGCTGCAGCTGGGCGCGACCTTGAACGCCGACGTCCATTCCAACGTCAACCTCAATGCCAACCTCACCCCGGACGAGCCCAGCGCGCGGCAAACCCTCAAGCGCACCCAGGCGGCGGCCGATTTCGCCTTCTCCTACGGCCTGCCGGGCAAGCCGGGGTACTCCTACAACCGGCCCTTCGACTACTTCGACTTCCAGTTCAGCGCGGTCAGCGCCAGCCTGTTCGAGAACATCCTGGTGCGCGGCCTGCTCTACGGCAGCGACTACCAGGGCGGCGCCGACTATCGCGGCATCTGGGGCCTGTACGGCAGCTACGACTACATCGCGCCGCAGATCTACCGGGTGTCGAGCACGGCGCTGTCGCTGGGCAACACCGGCCAGTGGTGGCTGTCGCGCCGCCTGGCGCTGCAAAGCACGGTGCTGGGCGGCCTGGGCTATGGCGCCGCCGGCACCATCCACGGCAGCGGCGAGCGCAACTACCACTACGGCCTGACGCCGCAGGCGCTGCTGTCCGGGCGCCTGACCTGGAACGACCGGTTGCAGCTCGACCTCGCCGGGCGCGAGTACTACGTCAGCGGCATCGCCTCCACCGAGCATCGCGGGGCGGAGAACATCCTGCGCGGCGACGCCACTTTCACCGTGCGCGTCTGGGGCCGCCACGCGCTGGCGCTGCGCTATGTCGAGTCGCTGCGCGAGGCGCATTATCCGGACCTGCGCAATACCCACCAGTCGGTCGGCGCGGTGAGCCTGTTCTATACCCTGCTCGGCGACACCGGGCTCGGCACGGTCGACTGGCGCCAGGCCGATCGCGGCGCGCCGGCGCAGCCGCAGGAGCAGCCGGTTCCCCTGCCGATCGACTGAGCCTAGGCGTCCTGGCTGCGCGCCTGTTGGCGCCGCAGCAGTCCGCGCAGGTGCTCGATGCTGCACGGCGGCTCGGTACGGTGCAGCAGGTGGTGGCAGTTGGCGCAGACCGGCCGCAGGTCGCGCACCGGGTCGAGCCGGTAATCCGGGCCCAGCTGCGCCGCCGGCACCAGATGATGGACCCGCACGCAGCCCTGGCCGAGCGCGCCGTAGACCTGTTCGAAATCGAAGTCGCAGACCGCGCAGCGGGCGCCGTGGTGCCCGATACAGCGCTGGCGCGCAGCGCGGTCGCGCTCGTAGCGGTTGACGCGGACACTGACGCCGGCGTCGGCG
>CAYWPB010000163.1:0-8460 GCA_964458725.1 uncultured Nevskia sp. | reverse complement strand
GGCGACTGCGCCAGGGCGATGCCGGTGAAGAACAGCGCCTCGCCCCAGGCCACCAGCTGCTTGCCGGCACGTACATTGAGGCTGACGTCGCCGTCGAACAGGTTCCAGTCGGCGTAGCCGTAGGCTTCCAGCAGGCGCGGGCGCTGGCCGTCGTAATAGCGGGCGCCGGGGGTGAAGCGGTTGACCTGGCCGAAGTGGTTGACGGTGTCCGGCGAGTCGTGGTCGTTGGGGTGGTGGTAGGTCTGGTCGAAGAAGTAGTCGCCGCTGAACACCGCGCCGTAGTTGTCGCGCGTCAGCTGCATTTCGGCGTAGGTGCTGAGGCGGTTGTTGACCAGGCTGTGCTTCTTGAAGTTGCGCTCGCCGTCGTCGAAGTTGGAGGTATGCGGCAGGCCGGTGTGGGTGAAGGCGGTGCCGTTCTGGAAGTCGGCCTGGCTGGTGTTGATCACCAGCGGGTCGATCGGGCCGTCATACAACGCCGCAGCCGGGCTGCGCATGCGGATCGCCACGCCGTAGTCGACCACTGCCTTATAAGTGAGCGTGGTGTCCCAGCCCAGGTCGAAGCTGCCGGCTTCTGCCGCACCGCAGAATGTGGCGGCCCCCAGCGCCACCACCAGACGCCGCACCAACATGGACGAACGTCCGGCCAGCCGCACCCGCACCGAAATAGGCATCGGTAAATCCCCCCTCCGTCAAAAATGGCTTTTGTTTATTCGTGGGTAAGCGTCCGGTTGCTGCATCGCAGCAGCCGGGCCGTATTACCCCAAGCCTGTTTTAACCAACTCAGCCTGGCAAAGTCGCCACGAAAAGGAAACGATTGGGGGAGAAATGCTTTTCGACTGAGGGAAAATGTATTGCGCGGCGTGAAACCCTGCCTGCTCCAAACAGATGAGACCGGACCGTACGCCTCCGTCTGTCCGGATCCGGCTAACGCGGGGGTTCCAAAAGCGGCGTGACGATCCGTTCCAGCCGTTGCGGCGTCCAGTCCGGGCGTTCGTCGTTCCAGCTGTTGTCGACCAGGATGCCGGAGCGGTCGATGGTGAAGTTGGCCGGCAGCTTCCAGATGCGGCCATAACCGCCGGCCCAGGCACTGCCGAGCAGGCCATTGGGGTAGCCCAGGGTTTCGGCCGTCCTGCGCACGGCCGCGAGCTGGTCCGGTTCGTCCAGGCTGAAGCCGAGCACCGCCAGGCCCTGCCCGGCGTGCCGCGCGGCATAGGCCGAGAGCAGGGGCAGCTCCTCCTTGCACGGCGCGCACCAGGTGGCCCAGAACGTGAGGATCACCACCTGGCCGCGGAGGCTGTCGGTGCTGATGGTCCTGCCGTCGAGGGTGTGCAGGCTCAGCGGCGGTGCCGGTTTGCCCACTTTCGGCCCGTCAGCCTGGCCCGCGAGGGGCCAGGCCAGGACGCAGGCCAGCAGCACCAGCCGGCGCAAATCAGAACGCATAACTAAGGCCGACGCTGCCGGTCCAGCGCGGGAACACCTGGTAGCCGTCGAGGCGGCTGAACACCGGCCGCTGCACGAAGGCGTACACATGCAGCGGCCGCAGCACCCGCACGCTGAGCCCCGGGCTGAGGTAGACCGCGGTCCCGGCGGTGTCCGGGTTGTCGGCCAGCGCGCCCTGGTCCGGGCTCTTGTGGACGGTGTTGATCTGCAGCTGCGGCACCCAGCGCGGATCGTGCTCGTAGCGGATGCCGAAGCTCAGGTTCTCCGAGCTGCCGGGACGGAAGTCCTGGCCGGACCGGCCCAGCGCGTGCGCCACGGTGAACTGCACCTGGCCGTTGACGAAGGCGTCGAAGTCCTGGCTGATCGGCTGGTAGTAGTAGGCGCCGAGAATCAGGTCGTAGCTGCCGGTGCCGGCGTTGAGGCTGGTGTCCAGTGCTTCGCCGGCATTGGGGCCGCTGGAAAAATAGGTCGGCGCGCGGCCGACCTGGGCGCCGCTGTCCACGTTCTGGCCGCCGTAGCGGCCGGTGGGCAGCTTCACGCCGAACTGCACGCCGAGATTGTGCGTCGGCAGGAAACCCTGCCAAGCGCCGATCAGCCTCACGTCGCCCAGGCCGGTGGTGTGCGCGCCACTGATCTGATCCGCTGTCAGGTCCGCGCTGCCGGCATTGCCGTAGGTGGTGTGCGAGCGGCTGACATAGGGCACCTGGACGGTGATGCTCCAGTCGGCATTGGGGCTGTAGCTGATGCCGGCGGTCAGGTAGCGGTTGATGGTGCCGCGCTCCACTTCCTGGTCGCCGCCGCCGTCGTTGATGGCGGCCACCTGCACGGGCGCCACCGGGGCGTAGCGGTAGCGCAGCTGGTTCTGGTTGATGAAGTCATATTGCAGGCTCAAGCGCCAGCCGGCGGTGGTGAAATAGCCCTGGGCGGCGTCGGAGCTGAGCGAGCAGCCGCAGGTGGCGCAGGCCTGGGCGGCCAGGGGTGAGGCGAGCAGCGCCAGTGCGGCGCCGCGCGTGAACAAGGTATTCAAGCGGTTCTTTCCGTTTCGAAAGGCATGGAACAGCGCACTGGCCCGCGCGGCGCGGGTTCAGGCGGGGCTTGCGGCTCGAATCAGGAAAGCGGCGGCGGGGCGCGCGCCGGCGGTTGCAGGCGTGGCGAATCGCCGCGGACGGCGGCGAGTACGAAAGCCGGCCGGGCATAGGCCAGGGCCGGGGGAAGATGGAAAGCGACGGCAGAGCCCGGCAGCGAGGGCGCAGCCGCGGCGCCGAAGGGACACTGCTCCAGCGGCGCGCCGTCCGCGTGCTTGCCGCCGCCGTGGGGCTGCGCGGCCAGCTGGCCATGGAAGCAAAGCATCAGCAGCGCGCCGTGCCGCGCGGCTTCGCCGCTGGCCGGCATGAACCCGGCCGGGATCAGCCCGCGCAACAGCACGGCCGCCAGAATCAGGCAGATGGTGAGCTGATGCCGCAGGGAGCGGGTGGAAGACATGATCCGGATGGCGCGGTGCCGGAACGGATCCGGCTTGGTTCAGCAGATTATGACCGGCCTTGCAATATTCCCGCCAGCCGGCTGCCGGCCGGAACCCAGACTTCCTGGACCTATGGATACGCCCGGGCGCGGCGCCAGCGGACGATGGCCGCCGCGTACAGGGCCAGGTTCATGGTCCCCAGGATCGCCGCGAGCGAAAGCTGATCGGTCGGCTCCAAGCCCGGCGGGTAGATCACCGGCACCAGGTAGTGGTCGATGAAGCCGCCGCGGTAGCCGGCTTCGCCGGCGAGGTGGCGGAAGTGGTTTTCCAGCGGCGTCAGCGGGCAGATGTGGTGGGACAGCTCGATCCAGATGGCCCAGCCCAGCGCCGGAATGTGCAGCCAGGCGCAGCGGATGCGCCACAGCACTAGCCAGCCGCCGAACACGGCGAAGGCGATGAAGCCGAGGTGGAACATCAGGATGGCGTTGGCGACGAGGCGGTCGAGCATGGCCGCAGCTTAGCGCCGCATCACTTCCTGTTGCGCGTCGCCAGCACCCCGTCGCCGCTGGGTTCGGCGGCGAAGCCGGCGTGCTGCAACCGCTTCATCACCTCGCGCGGCACGTCGCGCCGGCTGGTGAGCTTGTTGGGCGAGCCGGTGTAGTGAAACAGCCTGCCGCCCGGCCGTAGCACGCGGGCCAGCTGGTCGTAGAAGGACTGCGAGTACAGCTCGCCGGCGATGCCGAAGCGCGGCGGATCGTGCAGCGCCGCGTCCACCGAGCGTTCGGGGATTTCGCGGATCCGCTCGACGATGTCGCCGGGCGTCAGGGTGAAGCCGCCCACCGCGGCCTCGGCGCCGTCGGGGTCCGGCGACCAGGGATTGAGACCGCGCAGCCAGATCACGTCCGGGTTCTTCTCGAACGACTGCACCCGCGCCGCGCCGGCGCGCAGACAGCAGGCGGCGAAATAGCCGAGGCCGCCGCAGGTGTCGAGAATGGTCTTGCCGCGCGGCTGCACCAGGGCGACCTTGCGCTCGGCGTCGACATACGGCGAGACATGCTCGGTGGGCAACATCTTGATGCCGTCGATCTCGAAGGTCGGCGGGCCCCAGTCCGTTGGCACCAGCTTGATCATCGATTGGGTGAAGCGCGCCGCCGGCTCGAAGGCTTCGCCGCTCCACCAGTAGATGGTGCGTTCCTTGCAGGCTTCCAGGTAAGGAAAGCGCTGGCCGTTCCAGCTCCAGCCCGAGGTATCCGTCGTCACCGCGACGCTGGAGCGGCCAAGATCGAGGCTGCACTCCAGCGCGGCGGCGCCGGCCTTGCATGCGGCGAGCAGGGCCGCATGTTGCCGAACCGTGAGCAGTGGACCGTGGTAGCGGCTCACGGGATGCGGGGAAGGTGGGTCATCCGCCGATTTTGCGGCAATTCACGCCGGCGCGGCGCGGTGGTGGCGCGGGGCGCGTTGGGTGTACCGTAGCCGCGCCGATGTTGCCTTGATCGAGTCATGCATTGCTTACTGGGAGGCGGTATGACAGGGAAATCGCTGGGCGCGTACATCTTCGGGCTGGCCATTTGTTTCGGCGCCGGCCTTGCCGAGGCGGGAGACACCTCCACTCCAAGCGGCAAGGCGCTACTCGACGCCGGGGGCAACGACAACGAGTGGATCCTGCCGGCCAAGACCTACGAGGGCAATCCTTACACCGGCCTCAAGCAAATCACGCCGGACAACGTCGGCACCCTGGGCCTGGCCTGGAGCACGACGCTGGCCGACGAAGGCCAGCAGGAAGCGGCGCCGCTGAGCTGGAACGGCACCCTGTTCGTCTCCACCGCCCATAACGGCGTGGTGGCGCTGGACGCGGCGACCGGCAAGCTGAAGTGGCAGTTTCCCTACGATCCGGCTTACATCATCAGCTTTTCGGTCAACCGCGGCGTCGGCATCGCCGACGGCAAGGTCTTCATCGTCACCCTGGACTGCCGCGTCATCGCGCTCGACGCCGATACCGGCAAGCCGGCGTGGAACGTGCCCGGCTGCCGCGACGTCAACAGCAGCTTCTATTCGATGGCTTCCTACGTCTACAAAGGCGCCGTCATCGTCGGCCACGCCGGCGGCGACTACGGCACTGAGGGCCACGTCACTGCCTTCAGCACCAAGGACGGCAAGCGCCTGTGGGAGTGGTCGACGATCAAGCGCGACACCTGGCCGGGGCAATCCTGGCATCACGGCGGTGCGGCGGTGTGGTCCGGCGTCGCCATCGATCCGAAGACCGACACCCTGTTCGTCGCGCCCGGCAACCCGGGGCCGGACATGGTGCTGAAGGGGCGCGAAGGCCCGGATCTGTACAGCAACTCGCTGGTGGCTCTGGACATCAAAGGCAAGAAGCCGAAAGTGAAGTGGCATTACCAATTGGTAGCCAACGACACCCACGACGCCGACGCCTCGATGATCCCGGTGCTGTTCACCGCCAAGGTCGGCGGCAAGGATCAGGACCTCGTCGCGGTCGGCGACAAGGCCGGCGACTTCGCCGTGCTCGACCGCAAGACCGGCAAGGAAGTGCACCGGCTCGCCGTCAGCGACCAGACCGGTTTCTTCACCACGGTGCCGACGGTGGAGGGCACGCACGCCTGCCCCAACCACGGCGGCGGCATCGAGTGGCTGGGCGGCGGCTACGACCCGGCGACCAACCTGTTCTTCGTGCCCAGCACCGAGGAGTGCGGCACCTGGAAGATCGACCCGAATCCGCCGGTATACCAGCCGCGCCAGGCCTACAAAGGCGGTGCGCTGCCCAAGCGCGGCAACGGCACCGGCTGGCTCACCGCCATCGACATGGACAGCGGCAAGATCAGCTGGCGCAAGGCCCTGCCATTCCCGGCCCAGGGTGGTGCGCTGATCACCGCCAGCGGCCTGGTCTTCACCAGCGATCTCGGCGGCTCGCTCTACGCCTACAGGGCCGCCACCGGCGACCAGGTCTGGCACGCCGATACCGGCTCGGCCGTGGTTGCGCCGATCACCTCCTACGCCGTGGATGGGCAGCAGTATCTGAGCGTGGTGGTAGGTCAGGCCGGCAACCAGCAGACCGCCAACCTGCCCACGCCGAAGGAGAGCCGCGTGCTGGCCTACCGGCTCGGCGTGAGCGCCGCGGTGATCAACGGCACCGACGGCCAGGTGGCGCGCGCCGCGCCGCAAAAGGGCGGCGGCGAACCGGCCGAGACGGTCGGCAGCGCGCCGTACACGCCGGAGCAGGTCACAGCCGGCGCCACCGTCTATGCCCAGCGCTGCGCGCTGTGCCATGGCGCGCAGCTGCAGGGCCTCGCCGCGCCGGCCCTGGCCGGTCCGGCTTTCGCCCGCACCAAGCCGACCCTGGCGCAGCTGCACACCGTCGTCACCAAGAACATGCCGCTGACCGCGCCGGGCACGCTGCCGGCCGCCGACTACGCCGCGATCATGGCCTTCATGCTGGCCAATGAATGCGTCAAGCCCAGCGGCGACGGCAAGACGCCGTTCCCCGCCGGCGACGACATCGGCGCACTGCCGCCGATCACCTTCGGCGCCAAGGTCTGTCCGCCGGGAGGCGGCAAGGAATAGCGGCTCCGTCCCGGAGGACTAAACTCGGGACATGGGCGCCGCGCCGCAGACCACCGTTCCCTCCCGGCTGATCTTCCTGCCGGGGGCGATGGGCGACCCGGCATTCTGGCGCCCGGTGGGCGAGCGTCTGGCCGCGCCGGCAGAGCAGCTACACCTGGGCTGGCCAGGTTTCGGCCCGACGCCGGCGGATCCTCTGGTGCAGGGGCTTGAAGACCTCGCAGCGCTGATCGTGGAGGAGATCGACCGGCCCACCGCCCTGATCGCCCAGTCCATGGGCGGTGTGGTCGCGGTGCTGGCCGCGCTGGAAACGCCGCGCCTGGTGACCCACCTGGTGCTCACCGCCACCTCCGGCGGCATCGACCTCGCCGGCCTCGGCGCGGAGGACTGGCGCCCGGCATTCGAGCGCGCCAACCCGCAGCTGCCGCGCTGGTTCTCGCGCTACCGCGCCGACCTCAGCTCGCGCTTCGACGCGCTGGAGATGCCGGTGCTGCTGCTGTGGGGCGAACGCGATCCGATCAGCCCGGTGGCGGTGGGGCGTCGCCTCGAGCAGCTGTTGCCGGACGCGCGCCTGGAGGTGATCGCCGGCGGCGGCCACGATCTGGTGCAGGCGTTGCCGGAGCAGGTTGCGCCGCTGATCGACGCGCACCTGGCGGGAGTGATGCCGCTGCTTCGTTGAGCGTCTCAACCCCCTCCCAGCCGGGAGAGGGTTGAAGACACCGCTCAGGTCGAAGCCAGCTGGGCCGGATCGATCGGCAGCTTGCGCAGCCGCTTGCCGGTCGCGGCGTGGACCGCGTTGAGCACCGCCGGCGCCAGCGCCGAAGTGCCGGGCTCACCGATGCCGCCGGGCGCTTCCGCGCTGGGCACCAGGTACACCTCGATGACCGGGGCTTCGTTGATGCGCAGCATCTGGTAGTTGTGGAAGTTGCTCTGCTCGACCCGGCCGTCCTTCAGCGTGATCTCGCCGTGCAGCACGGCGGTAATGCCGAAGATGGCGCCGCCCTCGATCTGGGCGCGCACCGTGTCGGGATTGACGGTGTAGCCGCAGTCCACCGCGCAGACCAGGCGCTGCACCTTGACGCTGCCGTCCTTGGCCACCGCCACTTCGGCCACCTGCGACATGTAGGAGCCGAAGGCGTATTGCACCGAGATGCCGCGGCCGCTGCCGGCGGGCAGGGGCTTGCCCCAGCCGGCCTTCTCGGCGGCGAGGTTGGGCACCGCCCGCCCCCGCCGCGGCTTGCCGAGGATGGGCCGGCGGTATTCCAGCGGTTCCTTGCCGGCCTTGGTCCCCCTCTCGTCGATGAAGCTCTCGACCACGAAGATGTTGTGGGTGGGGCCGACGCCGCGCCACCAGGCGGTGGGGATACCGGGCGGCTCGTAGCGCACCCATTCGACGTGGCGGGTGGGGATGTCGTAGATGGTCTCGGCCGCGCCCTCGATCGCGTCGGCGTCGGGCTGATCCGGCTTGAGCAGGCCGGGGAAGTAGCGGTCGATGATCGAGGGACCGACCAGGCGATGATTCCACGCCACCGGGATACCCTTGTCGTCGAGCGCGGCGCTGATGCGGTCGTAATAGTACGGCCGGTACATGTCGTGCTGGATGTCTTCCTCGCGCGTCCACACCACCTTCACCGGGCCATCGACTTGTTTGGCGATCAGCACCGCCTGGAAAACGTAGTCCGATTCCAGGCGCCGGCCGAAGCCGCCGCCGAGCAGATGGTTGTGGACCGTGATCTTTTCCGGCGGCAGGCCGGATGCCTTGGAGGCGAACAGTTGCGCCAGGCCGATCACCTGGGTGCCGGTCCAGATCTCGCAGGCATCCTTGGTGTAGTGCACGGTGCAGTTCATCGGCTCCATCGTGGCGTGGGCCAGGAACGGCACTTCGTAAGTCGCATCCACCCTGGTCGGCGCGGATGCCGCCGCCTTGTCGAAATCGCCGCTGGCGACGACCAGGCCCCCCTTTTCGGACGCCTTGGCCATCT
>CAYWPB010000162.1:0-8511 GCA_964458725.1 uncultured Nevskia sp. | reverse complement strand
GGCGCGGCGAGTCGGCGTACTTGTCCAGCTCCGCCTGCGGCGCGATCAGGTCCTCATTGGCCCAGCGGCTGCCGGCACGCAACAGACCCAGGCCGGAAGCGGGATCGGTGCGGAAACTGGCTTTGCCACCCTCGCCCGCCACGGCCTTGCTCTCGATCTTGGCGAGGAAGGTGAAGTGGTGCTGGTCGAGGTAGGTGAGGAACTCGCGCGCCTCGGCGCACTCCTCGGCGTCGCCGCCGGGCGGCACCAGCTTCAGCTCCTCCACCAGCGAGCGCACGCGCTCCAGCGTCTTCGGATAGTCCGCCACCACCTGACTCAGGTCGGCCAGCACCGTGCCGATCTGCTGATGCAGTGTGGTGTAGGCGGCGAGATTCGCCAGCGGCTCGAATTCGAGGTGGATCAACGACTCGTTGGGCGACCCGGCGGCGGACTGCGCCGCGGCGGCGATCTTGCCAGCGGCGTCGCGCCGCAGATTGAGCACCGGGTGCACGGTCCAGTCCACCGAAGCGCCGGCGGCACGCACCGCCATCATGATCGAGTCGACCAGGAAGGGCTGATCCGCAACGCAGGTTTCGACCACTGCCAGTCCCGGGCGCCCCTCGTCCGCGCCCTGCGGCGGCACCACCCGCACCAGCGCGGTATCCGGCTGGCGCAGCTTGGCGAAATTCCAGTGGCCCAACGCGATGCGCAGCAGGTCCTCCGGCGTGCGCAGCTTCAGGGTATCGAGCGCCGCCATCTCGTAATAGTGGCGCAGGAAACTGCGGAACAAGGCCGCGTCCTCCACTCCGGTCTGCGCCTGCGCCAGCGCATCCAGCTGCTCCAACAGCAACTCCTGCCCGGGCTTAGGGTCCGGGCTGGGTCGGGCTTCCATGTACTCCTCCAGCAAATCTTGAGATGCGGAAGTATGCCAGCGGCCCCCGCGGAAGGGCGGGGTATAATCGAAGCGTCCATGTGTGCCCGCGGCGACCGTCGCCGTGGTGCGCTGCGGCAAGAAGCCGCTCCACCCGCCGTTCGCGCCGCTGCTCGGTTTCAACTTGCCGGGAGCCCTCGCTCATGACGCCACAAGCAGCCCTGGCCTTCGTCGAGAAGCACGGCGCGGTCCTGGTGTCGGCGCGGGGCGCGGCGCCCCGGCTGGCCGAAGCTATCGCCGGGGAACCGATCCGCGGCAGCTGGTGGGCCCATCCCAAGGGACGGCAGATTTTCCGCGTGTTGCAAGCCCTGAACGACTCGCCCGAGGTTCTGGTCTGCCGCCTCATCGACGGCAAGCTCAGCCTGGTCCATCGGCGCCTGTGGCCAGCGCTGGTACGCATGGCGCCCCAGTTGCCGCCCGGGCGCCTGGCGCGCGTGATGCAGGTGCATACGGAAAAGGGCCACCACGAAAACCGCGAGCTCGCCTTTCCGCTGTGGGTGCCGGCGGACGTGCTGAGGCAGGCGCAGGCGCTGGGTGAGGAACAGGCCGCCGCGGTACTCGGCCCCTGGATGGCCGCAACCACCGCCGGGCGCCCCCGCGGCTCACCGCTCGCCGGCGCCTTATAATCCGTGACGCAACGCCATACCCAGCGCTGGTACGGCACGACCATTCACGCATCCGCCACGGGATCTCACATGCAAGCGCGCAAGCGGCTCAAGCGCCAGTTGCTGGCCCATCTGCCGGGCCTGGCACTGCCCCTGTACGCCCGGCTCTATCGGCTGCGCGACATCGAGCCCGAGCTGCGCCTGCTGCCGCGCCTGTGCCCGCGCGAGGCGCTGGCCCTGGACGTGGGTGCGCATGAAGGTGTGTATTCCTACTTCCTGCTGCGCCGGGCCGCCGGCGTGATCGCCTTCGAGCCCAACCCACAGCTGGCCGCCCATCTGCGCCGCACCTTCGGTGCCCGGCTGGAAGTGCGGGAGACCGCGCTGTCCGACGCCGACGGCACCGCTCACCTGCATATCCCGCAGCGCGGCGCGGAAGCGGTGACCAGCAACGCCACGATCGAGCCTTCGGTCGCGGAATTCCAATCCGAGACGTACACCGTCAGCACCACCCGGTTGGACCGGCTGATGGACGGCCTGAAGCGCGTCGGCTTCATCAAGATCGACGTCGAAGGACACGAGCTGAGCCTGCTGCGCGGCGCCGAGGAGCTGCTGCGCCGCGACCAGCCCAACCTGCTGGTCGAGGCCGAGGAGCGCCATCGCCGCAACGCGGTGGGCAGCATCCGCGACTTCCTGGCCACGCTGGGCTATCGCGGCTGGCTGCTGGAACGGGGCCGGCCGCGGCCAATCGAAGAATTCTCGCTGGAGCGGCACCAGCCGATCCCGCAGCCACCGGGCGTGCGCTACATCAACAATTTCATTTTCGCCGCGGCCGGCTCGACCTTGCGGCGCGAGCTGGAGCAGGCCGGCTAGCCGAGCAGGACCAGCAGGCCTTCCAGCGCCGCCCGCGCCGAAAGCCGGCGCACCGCGTTGCGGTCGCCGTCGAAACGGAAACGGCTGCACGAAACGGCCACGCCAGCGCCACCCCAGCCGATCCACACCGTGCCCACCGGCTTCTCCGCCGTGCCGCCGTCCGGACCGGCGATGCCGCTGACCGCGACCGCCCACTGCACCGGCGTACGCCCCAGCACTCCCTGCACCATCGCCTGCACCGTTTCGGCGCTTACCGCACCGGCACGGGCGATCACCTCCGCCGGCACATCCAGCAACTCCTGCTTGGCCGCATTGGAATAAGTCACCAGCCCGCGCTCGAACCAGCGCGAGCTGCCGGCGATATCGGTGCACAGCTTGGCGATCAGTCCGCCGGTGCAGGATTCGGCGGTGGCGAGCCCGTGCCGGCGCGCGAGCAGCTTATCGCCGGCATCGCGGGCGAGAGCTTGAAGGGCTTCATCGGAAACCGTCGTCATGAGGTTCCTTCGGGGTGGCCCGGAGCGACCATGGATTCAGTCCGGTGGATTGTATTTCTTCACGAAGGCCAGCGCCGCCTTCAACATGGCCTGACGCGTGCTCTGGCGCGACAGAAAGTGATCTTCGCCGGGCAGCACCAGATATTCGTAAGGCTTTCCGGCGTGCTTCAGCGCCGCCGCCATCAGCTCGCTCTGCTCGATTGGCACCCGGGTGTCGTCCTTGCCGTGGATCAGCAGGATCGGGGCATCGGCGCGGTCGGCCAGGCGCAGCGGGGAAATCCCGTCCAGCACCTTGTCGCCGCCCTTGTCGGCGCCCGTGGCCGCGCGCAGATAGCGGGTCTCGCCGCTGCGGTAGCCATTGCCCTCAACCATCCAGTAGAAGAAGCGCGACAGGTCCGAAATGCCGGCCACGGATACCGCGCAGCGGTACAGCTTGTGCTGCAGCGTCACGCCAGCCAACGCAGCGTAACCACCGTAGCTGGCGCCGACGATGCACACCCGGGAAGGATCGACCAGCCCTTGTGCCGCCAGCGGCGCGATGCCGGCGGCGATGTCGCCGAGGATCTTGCCGCCCCACTGGCCGTAGCCGGCCTTGCGGAAGGCGACGCCGTAGCCATCCGAGCCGCGGTAGTTGGGCTGCAGCACGGCATATCCGGAGGCCGCATAAGCCTGCGCCCACCAGTCGAAGCCGACGGCGTCGCTGACGCCGAACGGTCCGCCATGCGGCATCACCACCAGAGGCAGTTTCTCCGGCTTGCGTCCAGCCGGCAGGGTCAGGACGCCCTCCAGCGGCGTGCCGTCGGGTGCGGCGAAGTGCACGCTGCGCACCTCGCCGACGTCCTGGTCGCGGATCTCCGGGTAGGGGTGGCCGATCTCGTCGGCCTTGCCGGAGGCGATATCCACCATCCAGTAAGTACCCGCGTCGCCGCTACCCTCGGTTTTGACGATCAGCCGGTCGAGCTTGCGGCTGAAGGACTCCAGGTGCATCTGCAGGCCCGGGAACGCCTTGCGCGTGCCGTCATAGCGCGCCTGCAGCTTCGGGTCGAAAAACACCGCGCCTGAACCGCCCCGCGTCAGAGCGCCGATCAACAGATCGCTGTCGGGATCGCGCAGCAGCTCCTCAACGGCGACGTCACCGAACAGCCGCTCGCTCCTGCCGTCGGCCAGCGCGATCTCCTGCACGACGTCCTCGTCGCCGCTCCAATCCCCGACCAGCACGGTGCCCTCGCTGCGCCCGGCGCCGAGCATGCCGACACCCTCGATCGAGGCCTTCCGATCCAGCAGCAGCTTGCCGCCGGACCTGCCTGCATAAAGCCGCCACTCGCCGCTGCGCGGGCTGTACTCGCTGCGCGCCAGCACCGAGCCGTCGGCACCGAGCAGCCAGCGATGCGGCGAGTCGGCGCCATGTGCGTCCAGCACGGCGTCGCCACTGGCCAGGTCGACTCGGTAAAGGTCGTGATAGGAGTCGTGACCCAGCACATAGTCGCCACCATCGGTGCGCTCGTAGCTGATGCCGCCGAACCAGCCGTATTCGTGACCGTCGAGGCGACGCATCCCATAGTAAGCGCCGACCGTGTTGGCGATGCCGCGGTTGCCGTCGAACACCGGCGCGATCTTGCCCGCGTCGACGTCGGCCTTGATGACCTCGCCGAGCTCGAAAGCCTGCACGAAGTCCAGAGGTTCGTCATAGGTCACGCTGGTGCGAACCAGCACATGATCGTCGCCGGCCCACTCGACGTCGCGCACCTTGGCATCGCCGACCTTGGACGAGAGCAGCACCCTGCCCTCATAGCTCGCCACCATGAAGCGCCGCGCGCCATCCACCACCGCTACAAACGCGTAGCGCTGGCCGGAGGGCGCCAGGCGCATCAGCTCGACGGCCGGCAGGTGGCCGTAGGCGTCCAGCGGCGGCGCCGCGCGGCCGACACAGCAAACCAGCAGACTGAGCAGGACCGCTGCCCGGATCACCGGAATCCCCCGAAAAACCCCGTACCGGTCATCCTACAACGCATCTACCCCCGGAAGATCGCCTCCGCCATCCGATCCGCGATCTCCCCGGTCGGCCGCTTCTCCCTGGCCGAGTGCTGGAAGATCTGGCCCAGCGTGTGGCCAATACGCTCCAGGTGGGCGTGCACCGTGGCCTCGTCGTAATTCGGGCCTTCATAGAAGATGTCGATGATGCCGCCAGCGTTGATGACGTAGTCCGGCGCGTAGAGGATGCCGCGCTCGAGTACGGCGTTGTCGTGCTTGGGCTTGGCCAATTGATTGTTGGCGGCGCCGGCGATGACCTTCGCCCTGATCTCCGGAATCGTCTTGTCATTGAGTATCGCCCCCAGCGCGCAGGGCGAATAAACGTCCACGTCCAGGCTGTGCACCGCCTCCATCGGCACCGCCACCGCGCCCAGCTCGCGGACGCAGCGCTCCACCGCCGGCTGGTGCAGGTCGGTCACCCACAGCTTGGCGCCGGCCGCGTGCAGGTGCTGCGCCAGGCGGCCGCCGACGTTGCCGACGCCCTGGATCGCCACCTTGAGGCCTTTCAGGTCGTCGCGGCCGAGCTGGGCCTTCACCGCGGCCTTGATGCCGATGAAGGTGCCCATGGCGGTGGCCGGCGAGGGGTCGCCGGTGCGGCCGGCGGCGACCGACTTGTCGTCTGCCAGGCCGCCCACATGCCGGGTTTCGCCGGCCATCAGGCGGATGTCGGCGACGCTGGTGCCGGAATCCTCGGCCACCACGTACTGCCCGCCCAGACTGTCGACGAAGCGCCCCATCGCCTTGATCAGCGCCGGGGTCTTGTCGTGGCGCGGGTCGCCGATGATCACGCTCTTGCCGCCACCCTGCGGCAGCCCGGCCAGGGCCGCCTTGTAAGTCATACCGCGCGACAGGCGCAGCACGTCGGTCAGGGCCTCGGGGTCCGAGGCATAAGGCCACATGCGGCAGCCGCCCAGGCCCTTGCCGAGGCGGGTGTTATGGACGGCGATGATGGCCTTGAGGCCGCTGGCGCGGTCATAGCGGAAAGCCACCTGCTCGTGGGCGTCGAATTCGGGGTGGGAAAAGACGGACATCGGGGAGTTCCTCAAATTGGGGGGTCGCCGCCACGGTGCGGCGATTTTTGCTTATTGTAGCCGGCCAGTCCCCGCCTGATCCGTAGCCGACCAAAGCCCCAAAGCCAGCCATGAGACTTCCTATGACAATGTCAGCCAGACTGATCGCAGTCTCATGGCTGCGCCGACTCGCTACGCTAGGATCCCCATGCTCCGCATGGGGCCCCTCCACGCTGCTCGCGTCGCATCTATGAGCATCCACGCCGTCCTGCACCACGAGACGATCTACCGCTATGACCGGCGCGTCAGCCTGTCGCCGCAGATCATCCGCCTGCGCCCGGCCCCCCATGCCCGCACCCCGGTGCTGTCCTACGCGCTGAAGATCGAGCCGAAGGAGCACTTCATCAACTGGCAGCAGGACGCCTTCAGCAACTGGCTGGCCCGCGTGGTGTTCCCGGAAAAGGTCACCGAGTTCAAGGTCACGGTCGACCTGGTCGCCGACATGGCGATCTGGAACCCCTTCGACTTCTTCATCGAGGGCGAGGCCGAGCAGTTCCCGTTCAGCTACAGCGAAGAGACAAAGGAGGAGCTGAAGCCCTATCTGCGCGCCGTCCCGGCCGGCCCGTTGCTGAAGAAATACCTGGCGGAGACCTCGCTGAAGAAGGTCCGCACCATCGACTTCCTGGTGGCGCTCAACCAGCGCCTGCAGAAGGACATCAGCTACCTGATCCGCATGGAGCCGGGGGTGCAGACTCCGGAGGAGACCTTGGGGCTTGGTTCCGGCTCCTGCCGCGACTCCGGCTGGCTGCTGGTGCAGATCCTGCGCCACCTCGGCCTGGCCGCGCGCTTCGTCTCCGGCTACCTGATCCAGCTCACCCCGGATGTGAAATCGCTGGACGGCCCCTCCGGCACCGAGCACGACTTCACCGACCTGCACGCCTGGTGCGAGGTCTACCTGCCCGGCGCCGGCTGGGTCGGCCTGGACCCGACCTCCGGCCTGCTCGCCGGCGAGGGCCATATCCCGGTCTGCGCCACGCCCGAGCCGTCCAGCGCCGCCCCGATCAGCGGCGCGGTGGACGAGGCCGAGGTCGAGTTCGGCCACGAGATGTACGTGCGGCGCCTGTACGAATCGCCCCGCGTCACCAAGCCCTATACCGACGAACAGTGGAAGGCGATCGACGCGCTCGGCCACCAGGTCGACACGAGGCTCCAGGCCGGCGACGTGCGCCTGACCATGGGGGGCGAGCCGACCTTCATCTCGATCGACGATATGCAGGGCGCGGAGTGGAACACTGCCGCGGTCGGCCCGACCAAGCAGGCCCTGGCCGACAAGCTGGTGCGACGCCTGCGCGACCGCTTCGCCCCGGACGGCCTGCTCACCTACGGCCAGGGCAAGTGGTACCCCGGCGAGTCGCTGCCGCGCTGGGCCTACTCCTGTTATTTCCGCGGCGACGGCCGCGCCATCGTCCGCACCGACCTGGCCAGCGGCGCCACGGCGCCGGACATCAACAGCGCCCGCGCCCTGATGCGCGGCATCGCCCAGCGCCTCGAAGTGGCGCCGGCCAACGCCCTGCCGGCCTACGAGGATGCCTTCTATTACCTGCACCGCGAGCGCCAGTTGCCGGACAACGTGCTGCCCGAGGACAACAAGCTGAAGGACCCGGAGGAGCGCGCCCGCATCTCCAAGGTGTTCGAGCGCGGCCTCGACACGCCGCGCGGCTACGTGTTGCCGGTGCAGCGCTGGCAGTTGCGGGCCTGGATGTCGGAGCGCTGGACCTTCCGCCAGGGCCGCCTGTTCCTGATCCCCGGCGACTCGCCGATCGGCTTCCGGCTGCCGCTGGACGCCCTGCCGTGGCTACCGCCGATGACGTATCCGCATGTCATTCCCTACGACCCTTTCAGCGAGCGCCCGCCGTTACCGCAGCAGCCGGACGCGCGGCGCCAGCCCTTCCTGCAGACGCCCGGAGCGCGCGAACAGGCGGAGCGCGAAAGCGAACGCGGCCGCCGCGCGCGCCTGCAGAAGCTCACCGCCGAGCGCGACCAGCCGGCGGCGGTGAAGCGCGGCGCCTACCTCGAAGGCGGCAACGTCCGCACCGCGCTGAGCGTGGAGCCGCGCGATGGCTTCCTCTGCGTGTTCATGCCGCCGGTGCAGGGCATGGAGGACTACCTCGACCTGGTCGCCGCGGTGGAGGATGCGGCCGGCGAGCTCGACGTGCCCGTGCGCATCGAAGGCTATCCGCCGCCCGGGGACGCGCGCATGAACGTGTTCCGCGTCACCCCCGACCCCGGCGTGATCGAGGTCAACATCCATCCCTCGCATTCCTGGGAGCAGTTGCGCGACAACACCGAGGCGCTGTACGAGGAAGCGCGCCTGACCCGCCTGGCCACCGAGAAATTCCTGATCGACGGCCGCGCCACCGGCACCGGCGGCGGCAACCACTTCGTGCTCGGCGGCGCCACGCCGGCCGACTCGCCGTTCCTGCGCCGGCCCGATCTGCTCGGCAGCCTGCTGCGCTACTGGCAGAACCACCCGGCGCTGAGCTACTTCTTCTCCGGCCTGTTCATCGGCAGCACCTCGCAGCACCCGCGCA
>CAYWPB010000161.1:0-8518 GCA_964458725.1 uncultured Nevskia sp. | reverse complement strand
TCGGCGGACATCGCGGCGTGCGCGCCGGTGGGCCGGTGGCCGGATGGGGCGAGATGAACAGCAACTTAAGAGGCGCGTCCGGAAACACCGCGCCCTCCTCGATCAGCTCCTGCGCCTCGTCGGGGGCGGCGATCAGGTTGGGCCAGGCCTCGGCCTGGACCTGGGCGTGGCGCGCGCCGTCGATCAGGCGGTGGCGCGCGGTGACCAGCAGCCAGGCCTCGGGCTTGTCCGGCACGCCGTCGCGCGGCCAGCGCTCCAGCGCGGCGTGGAACGCGTCGGCCAGCGCGTCCTCCGCCGCGGCCACGTCGCGCCAGCGCGCGCTGAGGAAGGCCAGCAGACGACCATAGGAATCGCGCGCCGCCTGTTCGACCGCACGGCGCGCGTCCGTCATGCCTCAGCCCCGCGGAACCAGATGGGCTCGCACCTCGATGGTGCCGGTGGCGCTGGTCGGGCAACCCTCGGCCCAGTGCAGGGCCGTTTCCAGATCGGGTACTTCGATGACGAAGTAGCCGCCGAGCTGCTCCTTGGTGTCGGCGTAGGGGCCGTCCTGCCCCAGGCGCTTGCCGCCGCGCAGGCGCAGCAGGGTGGCCGTCGGCGGCGGGTCCAGGCCGGCGCCGCCGACGAAGATGCCGGCGTCGCGCAGCGCCTGGGCGTAACGCGGCCAGTTGGCCCAGTACTCGGCCTGGCGCTTGGGGTCGGTGCGCCGCACGAAGTCGTCCGTGGTTTCGTGGATCAGGAGGGTGTATTGCATGGCTCGCTCCTTCAAGAGTTCGTCGGCTGAAGGTTGGGACGCACCTCAACCATGCCGTTGGGCAGGCAGGGACAACGCGACGCCCAGTCCAGGGCGGTATCCAGGTCCGGCACGTTGATCACGAAGAAGCCGCCCAGCTGCTCCTTGGTCTCGGCGTAGGGCCCGTCTTGCACCATGCGCTTGCCGTCGCGCAGCTTCAGCAGGGTGGCGCTGTCCGAGCCGTGCAGGCCGGCGCCAGCAACCCAGATGCCCGCGTCCATCAGGGCCCGGGTGTAGCGGGCCCAGCCGGCGACATAGGCCGGCTGCTTCGCCGGATTCTGGCGCAGGGCGAAATCGGCGGGGGCTTCGTAGATCAGGATGGTGTAGTTCATGGCTGTCCTCGATTCAGGTTGAGATCGGGAAAATTCCCGTTCACAGCAATGACGGCCCGGCGCGCCGCGTTTCGACAGCGGCTGGAAAAGAATTTTCTACGGCGCGGCGGAGGTATGGTCCCGGGTGATCTTCCAGCCGTCGGCGGTGCGGCGCAACAGCAGGCTGAACAGGCCGTGCGGCCGGTCGCGCTCCCTTTGCAGGCTCCACCGCCCGAACACCAGAGCGGCATCGGTGCCGACCGGCTCGACCGTGACCTCAGCGAATTCGAGACGCCCCATCGCGGCACGGTCCGGGTAGTGCTCGTGGTAGCGCCGGTTGGCGGCGGCCCAGCCGTAGGTGACGCTGTCGCCGGAAGCGAAGCGCAAGCCCTCGTCGTTCCAGTAGCCGGCCATGAAGGCGTCGATATCGCCGCGATTCCAGGCCGCGGCCTGGGCGTCGAGCAGGTTGCGGATCTGCGCCTCGTCGCCGACCGGCGGAGTGGCGGCGCAGGCGGCCAGCCAGAGCAGGCTCAGCAGCAGGCCGGCGCGCATATGCGGATTCAGGTCTTCTGCAACGGACGCAGCTGCTCGCGGTAGCGCTGCGCATTCTTGATATAGACCTGCGATACCAGCTGCAGCATCTGGACCTCCGCCGGCGTCAGCTCGCGCACCACCTTGGCCGGGCTGCCCATCAGCAGCACGCCGTCGGGGAACTGCTTGCCCTCCGGCACCAGGCTGCCGGCGCCGACGATCGAATTCCTGCCGATCACCGCGCGGTTCAGCACCACGCTCTGGATGCCGACCAGGGTGTTGTCGCCGATGGTGCAGCCGTGCAGCATCACCTGGTGGCCGATGGTGCAGTTGCTGCCGATGCTGAGCTTGATGCCGGGATCGGTGTGCAGCACCGAGTTGTCCTGCACGTTGCTGTTCTCGCCGACGATCAGATCGTCGTTGTCGCCGCGCAGCACGCAGCCGAACCAGACGCTGCTGCCGGCGGCGAGCCGCACCGTGCCGATGACGGTGGCGTTGTCGGCGACCCAGGCGGCGGGGTCGATCTGCGGGACGCGGTTGTCGAGGGTATAGATCATGGCTTCAGCGCAGCAGCGCCGTGACCTTCGCCGTGGTCGGATTCTCGATCACGCCGCGCTCGCAGACGATGGCGTCGATCAGCTCGGCCGGGGTCACGTCGAACACCGGGTTGAAGGCCTGCATGCCGGGCGGCGCGACCTGCAGGCCGCGGAACTCGGTCAGCTCGCTCGCGGTGCGCTCCTCGATCGGGATCTGGTCGCCGTCCGGGCATTGCAGGTCGAAAGTGCCGGAAGGTGCCACCACCATGAACTTCGCGCCGTGGCGACGCGCCGCGACGGCCAGCGCATAGGTGCCGATCTTGTTGGCGGTGTCGCCGTTGGCGGCGATGCGGTCGGCGCCGACGATGACCCAGTCGACCGGCTGGATGCGCATCAGGTGCGCCGCCGCGCCGTCGGCGATGAGCTGCGCGGGGATGCCCTCGCGCATCAGCTCCCAGGCGGTGAGGCGCGCGCCCTGCAGCCAGGGGCGGGTCTCGGTGTTGTAGACCTGGGCCAGCTTGCCCTGCCGGTAGGCGGTGCGGATCACGCCCAGGGCGGTGCCGTGGCCGCCGGTGGCGAGGGCGCCAGTGTTGCAGTGGGTGATGATGCGGGCGCCGCGCGGGATCAGCGCCGCGCCGAGCTCGCCCATCTGCAGATTCTGCGCCAGGTCCTCCTCGTCGATGCGCCGCGCCTCGGCTTCCAGTGCGCCGGCGTCGGCGCCGCGCTGCCACAGGCCGCGCAGGCGGACCAGGGCCCAGCGCAGGTTGACGGCGGTGGGACGCGAAGCGGCCAGCACCTTCTCGGCGGCTTCGAAGCCCTCGGCCTTGTTGCGCACGCCCAGCACCAGGCCGTAAGCGGCGGCGATGCCGATCGCCGGCGCGCCGCGCACCGCCATGCCGTGGATGGCCTCGGCCACCTCGGCGGCGGTGCGGCAGTCGAGATACTTCTCTTCCAGCGGCAGCAGGCGCTGGTCGAGCAGGCGGAGGCGGTTGCCGAGCCAGGCGATGGGCTGTACGGCACTGTGGGTTGCGGCGCTCGTCACGGGGAAGTCTCAACGGCCTGGGCAGCGGCCGAACCGGTGGAAGGGAACGACATATTGTGACCGAAAGATTAAGTTTCGAGGTCAGGCGGCGCCGGGCAGCAGCGGCCGCTTTCGGGGAAGCGATCGAGACTACCGGTCCGGCGCGGCCGGGCCGATAATGCGCGCATTCTACCCTTTCGCCCCCTAAGGTTCGTGATGCAGACCATCGATCTGCTAGTGCTGCCGCGCTGGCTGGTACCGGTTGAACCCTCCGGCGTCGTGCTCGAAGAGCACGCCCTGGCCGTCGACGGCGGCCGCATCGTCGACGTGCTGCCCGCCGCCTTCGCGCGCCAGGCGTTCCAGCCGCGCGAAGTGCTGGAGCTGCCGGACCACGCCGTGCTGCCAGGCCTGGTCAACAGCCATACGCACTCGGCGATGAGCCTGCTGCGCGGCCTGGCCGACGACCTGCCGCTGATGGACTGGCTGCAGAACCACATCTGGCCGGCCGAAGGCGCCAACGTCTCCTATGCCTTCTGCGCCGACGGCGTGCGCCTGGCCGCGGCCGAGATGATCCGCGGCGGCACCACCTGCTTCAACGACATGTATTTCTTCCCCGACGCGAGCGCGGCGGTGGCCGGCGAGATCGGCCTGCGCGCCAGCGTCGGCCTGATCGTGTTCGACTTCCCCACGCCGTGGGCGCAGAACTGGGAGGAGTACATCCATCGCGGCCTGGAGGTGCACGACCGCCTGCGCGGCAACCCGCTGGTGACGGCGGTGTTCGCGCCGCACGCGCCCTACACGGTGTCCGACGCGCCGTTGAAGAAGGTGCGCGAGCTGGCCACCGAGCTGGGCATCGGCATCCACATGCACCTGCACGAGACCGCCGGCGAGGTATCCGGCACGCCGGACGGCAAGCGCCCCTGGCAGCGCCTGCGCGAGCTGGACCTGCTCGGCCAGGACTTCATCGCCGTGCACATGACCCAGCTCACCGAGGCCGAGATCGCCGAGGCCGGCAGGCTGGGCCTGAGCGTGGCGCACTGCCCGGAATCCAACCTCAAGCTGGCCAGCGGCTTCTGCCCGGTGGCGAAGCTCCTCGCCGCCGGCGTCAACGTCGCCATCGGCACCGACGGCGCCGCCAGCAACAACGACCTCGACCTGCTCGGCGAACTACGCACCGCCGCGCTGCTGGCCAAGGGCGTGTCCGGCGATGCCAGCGCCCTGCCCGCCGAAGCTGCGATACGGATGGCGACCCTGGCCGGCGCCAAGGCCCTGGGCCTGGACAGCCTGATCGGCTCACTGGTCAAGGGCAAGGCCGCCGACTTCATCGCCGTCGACCTCAATCGGCCCGCGACGCAGCCGGTGTACAACGTGCTGTCACAGCTGGTGTACGCCGCCGGCCGCGACCAGGTGACGGATGTGTACGTGGCCGGCCGCGCGCTGCTGCGAAGCGGTAAACTGATGACCCTTAACGAGGCGGAGACGCTGGCCAAGGCCGAGGAATGGCGCCAGCGCATCGCCGCCCAGGGAAAACCGGGGACCGCGTAAGCCGTAGCAATCGTGTCATCCAGCGTTCAAGTCGCAGCGCCCGCGTACATCTCCTTGAAACTGAAAGGGAACTGCGGCTGCGCCGGGACCGGATCGGCCCCGGATGACACATCACTTGCAAATGCTGTCGCAAAACAGCCATTTGCGCGATAATCCTCAACTACTACATGAACGCCAACGTCGACAACGACGAAATCACCCACTTCGAGGGGCTGGCCGCGCGCTGGTGGGACCCGCGCGGCGAGATGGGCGCGCTCCACGCCATCAATCCGGTGCGCACCCGCTACATCGAGCGCGCCGCTGGCGGCCTGAAAGACAAAACCGCGCTTGATGTCGGCTGCGGTGGCGGCATCCTCACGGAAGCCCTGGCCCGCGCCGGCGCCGCGGCAGCCATGGGCATCGACCTGGCCGCCGCCTCGATCAAGGTGGCGCAGCAGCACGCCCAGGACCAGAACCTCAAGATCGACTACCGCCTGGTCAGCGCCGAGGACCTCGCTGCCGAGCGTCCCGCCGCGTTCGACGTGGTCTGCTGCCTGGAGATGCTGGAGCACGTGCCGGAGCCGGCCGCGGTGGTCGCCGCCTGCGCCGCCCTGGTCAAGCCGGGCGGCACGGTGGTGTTCTCCACCATCAACCGCAATCCCAAGGCCTATGCCCTGATGATCGTGGCCGCCGAGTACGCCTTCGGCCTGGTACCAAAGGGGACGCACGACTATGCCAAGTTCATCCGTCCGTCCGAACTCGACCGCTGGGCGCGCTCCGCGGGGCTGGAGCCCAGGGAAGTCATAGGCTTGCGTTACAACCCGCTGCTGCGCTCGGCCTCGCTGGCCGAGCGCGACGTGGATGTGAATTATCTAATGAAGTGTGACCGGCCATTCAGTTAATGTTCATGGCCTGGCCGGATAATAGAGACATAAGAAGGGTGGAAGGCCGCGCCAGCGCGGCCGAGAACGGTGAACTGATTTGAAGATGACTCCGAAGTGCGTGCTGTTCGATCTGGACGGTACGCTGGTCGATACGGCCCCCGATCTCGGTCTGGCCGCGAATCTGGTCCGCGAAGAACAAGGTCTCGAACCCCTCCCCCTCGCCGTCTACCGTCCCTCCGCCTCCGGCGGCGCCCGCGGCCTGCTCAAGGTGGCCCTGGGTATGAGCATGGACCACCCGGATTACCCGCAGCGCAAGGAGCGCTTCCTGGTGCACTACCGCGCCAACCTCAGCGCCAACTCCTGCCTGTTCCCCGGCATCGCCGAGATGCTCGACGCGCTGGAAGCCGACGGCATCCGCTGGGGCGTGGTTACCAACAAGATTTCCTCGCTGAGCCAGCCGATCATGGACGACCTGGGCCTGTCGGCGCGCAGCGCCTGCCTGGTCAGCGGCGACAGCACGCCCAAGCCCAAGCCCGCGCCGGAGCCGCTGCTGCTGGCCGCGAAGCTGGTGGGGGTGAATCCGCGCGAATGCCTCTACGTCGGCGACGACGAGCGTGACATCCTCGCCGGCCGCGCCGCGCACATGCGCACCGCCGCCGCCGGCTGGGGCTACATGGGCGACAAGCCCGATCCCAACTCCTGGTCTCCGGACGTCATCCTCGACACTCCGGCGGAACTGGCGCAACTGCTCGAACTGCAGCGTGCTGCCTGAGGCTCTGATCCCGGCGGGCTATAGCCCCGCGCCGGACCTCCTCAAGAACCGCGTCATCCTCGTCACCGGCGCCGCCGGCGGCCTCGGCGCGGCTGTCGCCAGGGCCTGCGCGCGGCATGGCGCGACCGTGATCCTGCTCGGCCGCAACGTCAAGAAGCTGGAGAAGCTCTACGACGAGATCGAAGCGTCCGGTGGCCCCACGCCGGCGATCTACCCGATGAACCTGGCCGGCGTCACCTGGGCCGAGATGGCCGAGGCCTGCGCCACTTTCGAGCGCGAGTTCGGCCGCCTCGACGGCCTGGTCCATGCCGCCGCGCACTTCACCGTATTCAGCCCGCTGGCCGACGTCACGCCGCGCGACTGGATGGAGACCTTCCAGGTCAACCTCACCGCGGCCTATACCCTCACCCGCCTGGCGCTGCCGCTGTTGGAGAAGAGCGGCAACGGCAGCGTGGTGTTCCTCACCGACCCGTCCGGCCGGGATACCCGCGCCTACCGCGGCGCCTTCGGCCTGGCCAAGTACGCGGTCGAAGGAATGGTCCAGGCCTGGGCTTCGGAGCTGGAGCACCTGCCGCAGCTGCGGCTCAATGCCTATGATCCGGGGCCGCTGCGTACTTTCCTGCGCTTGAAGGGTTATCCGGGCGAGGACGCGCAAAGCCTGCCCGGACCGGAGACGGCGGTGCCGGGGCTGCTGTACCTGCTGGGCCCCGACAGTACCGGTTTGACCGGCAAGCGATTTGGTTTCGGCGCATAGGGTCATCGCTCGACTTTCGGCGCCCGATCGGGGACGATGAAACCCAGGGGAACAGGAGTCGATCCGGCGCTTCCGGATGGAACAACAATGTCCAACGGGGCCGACCGTCCGTACAACCAGACCGCAGCGCCTCCAGCTGGCGCGGTGCCCGGCGGCGAGTCCGCCCGGGCTCCGGCTTCGGATCACTTGAGCCAGGCGGCCAAACGCAGCTCGCCGATGCGGTCGCTGCGGCACTGGCTGCGGACCTCGCCCTGGACCAGCTGGCTGTCGGAGTGCTACCAGATCCTGCGCAGCGCCGGCGTGTACTACAGCCAGTATGGCGAAGACGTCCTGATCCTCGCCTATCTGCGGCACCGGCAGCAGGCGACCGGCGAAAGCCTTGCCGGCGGCACCTATATCGAGATCGGCGCGAACCGGCCGGTCGCCGGCTCCAACACCTACAAGCTCTATCGGCTGGGCTGGCGCGGACTGGTGATCGACGCCACGCCCCGCTTCGAGCAACTGTTCCGCAAATTCCGCCGGCACGATGTCTGCGAGCACCTGGCCATCGGCCTGGGCGAAGGGCCGTTGCGCTTCTACAGCTTCGGCGTCGGCTCCCCGATCAATTCCGCCGACCCCAGTCACGTCGCCCACTGGCGCAGCGAGTTCAAGGGCGAACCCGAAGAAGTCTGCGTGCCCAAGCAGACCCTGGCGCAGGCTTACGCCCGTCACGCCGGGCGCTTCCCCACGGTCGACCTGCTGTCGGTCGACGTCGAGGGCATGGACCTGGAAGTGTTGCAGAGCAACGACTGGAGCCTGCTGCGTCCACGCATGGTCGTGGTCGAGCAGCTCGAGCTGCGCTTCGACGAGATGCACCGCTCGCCGGTGAGCGAATACATGCGGACACAGGGCTACCGCTTCTACACCTGGGCGCCCTACAGCATCATCTTCGTCAGAGACGACCAGTTTCCGTTCGCATAAGGCCCCTGGTAGCGCTTAGAAGCGCGGCTTGGCCTTGCCGGTCTTGCGGTCGGCCTTGCGCCGATCGCGCTCCATTCCCACCTGCGTCAGCACCCGGTTCATCTCGTCCGGGGTCAGCTCGCGCCAGCCGCCGGACTTGACGCCGCGGCCCAGCTCGACCGGGCCGTAGCGCACGCGGATCAGGCGGCTGACCTGCAGGCCCTGCGACTCGAACAGGCGCCGCACCTCGCGGTTGCGGCCTTCGCGCAGACTCACCCGCCACCACTGGTTGGCGCCCTCGCCGTCCTCGTTGTCGCCGGGTTCGATAGTGTCGAAGTGGGCCAGACCGTCCTCCAGCTTCACGCCCTTGCGCAGGCGCCCGAGGATCTCGTCGTTCATCTCGCCGAGCACGCGCACCGCATACTCGCGCTCGATCTCGTAGCTGGGATGGGTCAG
>CAYWPB010000160.1:0-8556 GCA_964458725.1 uncultured Nevskia sp. | reverse complement strand
TCCTGCAGCGCGGCGCGCACGACGTCCTCGACGCTGCGGTTGTGGCCGAGGTGGACCAGCTCGGCGCCCTGGGCCTGGATCAGGCGGCGCATGACGTTGATGGCGGCGTCGTGCCCGTCGAACAGGCTGGCGGCGGTGATGAAGCGCAGCGGCGCGAGGGTCGCGGCTTCGCCGGCTTCGGACGGGTCGGTGGGGACGGGGCGGGACATGCAGCGCGACTCCAGTAAGGGGTATTACAGCGTGGCCCGATTTTACCGCTTTGAGCCCGCCACTAGTGGGTAATCCAGGTTTCTCAATGACTTGCAAGTCATCTTGAACGGCTTGTCATCCTGAGCCTAGCGAAGGAACTGGCCTTCCCTCCATGGGCCGGGAGATCCTTCGCTGCGCTCAGGATGCTTTGGGTACATTCGTACCCAAAGCATTTTCACTCCTGGTTGCGCTTCACAGCCTCCCGCAACTGGGTGATATTTTCGCGCAGCATGTCGGCCACCAGCTCGTCGGTGCGCGGGTCGCGCAGGACTTCCTGCACCACCGCCAGGGCGGCGTCGATGGTGCTGGCGACGATGTCGTCGTAGAACGGCAGGCGCTTGAGCCGGCCGGTGCTGGGGTTGTCGCGCAGCTTGTCGGCGATCATCGCGCGCAGCTCGCCGTGGTTCTCGTCCAGCGCGCGGGCGATGTTGCGGGTGTAGGTGCCCTTCTGCAGCACCTCCGCCACCTCCTCGAGCACCGCCACGGTCACCGGGCCGCTGATGGCGTCGACGATCTGGGTCTTGAAGCGGTCCACCACGCGCCAGGTGAATTCCTCGCCGAGGGCGCGGTCCGCCGCCATGCCGAAGCGCGACAGCAGGATGACGATGCGCACCACCCGGAACAGGCGGAAGCCGCGCAGGGCGGGGGTCGACACCGGGATCATGCCGAGCACGTCGTACCAGTGGCGGCCGAGATGGCGCCAGCTCCAGCCGGCGCGGCGCCAGTGCCACAGGAACTCGGCCAGGAAGACGGTGCAGATCAGGTAGTCGGCGCGAATGATCCAGGCGGTCTGCAGCGGTGTGGCCG
Organism: uncultured Nevskia sp.; assembly: GCA_964458725.1. Lineage (GTDB taxonomy): Bacteria > Pseudomonadota > Gammaproteobacteria > Nevskiales > Nevskiaceae > Nevskia. Next base: position 7,500 of record CAYWPB010000160.1, on the reverse strand, counting down.
GACCCCCGGTTTCGTAGCCGAGCAGGCCGATCGAAACCATCGCCAGCAGCAGCATCAGCCAGTCGTGCAGGGGAATGCTGCGCGCGGCCGCGGCCAGCGAATGCTCCTGCTCCTGCTGCGGCATGGCGCCGGCGCTCACGATCTAGGTCTGGCCGCGCGCCGCCTGGCCGGCGCGCACGCCGAGCATGTAGGCGTGGTTGGAGGCATACCAGGTGCGGAAACGGTCCGGCGGCATCGCCTTGGCGAACAGCCAGCCCTGCACGTAGTCGACCTTCAATGCCTGCAGGTAGGCCAGCTGCGCCGGCGTCTCGACACCCTCGGCGACGATCTTCAGCTTGAAGCGCCGCGCCATGGCCACGATGGTGTCGACCAGGCCGGCAGTGAGCGACTCGGTGCCGATGGCGTCGATGAAGGCCTTGTCGATCTTCAGGTAGTCGAACGGGAAGTTGCTGAGGTAGCGCAGGCTGGAGTAGCCGCTGCCGAAGTCGTCGAGCGCCACCGGTACGCCCAGCGCGCGGATCTGCTGCAGCATTCCCAGCGCCTTGCCGTCCTCGTTCATGATCAGTTCGTGTTCGGTGATCTCGATCACCACCTGGGCCGGAGTGATGCGGCCGCCGGTCATGTGCCTGATGTCGGCCAGCAGGCTGCGCTCTGCCAGGTGCTGCGGGCTGAGGTTGACCGAGATGTGGAAGTCCGGGTGCGCCGCCAGCAGTTCGCCCATGTCGGCGGCGATGCGCTGCATCAGCCAGCGAGTCAGGCGGACGATGAAGCCGCTTTCCTCCGCCGCCGGGATGAAGGCGTCCGGGTTGAGCACGCCGAGCTGCGGATGGTGCCAGCGCAGCAGCGACTCGGCGCCGATGCAGCCGCCGGTGACGGCGTCGACCATCGGCTGATAGTAGACGTGGAACTGGCCGTCCTCGAGCGCGTATTCCATGGTGGAGCTGGCCCAGAGCTGGCGCCGTGCCGCCGTCAGCAGCAGCACGCAGAGCAGGGCCGAGGTCAGCAGCCCGGCGGCGAGATAGACCGGGATGTTCTGCTTCCAGCTGCGCACCAGCCAGCTCGGCGAGCCGACCGCGACGACGCGGATCGGGTAGCGCGCGGACTGCAGCAGCACGCGGTCGCCCGGCAGCCGGTCCACCGGCTGGTCGGCGTGCAGGCCGCAGCGCGCCAGCACCGTGCCGTCGTCGCGCAGCACCGCCAGGCTGACTTCGTCCTCCACCGCGTATTTCTGCTCCGGCTCGCCGAGCAGGCGCGGGTTCAGGTGCAGGCCGAACATGGTGTGCTCGCCGGCGCGGTAATGGATGACGATGGCGACCATGTTCTCCCGCGCCAGCTCCACCGGCGGCGAGATGTGGATGCCGCGCGCCGGAATGATGCGGTTCTCGGCGTTGGCGATGGGTTGCGGCGGCTCGTAGACCTGGGTGTTGGTGCAGCGCACCGCGTCGTCCTCGACCAGGGTAGCTTCCTGGAAGTAGATCGACTCCAGCACGGCGCGGCCCAGGCCCTGCACCGTCGCCGGAGTGCAGCGCGGCTCGAGCCTTCCGGCGAGCTGGGCCAGGGTGGTTTCGGCGTTGCCGAAGATCTGGTCGGCGCGGTCGAGGGTGTGGGAGGCGTAACGCTGCAGCTGGGTGTTCATCTCCCGCTGCGTCTGGTTCCAGGAGATCAGGATGAAGCCGACGGTCGGCAGCAGTCCAGCCAGGGCGACCAGGGTGATGAGCACGGTCTTGCGCCGCCAGCCGGTCACCGTGTATCTCCCCTTGGATCGTGTTATCAGCCTGTTATACAGGAAAGCTCAAGGATTTGGTCAGCTTGGGGCCGGGTCGCCCGGGCGGCGCCCCGGCTGGCGTATATTTCCCACAGACCTTTCTTGCGAGCCTGCCAACCCATGCTGTTCCGTCAGCTGTTCGACGCGGAGTCCTCGACCTATACCTACCTGCTGGCCGCCCGCCCCGGCGGCGAGGCCCTGCTGATCGACCCGGTGCAGTCACAGACCGGGCAATACCTCCAGTTGATCCGGGAGCTGGGGATGAAGCTGGTGATCGCGGTGGACACCCATACTCACGCCGATCACATCACCGCCCTGGGCGAGCTGCGCAGCGCCACCGCCTGCATCACCCTGATGGGCGAGCACACCCGCGCCGAATGCGTCTCGGCGCAGTTCCGCGAGGGCGAGACCATCGGCTGCGACGGTGTGCGGCTGCGTGCGCTCTATACACCCGGGCACACCGACGAGTCGTTCAGCCTGGTCGGCGAGGACCGCGTCTTCACCGGCGACGTGCTGCTGATCCGCGGCACCGGCCGCACCGATTTCCAGAACGGCGACCCCCAGCAGTCCTACGACTCGATCTTCAACAAGCTGCTGCGCCTGCCGGACGACACCCTGGTCTACCCGGCGCACGACTACAAGGGCATGACCGTCTCGACCATCGCCGAGGAGCGGGATCACAACCCGCGCCTGCAGGTGCGCTCGGCCGAGGAATACGCGCAGCTGATGAACGCCCTGCGCCTGCCCAATCCGAAGCTGATGGATGTGGCCGTGCCGGCCAACCTGCGCTGCGGCAGGGCGGCTTGAAGGATCCCCTCTCCCCGCTCTCGCGGGGAGAGGGGGTAGGTGCCGTAGCTGTTATGTCGCCGTCTTCTATGAATAGCCCGCGAAAGTCTCGCGCGGCTATATCCCCGTGTTACCTGCCCGCCTACGATTCGCCTAAACAACAACAAGGGCTCAGGGACAATGGTGAACAAGCAGTACGCTGCGGCCGCCGTCGTGGCGCTCGGCCTGGCGGCGCTGCCGGCGCAGGCTACCAACGGCTATTTCATGCACGGCTACGGCACCGCCTCCAAGGCGATGGGCGGCGTGGCCTATGCGCTGCCGCAGGACTCGCTGGTGGTGGCGAGCAATCCCGCCGGCCTGAGCCTGGTGGGCGACCGCCTCGACCTGGGCGTGGACTGGTTCATCCCACGCCGCGCCGGCGAGATCGAGGGCAATAGCAGCATTGCCACCCTGCTCAGCGGGCGCAGCGCCAACGGCCAGTACGACGGCAACGCCATCAGGAATTTCTATATCCCCGGCTTCGGCTATGCCCGGCAGCTCGGCTCGCGCTTCAGCGCCGGCATCGCCATGTACGGCAACGGCGGCCTCAACACCGACTACCGGGTCAATCCGTTCGGCGCCTTCCAGCTCAGCGGCACGCCGCGCAACGCCGGGGTCAACCTGGAGCAGCTGTTCATCGCGCCTTCGCTGGCGTTCCGCATCACCGAGCGGCAGTCGTTGGGCGTGTCGCTGGATATCGCCTACCAGATGTTCAAGGCCTACGGCCTGCAGGCCTTCGCGCTGCAGGGCTTTCCCTCGCCGCAGCTGCCGCTGGTGGGGCCGTTCTCGGTGGCGCCGGACGACGTCACCGACAAGGGCTATGCGCGCTCCTGGGGCGTGGGTTACCGCCTCGGCTACCTGGCCGAGCCGTTGGAGGGCTTCACCATCGGCGCCAGCTGGCAGCCGAAGATCCACATGCAGCGCTTCCGCCAGTACCAGGGCCTGTTCGCCGGCCACGGCAGCTTCGACGTGCCGGCCAATTTCGGCGGCGGCATCGCTTATCGCTGGCACAGGACGGTCGTCGTCTCGGCCGACGTGCAGCGCATTATCTACAGCAGCGTCGAATCGGTGGGCAATTCGCTCCAGCCCTTCGTCGACGGCGTGAAGCTCGGCGCCGACGGCGGTCCCGGTTTCGGCTGGCGCAACATGACGGTGTACAAGTTCGGTGCCGCCTGGCGGCCGTGGCAGCCCCTGGAGCTGATGGCCGGCACCAGCTATGGCCGGCAGCCGGTGCCGCAGGACCAGACCCTGTTCAACATCCTGGCGCCGGGCGTGATCACGCGGCACTACACCGCTGGTGCCGAGCTGACCCTGGGCGGCGGCTACGAGGTGAGCCTCTACTACATGCGTGCGCCGGAGAGCCGCGTCTACGGCCAGGGCTCGATCCCCAACAACGGCTTGCTGCCGCCCGGCAGCTTCGGCGGCGGCGAAGCCAATGTGCGCTTGAAGGAGCAGGCATTGGGCGCATCATTGGCGGTACGATTCTGATTCTTCATGCGAGGACGCGTCGATGTATCTGCAAGCACTGGAAGGCGGCCTGCTGATCGGCCTGGCGGCCTCGCTGCTCCTGCTGTTCAACGGCCAGATCGCCGGCATCAGCGGCGTGCTCGGCAGCCTGGTCGAAGGGCGCGGTGGCAGCTGGCGCTGGCTGTTCCTCGGCGGGCTGGTCAGCGCGGTGCTGGCGGTGCGCCTGGCGGGCGGCGCGGTGCCGGGGCAGCTGGCGCTGGCCTGGCCGGTGCTGGTCGGCTCCGGTTTGCTCGTCGGCTTCGGCACGCGGCTCGGCTCAGGCTGCACCAGCGGCCACGGCCTGTGCGGCCTGGGCAATCTCTCCACCCGTTCGCTGGTGGCGACGCTGGTATTCATGGCCGCGGGCTTCGCCACGGTGTTCGTGGTGCGGCACGTCCTGCCGGGAGCCTGAGATGAACGCATCGATCCAGAAGGTCCTGCCGTTCGTCTCCGGCCTGCTGTTCGGCTTCGGCCTGGTCCTGTCCGGCATGACCGACCCGCTGCGCATCCAGGGCTTTCTCGACCTGGCTGGAGACTGGAACCCGGCGATGGCCCTGGTGATGGGCGGCGCCATCGCCATCACGCTGCCGACCTACACCTGGGTGCGGGTGCGCGGTCGCAACGCGCTAGGCGCCGCCGTGAGCCTGCCGGACCGCAAGACCATCACGCCGCGCCTGGTGATCGGCAGCGGCCTGTTCGGCTTGGGCTGGGGCCTGAGCGGGGTCTGCCCCGGTCCGGCCATCCTCATCGCCGCCAACGGCCTGCTGTCCGGTGTCTGGCCGCCGCTGGTGTTCCTGCTCAGCGTGCTGGCGGGGATGCTGCTCTACGCCGCCTGGTCGCGGCGCGCCCCGGTGGCGAGCGTGCCGGCTTCGGTTCAGGCCAACGGGCTGTAGGGATGCGAGCCGCCATGACTCTGAAGTCCCCTCTCCCCAAGCAGTGGGGAGAGGTTAGGGTGAGGGGCGCGCACTTTCCTTTGGCGGCGCAGCTTGCCCCTCTCCCCGCTTCCGTAGGGAGAGGGAGTTGAGTCCACTCAATTCGGCGTCTTGGTCGGCGCGCTCTTCACTTCGACCAGGATGTACTGCAGGGTGGTCTTGCCGACGTTCTCGGCGCTGTGCGGCGCCTCGCCGTCCATCCAGGCCTGCTCACCGGTCTTGGCCTTCCACATCTCGACCTTGCCGTCGGCATAGCTGACCTTGAGCGTGCCGCCCTTGGTCACGTAGTACCAGCCGGCGGGGTGGGTATGCACGCCCTCTTTCGCGCCCGGCTTGAACGTGGCCTGCACCACGCGGACCGAGGCGTTGTCGACCAGCACCTTGTTGGTGGCGGGCGATACCTGGACCACGTCCTGCGCGGACGCGGCCGCTGCGCAAGCGGCAAAAGCGATCCCCAGCACGACGGTGAATGACGGCTTGTTCATGGATTCCCCCTGCGAATGGACAGGTGGCCCACATTCTAAGCACGGGTGAACGCAGCTGGCCGCCCCCTGTTTGAGGCTCTACGACGAGCAGCTGACCTCGATGTGTCGGGCATCCGGCGGTGGCTCCGCCGCATAGGCCTCCATCTCCGGCTGCTCCTCGAACGGCTTTTGCAGCAACCGGAACAGCCGGTCGATCTCGCCGGCTTCGCCGCTCTGCGCCTGCTCGATTGCGGTCTGCACCAGGTGGTTGCGCAGCACGTATTTCGGATTGACCGCGTTCATGCGGGCGGTGCGCTCCGTGTCGTCGGACTGCTCGCCGCGCAGCCGGGCGCGGTAGTCCGGCACCCAGGCGTCGAAGGCTTCGAGGTCGGCGATCTCGTCGCGGACGCCGTGGGCAGGCTCGTCGGTATCGGTGCGCAGCCTGGACAGATGACGGAAGCTGCGGCTGAAGTCGGAACGGCCGCGGTGCAGGATGCTGAGGAAGCGGTTGACCAGCTCGGCGTCGCCGTCGCGCGCCTCGCGCAGGCCGAGCTTGGCGGTCCATAGCTGCAGCATGGTCTCCGTGTACGCAGCCGGGTAGCGGTCGAGGATGGCGGTGGCGATCTCCACGGCCTGGTCCGGATCTTCCGACAGCAGCGGCAAGGTCGCCTGCAGCAGCTTGGAGCAGTTCCAGTGGCCGACCATCGGCTGCTGGTCGTAGGCGTAGCGTCCGCCCTCGTCGCTGTGGTTGCAGATGTGGTGGGCGTCGAAGCCGTCGATGAAGCCGTAGGGGCCGTAGTCGATGGTCAGGCCCAGGGCGGAGAAATTGTCGGTGTTCATCACGCCATGGCAGAAGCCCACCGCCTGCCACTGCGCCATCAGGCGCGCGGTGCGCTCCACCACCTCGGTCAGCCAGGCTTGGTACTTGTCGGCCCGCGCTGCCAGATGCGGGAAGTGTTCGGCGATGACGTGATCGGCCAGCGGCGCCAGGTGCTGGTGCTGGTTCTGGTAGTAGAAGAACTCGAAGTGGCCGAAGCGGACGAAGCCGGGGGCGGCGCGGCAGACCACGGCGGCGGTCTCCAGCGTCTCGCGCCGCACCGGCTGCGGCGAGCCGACCAGGCTCAGGGCGCGGGTGGTGGGAATGCCGAGCGCGTGCAGCGCCTCGGAAGCGAGGTACTCGCGGATTGAGGAGCGCAGCACGGCGCGGCCGTCGGCGAAGCGAGACCAGGGCGTCTGGCCGCCGCCCTTGAGCTGCAGCTCCCAGCGGCGGCCTTCGCGGCCTTGCAGTTCGGCGATCAGGTGGGCACGGCCGTCGCCGAGCTGCGGCACCAGCACGCCGAACTGATGGCCGGCGTAGACCGAGCTGACGGTGGGGTAACCCGGCCAGGCCTGGTTGCCGGCCATGCGCGCGGTGAAGTCCGGCTCGGCGGTGTCCAGGCCGATCTGCTCGGCCAGCGCGGTGTTGAGGTGCAGCAGGCGCGGCTCCGGCAGCGGCGTGGTCGGCACCTGCGGGGCGTAGCTGTCGCCCAGCACGGCGAAACGGCGCGCTTCGGGGAGAAGCGATGCGGAAATAGCCGAAGAGTTGACCGGCAGATTCATGTACTGGATTCCAGCTTTCGCGGAAATGACCGTAGGGCGGCCCGTGGCCGCCGATGCCGCGCGGTGAAGACCGCGACGGCCACGGGCCGCCCTACGTTAGCGGAGTGGTTCGTCACGGCGTGCGCTGCTCCGCCGCCGGGTCGGAGCCGACGATCAGCCGCGCGCCGCGGCTGAAGCTGACGTAGTCGAACAGCCATTGCAGCGCCACCAGCAGGCGGTTGCGCGCGCCGATCAGGAAGTAGATGTGGGCCACGCCCCACAGCAGCCAGGCGATGAAGCCCTTCATGCGCAGGAAGCCGAAGTCGATCACGGCGAGGTTGCGGCCGATGGTGGCGAGGTTGCCGAAGTGGCGGTAGCGGAACGGGCCGGGCCGCGGCTTGCCGGCAACGGTGGCGCGGATCAGCTGAGC
>CAYWPB010000159.1:0-8638 GCA_964458725.1 uncultured Nevskia sp. | reverse complement strand
GGGCGATGACCAGGGGGGGGATGCCCGCCCCTTCATGCTGCTTCAACTGCGCCGCCAGCGTCTCGCCGCGCGCCGGATCGTAGTCCAGCGCGATCTGCTGCACACCCAGGGCCTCGGTGATGGCGTGCACCGCCTCGCGGTAGTACGGATGCACGGCCTTGGGCATGAGCACCTTCGGCCCGCGGGCGCCGGCGTCGTTGAGCGCAGATTCAGAGTTTATCGAGCCGGCGCCAGCAGCCCCTCCCGCACCCACTTCGCTACGCGAAGAGACCGTGTCGGGGCTGCCCTTCGGGTTGGAGCGCACCGCCATCAGGATCGCCTCGGCCAGCGCCGAGGCGCCGTCGTACATCGAGGCGTTGCTGACATCCATGCCGGTCAGCGCCGTCATCATGCTCTGGAATTCGTAGAGCAGCTGCAGCGTGCCCTGGCTGGCCTCGGCCTGGTACGGAGTGTAGGCCGAATAGAACTCGCCGCGCGTGGTGATCTCCCATACCGCCGCCGGGATGTGGTGCTCATAGGCGCCGGCGCCGATAAAGTTGAGGGGCTGCCCGTCCTGGGCGGCGCGCGCGTGCATCAGGCGCGCGATGTCCATCTCGGCCAGGCCCTCGGGCACGCCATGCAGGCCCTTGGCAATCAACTCGGCCGGAATCTCGTCGAACAGCGCATTGATGGACGGGGCGCCGATCGTCGCGAGCATGTCGCGGACGTCGGACTCGGTGTGTGGAATGAACGGCATTTCGTAACCTGAAAAAAAAAACGATAGGAAGCGGGTTGTTAGAGCGAGGCGAGCACTTTCTCGTAGCCGGCCGCATCGAGCAGGCCGTCGACGTCGGCCGCGTTGGCCGGTTTGAGCTTCCACATCCAGCCGGCGCCGTAGGGATCGCTGTTGAGGGTTTCCGGCGCGTCGGCCAGCTTGGGGTTGGCGTCGATCACCTCGCCGGCGATCGGGGCATAAACATCGGAGGCGGCCTTGACCGACTCGACCACGGCGCAGGCCTCGCCGGCGGCAAGCTTGCGGCCGGTCTTGGGCACCTCGACGAACACCAGGTCGCCGAGCGAGCCCTGGGCGTAGTCGGTGATGCCGATCAGCACGCTGCCGTCGGGCAGCTTCTTCACCCACTCGTGGGACTTGACGTACTTCAGGTCGGCGGGGACGTTGCTCATGCCTAGCTCCTTGTAATGTGTAAAGCGGGGTGAAGCTCGATCAGGGGGGATTTCAGACCAGCACCTTGCCATTGCGCACGAACGGCGGCTTGACCTCGCGCGCCGGCAGCCATTGGCCGCGTATTTCGACTTCGTAGGGACCGGCGGCATTGCCCGCGACCCGGGCCATGGCGATGGAACCCTTCATGGTCGGGGCAAAACCGCCACTGGTGGTCTCGCCGGCGGCGCCGTTGGCGGCACGCACCGGCATGTGCGCGCGCAACACGCCGCGGCCTTCCAGCACCAGGCCGACGCACTTGCGCGGCGGCGCAGCCCTTTGCGCTTCCAGGGCTTTGCGGCCGATGAAATCGCGATCCTCGGGGGCGAAGGCCACGGTCCAGGCCAGGCCGCATTCCAGGGGGCTGACGCCGTCGTCCATGTCCTGGCCGTAGAGATTCATGCCGGCTTCCAGGCGCAGGGTGTCGCGGGCGCCGAGGCCGCAGGGCCTGACCCCCGCCGCAGCCAGGGCGTCCCAGGTCTTGAGCAGCTGGTCGTGCGGCAGGATCAGCTCGAAGCCGTCCTCGCCGGTATAGCCGGTACGGCCGACGAACAGTTCGCCGTCCCAAGCGGCGCTGAACGGGGTCAGGGCCTTGGCCTTTTCGGCCAGGGTCGCCGGCAGCAACGTACAGACCTTGTCGCGCGCCTGCGGCCCCTGCACCGCGAGGATGCCCAGATCGGAGCGGTGCTTTACGTTCACGCCGTAGGCCGGCGCGTGCTGCCGGAACCAAGCCAGGTCTTTGTCGGTGGTGCCGGCGTTGACCACGATACGGAAGGCGTCCTCGGCCAGGAAATAGACGATCAGGTCGTCGATCACGCCGCCGTGCGGGTTCAGCATGCAGGAGTACAGCGCCTTGCCCGGGGTCTTCAGCTTGGCGACATCGTTAGCCAGCAGGTGGCGCAGGAACTCGCGGGTCCGCGGGCCGCTCAGGTCGACCGCGGACATGTGCGCCACGTCGAACATGCCGGCTTGGGCGCGCACCGCATGGTGTTCCTCGAGCTGCGAGGCGTACTGGATCGGCATGTCCCAGCCGGCAAAATCGACCAGCTTGGCGCCAAGGGCCTGATGACGGGAATGGAGTGCTGTTTTTTTGAGCATGCGGTTCGATGGGCCTGTGAAAATGGTGCTTCGAACCGCCCCTCTGTCTTGTTTACCTGAGAGTTGAGGACTTGCTGCTAAGTCCTTGCCCCATCGGTGGATTGTGCATGAGCACAATCTCTCTCCAGAGTCAGTTTAAGCAGCGCGCTCCTTTTTGCCTGAGCGATTCCGGGCGGTTTGCGCCTTCGGCGCCGTCCAAGGACGGTCTCTCGCGCGATGCTTGTACTGCAAACACTGGAACTATACCTGCCCGACCCCGGGCTTCCAAGCGAAATATTGGCCCAGGGCGCCGTTCCCAGGCGATTGGCCAGCCGCGGCTGCGCGGGGCGCCGCAAACTGTGAACCGGCGCACTCTTGCCGGCTACGCCGCGCCATTTTCGTGGCCCTTGTCGCAGACCGTTGCGGAATCACGTTCTACCCTGCAAGCGGTTGTTTGAACTGAAGCATTGATCAGGAAGAATGCACTGGCCACACTACCCCGCAGATGGGTGGTGGGGGCACTTCGGGGGGTCCGATATAGTCCGGACTTGCCTTCATAAATGCGTGTGGATTAGCACATTTTTCAAAGCACGCACCGAGATCGGGGGTTGCATGTACGCAGGGAACGGGGAACGGCGGCTACTGGTCTTGGCAGGCGCGTGTTTGCTGCCGGTTTGCGCGCAGGCGGCACCGCCGACTCCGGGATCGATCGGCGACAGCCTGAAACAGCCGCCCACCCTGCAGCCGCCGGCACCGGCTCCGAGCATCAGCACGCCGCAACCCCAGGCGCCGGCGGGCAGCAATTCCGGCGCCACCCTGACCGTGTCGCACTTCACTTTCACCGGCAATACCCTGTTCGGCGAGGACGCGCTGGCGCCGCTGGTCGTGGATTACCTGAACCATCCCATCACGCTGGGGCAGCTCTATGAAGCGGCCGACAAGGTGGCGGATTTCTACGCCCGCCAGGGCTACTCGCTGGCCAGCGTCAACGTGCCGGCGCAGAAGATCAAGGACGGCGTGGTACGGCTGGAAGTGATCGAGGGCCACATCGGCAAGATCGGCTTCGAGGGGCGCCGCCGCTACCGCGAGGACGTCCTGCGCGGTTTTGCGCACCACACCGGCACCCAGGACGTTTATCGCACCGGCCCGCTGGAGCAGGACCTGCAGGCGCTCAACGCCCTGCCCGGCCTGGCGGCGCGCGCGGTGATCCAGCCGGGCGCCGACTACGGCAGCAGCGATATCACGATGAAGCTGCAGGAAGAACCGCTGGAAGGCTACGTCGTGACCGACAACTACGGCCGCAAGGACACCGGCGAGTACCGCGTCTCCGCCTCGGCGACCTTGAACAACCCCGGCGGCATCGCCGACCAGTTCACCGTGCTCGGCACCCACTCCACCAACAACCGCCTCAACTACGGCTATTTCGACTACAACCTGCCGGTGAATTTCAGCGGCACGCGGCTGGACCTCAACTTCGGCCATGCCCACTTCGACGCTGCGCCGGCCAACATTCCCGGCCAGAACAACAACCTGCAGATCAGCCTGATCCATCCCTGGCTGCGCGATTCCACCGACACATTCACCACCACCGCCGGCTTCATCCACACCGACGGCAACGCCGATCTGGCCGGCATCCGCATCAGCGACACCAACATCAACCTGCTCAACCTCGGCCTGAGCTGGTCGCACATCTGGTCCAGCTCGGCGGTGACCCAGTACAGCGCCAGCGCCCATACCAATTTCAGCCAATCGTTCAGCCGCGGCCCGTTCAACGAGGACCGCAACCGCGAACGCCTGCGCCTGGAGATCAACCTGCAACACCTGCAGCCGCTGCCGGCGCACCTGCAGGCCCTGGTGCAGGCCGACGCCGTCTACTCGCCGGACCCGCTGGCCGATACCGAGCAGATGTCGATCGGCGGCCCCACCACGCTGCGCGGCTTCCCGACCTCGGAAGCACGCGGCGACCGCGGCTTCTTCACCCAGCTGACCTTGCGCCGGCCCTGGACCTTCGGCAAGGCCGCCGTGGTGCCGCGCGTCTACGTCGACACCGGCCTGGTCGACAACCGCAACTTCGCGCCGGTGCCCCGCCACCGCGACAGTCTCACCAGCGCCGGCCTCGGCGCCGACCTGATTTACCGCACCGTCGACCTCAAGGTCGACTGGTCCTACCCGCTCGACAGCACTCCGGTAAGCGACGGCCGCGACGACGGCCGAGTCTATGCCGCGCTGTCGGTCGGCTTCTGAGGTGGATTCCATGAACAAGCCCGCTCCGCGCCTGCAGCGTCTGCCGATTCCCGCGGCGATCGCCGGCACACTCGCTTCCGCCCTGCTGCCGCAGCTCGCCCTGGCCGGGCCCACCGGCGGCGTGGTGGTGGCCGGCTCCGGCACCATCAGCACGCCGAACCCGACCACCACGGTCATCAACCAGACCAGCAACTCGGCGATCATCAACTGGCAGCAGTTCGGCATCGGCGGCAACGAGTACGTGCAGTTCGTGCAGCCCTCGTCGAGCAGCGTGGTGTTGAACCGCGTCATCGGCGGCTCGCCCTCGCAGATCCTGGGCGACCTCTCGGCCAATGGCCGCGTGTTCCTGATCAACCCCAACGGCGTGCTGTTCGGCGCCGGCGCCAGGATCGATGTCGGCAGCCTGGTCGCGACGACGCAGAGCATCAAGGACTCGGACTTCCTCTCCGGCCACTACGTCTTCTCCGGCAGCAGCGCCGCCGGCGCCGGCGTGGTCAACGCCGGCACCATCAAGACCGCCGATGGCGGCTTCGTGGTGCTGGCCGGCGACTACGTCAAGAACAGCGGGGTGATCACCTCGCGCCTGGGCCAGGTGGTGCTGGCCAGCGGCGCGGCTACCACCCTGGAGCTGGGCAATAGCGGCCTGATCAGCGTCAAGGTCGACCAGGCCACGCTGGCGCAAAAGGCCGGCGTCGACAACGCCGGACAGATCATCGCCGACGGCGGCCGCGTCGTGATGACGGCCAAGACCGCCCGCGATCTCGCCGGCAGCGCCGTCAACAACAGCGGCCTGGTGCGCGCTCAGGGCATCGCCAGCCACGACGGCGAGATCGAGCTGACCGCCTCGGGCGGCGATATCACCGACAGCGGCACCCTCGACGCCAGCAATCCCTCCGGCGCCGGCGGCTCGGTGAAGATCGCAGGCGACCGCGACATCGAGATCCAGCCGGGCGCCCAGATCCTCGCCTCCGGCACCACCCGCGGCGGCGACGTCAGCATCGTCGCCGAGCGCGACCTGCACGTGCGCGCCGGCTCGCTGGTCGACACCCATGGCGCCGGCGGCCAAGGCGGCCATGTCGAACTGTCCGGCCACAACCTGACCACGATTCGCGGCACCGTCAATCCCGGCAGCGGCGGCACCCTGCTGATCGACCCGACCACCATCACCATCGCCAATGGCTCGGGCAGCAGCAGCAGCGCCGGCGGCAACCAGACCGTGTTCGAGACCTTTGTCGAAGGCCAGCTGCAGAACAGCGTCAACCTCCAGCTGGTGGCGACCAACAGCATCACCCTCAACGATCTGACCACCGACGGCGTGCTCAACGGCATCGCCTCCGGCGGCGGCTACGGCGGCTCGCTGTTGCTCGGCATCGGTACCGTCAACCCGGCCAGCGGCCAGTATGTCGAGGGCAGCGGCGGCACCATTAGCTTCCTCAATTCCGCCAACACCATCGCCACCTACGGCGGCCTCAAGATCGACGCCGGCAGCAGCTCCGGCATGGTCAACGTCGGCAAGCTGATCGGCGGCTCCATCACCGTCATCGGCAACAGCGGCATCACCCTCAACAGCGCCAACGCCTCCCACGGCAGCATCAGCCTGACCTCGGCCAACGGCGGCATCAGCGCCAACAGCCTGACCACCAGCAACAATGGCTTCAACACCGGCCTGTCGGCGACGGTGACGGTCAGCGCCGGCGGCGGCGTCAGTATCGGCAGCATCAGCAGCGGCGCCTCCAATGGCGGCAGCACCGGCGGCAGCGCCGACGCCGCAGTGCGCATCGATGCCAACACCGCGGACCTGGCCGACGCGGTTTCGATCGGCTCGATCACCAGCGGGGCCAAGTCGCAGCGGGCGGGATCGGCCACCGCCAACGTCGACATCGTCAATCACAGCAGCGCCGCCAAGCCAGTCGACATTACCTTGACCGGGGCCATCGCCGCTGCCGCGCTTGGCACGAGCAGCGCCAACGGCCACGTCAGCATCGTCAACAATAGCGGCGGCATCGTGGGCGGCGCCCCCGCCACCCTCGAAACGGTGGCCAGCGGCAGCAGCGTCAGCGATGCCATCGGCCTGAATACCTACAACGGCGGCGCCATCAATGTCGGTGCCATCGTCTCCGGCGGCGGCGCGGTCAACCTCGCCACCAGTGGCGGCGGCAACATCACCGTCGGCTCGCTGACCGGACTGAGCTCCTATGGCGGTCTCGCTGCAGTCAACATCAACTCGTCGGGCAGCCTGTCCTTCAGCCTCAGCGGCGACATCAGCGCCTCCTCGATCCAGCTGAGCAGCACCACCGGCAATCTCATGCTGGGCAACCTGACCAGCACCGGCGGCTACATTTACCTCTACGACGGCGCCGGCAATATCGTCGCCGGCAATCTCTCCGCCACCAGCAACAACGACGTCGGTTCGGCCAGCGGCTACATCCAGGCCAATTCCGGCGGCAGCCTGCAGGTGGGCTCGGTCACCACCACGGTCAACGCCTCCAGTTCCGCCGACGGCCATGTCGACCTGGAAGCCAATTCCACCAGCCAGAACGGCGGCGACCTGATCATCGGCGGACCGATCAGCACCTTTGCCAGCAGCAGCACCAGCAACGCCAACGCCTCGGTCTACCTGCGCAACAACAAGGGCAACATCCAGGTCGGCACCGGCACCCCGGGCATGGCTTCGTTCAGCGCCGCCAACATCACCACCCGCGGCAACGGCAACGGCACCGGCGGCTTCAACGGCAACATCGATCTGCACGTCTACGGCACCGGCGGCAACATCAACACCGGCAACCTGAGCGCCCTCGGTAGCGCGCTCACCATCAGCTCCTATAGCGGCACCACCGGCCCCGGCAACATTACCGTCGGCACCCTCGACGGCGGTTCCTACGGCGGCGTGCTGAGCAGCGTCAACATCAGCTCCGCCGGGACCTTCACCACCGCCAACACCAGCATCACCGCCGCCGGCAACATCACGCTCAGCTCCGGCACCGGCAACCTGAGCTTCGCCGGCGGAATTGCCACCACCGGTGGCAACGTCAGCGTCACCACCAGCAACGGCGGCAACATCAATCTGGGCTCGCTGTCCGGCGGCAGCCTGTATGCCAATGCCTCCGGCGGCCTCAATATCGGCAGTGCGGTCACCGCACAGCAGATCCGTCTCTATGCCGGCAGCGGACCGCTCACCACCAGCGACCTCACCACGACCAACGGCTACATCACTCTCAACGACAGCGGCAGCAATATCGTCACCGGCAATCTGTCCGCCACTGGCAGCAGCGCCACCACCTCGGCCAATGCCTACATCCAGGCTTTCTCCGGCGGCAGCCTGCAGGTCGGCTCAGTCACCACCAATGCCACCGTCACCGGCACCACCGGCTACGCCAGCGCCCTGGTCGATCTTGAGGCCAATTCGAACAGCCAGAACGGCGGCGACCTGATCATCGGCGGACCGATCAGCACCTTCGCCAGCACCACCGGCACCAATTACAGCGCCAACGCCTCGGTCTACCTGCGCAACAACAAGGGTAATATTCTGGTTGGTCCTGCGACCGCGCCGGCCAGCATCACCACCCGCGGCAACGGCAACGGCACCGGCGGCTTCAACGGCAACATCGATCTGCACGTCTACGGCACCGGCGGCAACATCAACACCGGCAACCTGAGCGCCCTCGGTAGCGCGCTCACCATCAGCTCCTATAGCGGCACCACCGGCCCCGGCAACATTACCGTCGGCACCCTCGACGGCGGTTCCTACGGCGGCGTGCTGAGCAGCGTCAACATCAGCTCCGCCGGGACCTTCACCACCGCCAACACCAGCATCACCGCCGCCGGCAACATCACGCTCAGCTCCGGCACCGGCAACCTGAGCTTCGCCGGCGGAATTGCCACCACCGGTGGCAACGTCAGCGTCACCACCAGCAACGGCGGCAACATCAATCTGGGCTCGCTGTCCGGCGGCAGCCTGTATGCCAATGCCTCCGGCGCTCTGACCATCGGCAGTGCGGTCACCGCCCAGCAGATCCGCCTCTATGCCGGCAGCGGGGCGTTGACCACCAACAACCTGACGTCCACCAACGGCTACATCTACCTCAACGACAGCGGCAGCAACATCGTCACCGGCAA
>CAYWPB010000158.1:0-8647 GCA_964458725.1 uncultured Nevskia sp. | reverse complement strand
GTTGTCGGCATCCCAGGCGCCGGCTTCGCGGCCGTCCAGGCTGAGGTAGTACAGGGCGACGCGGCCCAGGCGCAGCACTTCCACTACTTTACTGGCCACCTTTCCCGCATTGCCCGGCTGCAGCTGCATCCGTTCGGCGCCGAGGCTGGCGCCATAGTCGGCCTCGACCTTGTAGACCTCCAGTACACGCCGGTATTTCTCCGCCTGCGGCGTGGCGGCGTCGGTCATCAGCCGCTTGAGCGCGTCGATGCGCTCGCGCCGCTCCTGCTGCAGGAACGGCAGGTCCAGCGCGACGAACTTGTCGAGGCTGTCGATCATGCGCAGCAGCAGCGGGGTCAGGTCGTGCGAGCTGCCGCTGAACTGCTGCAGCTGCTGTTGCAGCGAACTGCGGTCGGCATCCTGGGTGGCGAGCAGCGGGCCGATCTGCTGGGCGTAGACGTTGAGCTGCTGCGTCTGCCACAGCGCGGCGCGATAGCGCTCGAGCAGGGCCCGGGTCTGGTCGTCGAGCTGGTTGATCTGTTGCTGCGCCGCGACAGCGGCGCGGTTGGCCTGGACCGTGGCGTCCACCGCCGGCGCGGTGCCGCCCTGGGCCGAGGCGCCCGCCGCCCATCCAGCAAACCATCCCGCGGCCAGTCCGGCCAGTACGGCGCTTGGGAACCTCGCTCGTCTCATTGAACCGCTTCCTCCATCGCACCGGGGGCTGCGCCCCTCCAAGCCGACCGGTCGTGCCGGCCGGAGTTCCGGTCAGAATGCCGGATCTTTCCTATTCTTCCCGCCGGCCGCGCACGCGGCATTGGCGCCGGCGCGGGGGCGGTTGTTTCTATGGCAATGTTCGACAATAGTCCGGCCCGGCGATGACCGGACTGGTCCGTTTCGAGTAGATTCCCCTTCTTTCACGACATCATAGCTGGAGCTGCCCATGGCCTCGACCCATTCCGCCGGATTCCTCGCCCTGGTCCACGACGCCAAGACCCGCATCAGGGAGGTGCAGGCCCGCGACCTGCCTGCGATCCTCGCCGCCAGCCCCCGGGCCCGGCTGATCGACACCCGCGAGGAGAGCGAGTTCAAGGCCGGTCACGTCAAGGGCGCAGAGTGGCTCGGCAAGGGCGTGATCGAGCGCGACATCGAGGCCAAGTTCCCGGACAAGTCCGAGCCGCTGTACCTGTATTGCGGCGGCGGCTTCCGCTCCGCCCTGGCGGCGGACAACGTGCAGAAGATGGGCTACAGCAACGTCGTCTCGGTCGATGGCGGCTGGCGCGTGCTGAAGGACATCCTGCCGGTGGAATGACATCCCTGTAGGTCGGCCTTCAGGCCGACAGCTGTCGCGCTGAAGAGCGTCCTACGGCATCACGCTCTTGGCGTAAGGACTGGGCCGCGGCTCGCGGAAGTAGTTGAGTACCGAGTAGCGCAGCTCCGGTAGCGCCCGCCCCGCCTCGTACTCGGCGATGGCGGTCTCCACGCACATGTTCGCGGCCAGCCGCGCCGCGGCCGCAGGGTGCGGCCAGTCGATGGCATTCAGCTCGTACTGCGCGATCAGGGTCACGCCGTGCAGGCGCGCGCGCAGGACTTCGGCGCCCTCGGAGTCGAAACGGAAATGCAGCGCCAGCTCGCGCATTGGCCGCCAGCACAGGTTGGCGTCCCAATAGCGCTCGAAGGCGGCGGCGATGCGCGGGATGCCGGATTCGGACTGCGCCAGGGTTTCGATGGCGTCGGCCCGTGCCAGGTCGAGGAAGTCCAGCAGCAGGGCCAGCAGGAAGGCGCGGCGGTCGGCGAAGGCGTCACGGAATTCCCCGGCCGTGATGCCTACGGCCGCAATCACCTCCTCGTCGGTCAGGCCCAAGGCGCTGCCGCGCGGCACGGACAGCTCCCGCGCCGCCTTGAGAATGCGCTCGCGCAACAGCTTGAGACCCGCGTCCGCCATGCCCGCGCTCTCCCGCCGGCTGGTTCTTATTCCGAGTAGCGCACCGCCACGATCGCCAGCTGCACCTCGCCGCCCGGCAACTGCGCGGTGACCTCCTCGCCTTCCTGCTTCTTCAATAGCACACGGGCCAGCGGCGAGTCCACGCTGATCCAGCCCAGGCGGGCGTCGATCTCGTCGCCGCCGACGATGCGGTAGGTCTTGAGCTTCCCGGCGACGTCCTCCAGCTCGACCCAGGCGCCGAAGAAGATTCTGGTGGGGTCCGGCGGCGGTTTGTCCACCACGCGCAGCTCCGGAATGCGGGTCTGCAGGTAGCGCAGGCGCCGGTCGATCTCGCGCAGTTCCTTCTTGCGGTAGATGTATTCGGCGTTCTCGGAGCGGTCGCCCTCTGCCGCCGCGGCGGCCAGGGCGCGCACCACCTCCGGCCGGCGCACCCGCCACAGCTGGTCGTGCTCGTCCTTGAGACGCCGGTAGCCGGCGGCGGTGATGTAGGGAGAACTCATGTCAGGATAAGCGGGTGTTTCATCCGTCCAAGGATAGTCGAGCATGTCCGCCGCGCCCATCGATCGCGACGACCCGAAGGTCGCCGAAGCCGTGATGCGCCGCGTCTGCCCGGACGAGACCCAACGCCGCTTCCTGATGGTCCAGCTGCTGCGCTCAGCCGCGGTAGCGGAGCAGGCCGGCCCGCGCTCCTGGGCGGTGACCCTGTTCGAACATGGGTTCCGCCTCAACGTCGGCCAGGTCGAGGCTTTCACTTGCCTGAACCGCGTGGTCGGCTGGTTCATGCTCGGCACGGTGCCGGCGAGCGTCTACACCGTCGGCGAGGTGCTGGACTGCTCGTTCCGCAGCCTGCCGCAGCCACAGCGAGTGTTTTACGGCAGCCCCGGAGAGTTGCAGCGCCTGCACAAGCAGCTCAGTCCGGCGCACGAGGAATTCCTGCGCACCGCCGCGACCACGGCCAGCGGCAAGCCGCGGCGCTGTCCCTATGCGCGTTACCACTCGCCGGGGCTGTATACCTATGCAGTGCGCACCGCGGAAGTGATGCAGACGGTGCGCGCGCAGCGGGGGCGCCGGCAGAAGTAGGGGCTATGCACTGTCCGTTCGTGCCGAGTGCCGCGCGTAGCGCGGTGTATCGAGGCATTGCCGCAGCACAGCCCCTCGATACGCCCGCTTCGCGGGCACTCGGGGCGAACGGACAGGTTCTTGACCTCAGGACACCTTCGGCAGATCGTCCGGCAGGAAGAAGTCCGGCATCAGCTCGGACTCCTTGGTGCCCGGCACGGCGGCGTACTTCGAGAAATCCTTCACCCCGGCCATCTGATGCAGCACCACGTCGTCGATGCAGAAGTGGCCGGTGAACTCGCGCGAAGGCTGGGTCAGGATCACGTGCGCGGCGTCGGCCATGATCTCGGCGGTGCGGCTCTTCTTCATCAGCGGGTCGCCGCCGATCAGCTTGATCGCCGCGGTGGCGATGCCGGTGCGTGGCCACAGCGAGTTGACGGCGATGCCATCGCGCTTGAACTCCTCGGCCCAGCCCAGGGTGCACAGGCTCATGCCGTACTTGGCCATCGAATAGGCCACGTGCGGCGCGAACCAGCGGGTGCGCATGTCCAGCGGCGGCGACAGGGTCAGGATGTGCGGATTGCGGCCGGCTTTGGCGCTGGCCTGCAGATGCGGGATGCAGACCCGGCCGGACAGGTAGGTGCCGCGCGCATTGATCCCGTTCATCAGGTCGTAGCGCTTCATGTCGGTCTGCAGGGTGCCGGTCAGGCTGATGGCGCTGGCGTTGTTGACCAGGATGTCGATGCCGCCGAAGGCCTCGACCGCCTGCTTCACCGCGCTGATCACTTGCTGCTCGTCGCGGATGTCGCAGACCACGCCCAGGCCCTTGCCGCCGGCCTTTTCGATCGCCTCGACCGCGGTGTGGATGGTGCCGGGCAGCTTGGGATGCGGCTCGGCGGTCTTGGCGGCGATGACGACGTTGGCACCGTCCTTGGCCGCGCGGATGGCGATGGCTTCGCCGATGCCGCGCGAGCCTCCGGTAATGAATAGTGTCTTGCCCTTGAGACTCATATCCCGCTCCTATGCCGCTGCTGGTTATTTTGTCCCGGCCAGTCTAGCGCAGGTCGGCTGGTATTCGGTCTTACCCTGCGCCGCCTGGTAAATTCCCCGCCGCAGCCAGGCTCGAACCGGCATAATCGCGCATCCCAAGAAAAGCCAAGGCCCCATGAACCGCCTCGCCTGCCTCGCTCTGCCTCTCCTGCTCTGCGCCTGCGGCGCCACCAAGATTCGCCCCGAAACCACCGGCGGCGCCGACTGGCATAGCCTGCGCGTCAGGGTGCAGGCACAGACCCCGGAAGCCACCGCCCAGCTGCAGGACGAGCTGAAGCGCACCGGTCTGTTCGGAGAGTTCGCCGCCGGCGACGCCCAGCCCGACCTGGTGATCTCCGCCGTGGACGAAAAAGTGATCGGCTCCACCACCGGCCCGTTCTGCCTCGACTACGCCCTGTCTTACCTCACCGTCGGCATCATCCCCGAGATCTGCGACCAGCGGTACCAGGTGGACATCGACGTCACCGCGCCGGCCACCGGCCGCGCCGCGCAGTTCCGCGCCGAGCTGACGCAGCGCCGCTTCATCGGCCTGTTCGGCTTGATCAGCTCCGCCTTCGGCGACTGGCAGTTCTTCGGTCCGCAGCCGGGCAACCCGGTACTGGCGCGTGGGGCGCTGCTGGATCAGCAGGGGCAGATTAACGGGCTGTTGAAGCAGTAAAAGCCGTTGTCAGTTATTAGTCGTCAGTAGAAGCGCACCAGCTTTTACTGACAACCGAGAACTGACAACTAACAACTGCTTCACTGCACCATCGCCGTCATCCGCGCAATCCGCTCGGCCTGGATGCGGTTAAGGTTCCTGAAGATGGTCGCGGCGATGGCCGGGTAGCGCACGCGCAGCCGCTCCAGGTCCTGCGAGTCGAAGCGCAGCAGGCGCACGCCGGTGAGGGCGTCGATGCTGGCGGTGCGGCGCTGGCCGAAGTAGCCGGCCTCGCCCATCACCGCGCCGCGGCCGAGGGTCGACAGCACCTTGCGCTCGCCGTGGCGGTCGAGCACCACTTCCACCGTGCCGTCGATCACCACGAACACGTCGCGCGCCAGGTCGCCCTCCTGGATGATGCGGGTGCTGGCCGGCACCTGCTCCACGCGCGACATCAGCGCGAACAGCCGGGCCTGGCGCAAACTCAAACCTGAAAGCAGCGGGATGGTGTGCTGCGGGCTGCGGCCCAGGTCCAGGCGCAGCATGTCCCACAGGGTGACGATGCGCAGGCGCGAGCCCAGCGCCGGCGTCAGGGTCATGTCCGCGATCCAGGCACAGAACAGGGTCCAGGCGGAAAGCGCGCCGAATTGCACCTGATTGCGCAGCTCGCTGCCGGTGAACACCAGGAAGCCCAGGCACAGCGCCGCGGTGGCGAGAGTGATCGGCCGCAGCACCGCCGACAGCGCCGAGCGGATCGCCCCAGCCTCGCCACCCTGCTCGCGCGCGTCGTCGTTGAAGCGCGCCAGGAAGTGCACAGTGTCGTTGACGGCGATGCCCAGCACGATGCAGGCGATCAGGCTGGTGGTGGGATTGAGGCTGATATGCAGCAGGCCGAGGGTGCCGAAGTACACCGACACCGGCACGACGTTCGGCAGGGTGGCGATGAAGCCGGCGCGCATCGAGGTGAACATCACCGACAGCAGCGCCCAGATGGCGATGGTGGCGATGGCGATGGACAGCATGTGACCGCTGGCGATGGCCGAGACCGCGCGGGTGGCGATGACGGTGCTGCCGGTGGCCTGGGCCTGCAACGGCGGCGGCAGCGCGTCGAGTTTCTCGTCGAGGCGCTTGAGGAAGTCGCCGATGGCGATGGAGCCGTCGACGTTGATGCGGATCGAGATCACCGCGCTGCGGAAGCGCGGGTCGACCACGTGCTGGATCGCATCGCCGCCGGCGAAGACCAGCAGCTGCTTCACCGCCGCGGCGCTGTCGGAAATGCTGAAGTAGGCCGGGTCGTTCGGGTTCAGCCCCTGGTTGAGCAGCTTGATGTGGTCGATTGAAGACACCCCCGCGCCGCCCCCGGGCTGCCTCCCCCACCACTTCCCCCACCGCTCCAGCGGCTTGATCTGCACCGGGTCTGTGAGCGCGTCGTTGACATGGCTGTCGACGTAGACCGTGACCAGGTTAGCGCCGTTGAAGGTGCGGTTGATCGCCTCGAAGTCCTGCCGCACCGGCGAGCTGGGACCGAAGCTCTGGATGAACTCGGTACCGCTGCGGATGTGGGTGGCGAAGTAGATGTCCAGCGGAATCAGCACCACGGCGACGGCGATGATCTGCGCGCGCCAGCGGGTGTCGAAGTTGGCCAGGCGCACGCCCCACCGCGCGAACAGGCGCTCGGCGGTGGGCTGGGCCCGGCGCGAGCAGCCCAGCAGGTTGAGCAGCGCCGGCATGAAGATCAGCGTGATCAGGCCGACGTAGGCGGTGCCGATGCTGGCCAGCAGCGCGAACGAGCGGATCGCCGGCAGCGGGTTGAGCATCAGCGACAGGAAGCCGACGATGGTGGTCGCCCCGGACAGGGTCAGGCCGGTTGCGATGCGGTTCATCACCCACTCGGCGCGCTGGCGCGTGTCGGCCTCCGGCACCATCTGCTGCGACAGGAAATAGGCCGACAGCAGGTGGATGGTGTAGGACAGGCCGATGGTGATGACCAGCGGCGGCACGATCGCCGTCACCAGGTTGAACTCGATATGCAGCAGCACTGCAGTGGCGACGGTGAGGGTCAGCGCCATGCCCACCGACAGCAGCGCCGCAGCCGCGGCTCGCAGGCTGCGGTAGGTCACCAGCAGCAGCAGGGCGATCAGGGCGAACACCGCCGGCACGGTGAAGGCCAGGGTGTGCGACAGCGCAGCGGCGGTGGCGGCGCGCACCGGCAGCGTGCCGGTGATGCGCACCTCGGCGCCCGGCGCCACTTCCGCCGCGATGGCGCGGATGCGGCCGGACACGTCCTGCTTGATGTAGTGCTGCGGATCGTTGTCGCCGAATGCCAGCGCAAATGCGGCGCTGTGGCCGTCGGCCGACACCAGGGTGCCACGGTACAGCGGATTGGCGGCGAGCTGCGCCGGGAACTGCGCCACCTGGGCCGGATCGGCGCGGGCCTGCTCGGTGAAGGAGGTGATCGCCACCTCGTCGCCGGAGGCGCTGAGATTGGGCGCGGTGGCCAGCGAGAACACGCCGCGCACGCCCGGCAGGGCCTTCAGCCGCTGCGTCAGCTGGTCGATCTTCTCCAGGTTGGCGGCGTTGAACACCGTCGGCTCGAAGCGCACCGCGACGATCACCGGATCGTCTTCGCCGAAGATCTGGCGCACCTTGGCCAGCACTGCGCGGTCGGCATCCTGTGCCGGCAGCAGGGCCTCGGCGGAAGGATCGACCTTGAAGCGCGGCTGGCGGGTCTGCGGATCGACGCACAGCGCGGCGGCGCCCAAGGCCAGCACCAGCATCAGCAGCAGCACCAGCCGCTGATGGCGCGCGACGAGCGGAATCCAGAAGAACACCGGCGTCAGAGTCCGGCGAACAGGCGGCGCGCGGCGCCGCGACAGCGGCCGTCACCCGCCTCTGCTGTCAGCACCCCTGCCTGCTCGAGCCTTGCCCCCAAGCACCTCATGCGGCCTCCCCTGGACCGGAATGTAAAGACCGCAGATCAGTTACCCAGGTAAAAGGAATGCGGGTCGAAGTAGCGGCTTGCCAGATCGCTGCCGCTGCTGACGCCGGTGATGCGCAGCTTGGTGACGGTGTGGTCCTTGAGATCCTGCATCTGCGCCTGCGACAGGTACCAGTAGCTGCCCGACTGCTGCAGCGCCGAGGCCGGGGCGCTCAGCTCCTTGCGCGGGGCCTCGCCCTCGTAGAAGTCCACCTTGAGCGCAACGCAGGTTTTCTGGTCCACCCAGGCGCGCAGCTCGCTGTAGCGCGAGGCCTGGTCGGCCTTGGGCTTGAAGCTCATGACGTTGACCGGGCGCTGCTCGATCTGCTCGGCCTTCTCCAGCTTGCCCTCGGTATCGCTGAAGGCGTTCTCGATCTGCTTGACGTCGTTGTAGCTGAAGTCGGTGCCGAGGAAGGAGCCGTCGGCGCTGGCGCCGGTAATGCGCCGCACCCGGTTCACCGCCGGCAGGAACATGTACATTTCGTCGGCCCTGTCGGCCGCTTCAGTCTCTCGCACCAGGTAGGAAGCGCCCGCCAGGTCGGTGGGCTCGGCGATGCGCACCATCGCGCGCAGCAGGCCCTTCTCGCGCATCGCGAACAGCTTGCCGCGCAAGGTGCGGCTGGCGCCGGCGCGGTCAGTGGCCTGCAGCTCGATCTCCTGGATGCGCAAGGTCGGCGGCACGTTGGCGCGCATGCAATCCATCACCTTGTCCAGGGCCGGATCGGCCCAGGCCGGCGCGGCCAGCAACAGCAGCATCCACGGATACAGGCGGTGTCTCTGCATCACCCCTCCCCTCGATGGTCGGACCGTTACGGCTTGTTCTTTTCAAACGCGGCCTTCTGCTCCGCGCCCGCTTCTTTCTGGTACAGCTTCTTCCACTCGCCGTAGGGCATGCCGTAGACGCGCTCGCGCGCCGCCTCGTCCGATACCTCGACCCCGGCCTCGCGCGCCGCCTGCGCATACCATTTCGACAGGCAGTTGCGGCAGAACCCGGCCAGGTTCA
>CAYWPB010000157.1:0-8649 GCA_964458725.1 uncultured Nevskia sp. | reverse complement strand
CGGCATGCTGGCGCCGCTGGCCCTGCTGGCGCTGCGCGTGCTGCAGGGCGCGGCGATCGGCGGCGAGATTCCGGGCGCCTGGGTGTTCGTGGCCGAGCACGCGCCGGCACGGCGCACCGGCATCGCCTGCGGCATCCTCACCGCCGGGCTCACCGGCGGCATCCTGCTCGGCTCGCTGGTAGCCACCGCGGTCAACCGCCACTATCCGCCGGAGGTGGTGAAGGACTACGCCTGGCGCATCCCGTTCCTGGTCGGCGGCGTGTTCGGCTTCATGGCGGTGTTCCTGCGCATGTGGCTGGAAGAAACCCCCGTCTTCGAGGAGCTGCGCCGCCGCAAGGCGCTGGCGCAGGAGCTGCCGCTCAAGCTGGTGCTGCGCAGCCACCCCGGCGCGGTGCTGGTGTCGATGCTGGTGACCTGGGTGCTGACCGCGGCCATCGTCGTGCTGATCCTGATGACGCCGGCGCTGCTGCAGAAGCTGCACGGCTTCACCCCGGCGCAGACCCTCACCGCTAACAGCCTCGCCACCCTGGCCCTGACCCTCGGGTGCCTGGCTGCCGGCGTTCTGGTCGATCGCTTCGGCCCCGGTCTCGTGCTGGCCGCCGGCAGTACCGTGCTGCTGCTGTGCACCTATGCCTTGTACCTGGGCGTGGCCAGCGATCCGACGCTGCTGCTGCCGCTCTACGCCCTCACCGGCCTGTTCGTCGCCATCGTCGCGGTGGTGCCCAGCGTGCTGGTGCGCAGCTTCCCGGCGCCGGTGCGTTTCAGCGGCATTTCCTTCTCCTACAACCTGGCCTATGCCGTGTTCGGCGGCTTCACGCCGCCGCTGGTGACCTTGCTGGTCAAGGCCGACCCGCTCGGGCCGGCGCACTATGTCGCGGCGCTGTGCGTGGTCGGCGTCGCCGTCGGCCTGCTGACGGCGCGGCGCTTGGGGATGGACGCAGCGCCGGCACAGTTGTAGGTCGCCCTTCAGGGCGACTGCGCCATATCGAGATAGGTGCGTTGTCGCCCTAAAGGGCGATCTACATCAGCGAGCCGTCAGCGCCTGGTAGCGCTCCTTCAGCGCCTGCACCACGGCGCCGAAATCGGTGACGCCGCGGGACATGATCTCGGCCAGGTGCTCGTTGTCCTCGCGACCGTCCCAGATCTTGATGTAGCTGCCTTGCTTGTAGCCGTGGGTATTGCGGTGCACGTTCAGCGCATTCTTGCCGACGTAGACCTGATACAGCTCGCTGCCGGACAGCCGGTAACGGCGGCAGGCGGCAACAAAGGCGGCGCAGGCCGCGGCGAAATCCTGGTTCACCGCGGCGCGGGCCAGCGCCTCCACCGCCTCGATGTCACCCGGCGGCTCGGCGGCGCCGGCATCGAGCCCCTGCACCGTCGCGGCGATGGCGGCTTCCTCGCCGCCGCGCACCAGGCCCCAGGACATCAGGAAGTGCCAGATGTCGACCAGTTCCAGACGTGCCTGCGCCGGGTCGCTATCCGGCGCGCCCTTCCACCACTTCCAGGCGCAGTGCCCGTCCATCAGCTCGGCGCATTCCAGCCAGATGGCGCGGTGCCAGGCAAAGCCGGCCTTGCGCCAGTTGCGGTCGAGGCGCTGGTTGAAGCCGTCCTGGAGATCCAGCATGGCGTCGATCTGCTGCTGCGGGGTCATGGCGATCCGGTGCGGGCCGGTGCGGCCGCGCGGTGAGGGTTGGAGAGAGCCGCCAGTTTACCTCGGACAAGAAAAAAGCCGGAGGCGCGGCGCGCCCCCGGCTTTGCTGCCCGCGACAAATCAGGCCGCCTCTACCTCCACCGGCGTCTGCGCGGCGCGCGGCGCCGGGGCGAAGCTGTGCGGGCCGTATTCGATCGGGTGGTCGTGCAGGGTGACCGGGTGGCTCTGGTAGTTGCGCAGCACCCGCCAGGGCAGCGCACGCCCCTGCCGCGGCAGCGTCTCGGCAGCGCGCCGCACGTAGCCGGAGCTGAGCGAGCCGAGGATGGTGCTGTCCTCGGCCATGCCGTCCGGCGCCTTCGCCGTGACCACCGACAGGCCGCGCCGGCGCATGTGCTGCAGCAGACGGCAGACATACTGCGAGGCGATGTCGGCCTTCAAGGTCCATGGCGCGTTGGTATAGCCGACGATCCAGGCCATGTTCGGCACATCCTGCAGCAGCACGCTCTTGTACATCATCAGCTGGTTCATCGGCCGCGCCTGGCCGTCGACCTTCAGTTCCACGCCGCCGAAGGTCTGCACCTGCAGGCCGGTGGCGGTGACGACGATGTCCGCCTCCAACTCCTTGCCCGATTTGAGCAGAATGCCGCGCTCGGTGAAGGTCTCGATGTGGTCGGTGACCACCGAAGCCTTGCCCGACTTGATCGCCGCGAACAGGTCGGCGTCCGGCACGGCGCACAGGCGCTCGTCCCAGGGGTTGTACTTCGGCGTGAAGTGGCGCATGTCGAAGTCCTTGCCCAGCTGCTTGCGCACACCGGACAGCAGCACCGCGCGCACCTGCCTGGGCCAGCGTTTGGCGGCCTTGTAGATGAAGCGCTGCAGCGCGATGTTGCGCCAGCGCGCCAGGCCGAATACCCACTTCTCCGGCAGGAACTTCTGCAGCACCCCGGACAGCTTGTCGAAGCCCGGCACCGAGAAGATGTAGCTGGGCGAGCGCTGCAGCATGGTGATGTGGGATACGTCGTCGGCCATCGCCGGCACCAGGGTCACCGCGGTGGCGCCGCTGCCGATCACCACCACCCGCTTGCCGCGGTAGTCGAGTTTTTCCGGCCAGTGCTGCGGATGGATGCACTGCCCCTTGAAGCGCTCCACGCCGGGGAAATGCGGCAGGTAGCCCTTGTCGTAGTTGTAGTAGCCGGTGCAGCTGACCAGGAAGCTGCAGCGGAACGTGCGCTGCTCGCCGCTGGGCTCGTGCAGCGCGGTCAGGGTCCACAGCTTCTGCTCGCTCGACCAGTTGGCGCCGGTGATCTTCAGGCCGTACTGGATCTTCTGGTCGACGCCGTATTGCTGTGCCGTCTCGGTGACGTACTTGCGGATCGACGGCCCGTCGGCCAGCACCTTCAGCTCGTTCCAGGGGCGGAACTTGTAGCCGAAGCTGAACATGTCGGAATCGGAGCGGATGCCGGGGTAGCGGAACAGGTCCCAGGTGCCGCCGATGGCGTTGCGCCGCTCGAGGATGGCCACCCGCTGGTCCGGGCACTCCATCGCCAGGTGGCAGGCCATGCCGATGCCCGAGAGGCCGGCACCGACGATCAGCACGTCATAGTGGTCACGCATTCCGCTTTCTCCTCGCTCTGGATCTTCCGCGGCGGACTGGCCCGCGGAGTTCGTGAGACACAGTGTGTCGGTGCTGTCCCGGCAAAACTTGACATTCTGAGACAAAGTTTGGACATTTCGAGACATGACCGCCATGGTGAGAGCCAGCGGCCTGCGCGGCTACATGACGCTAATGCGCCAGCTCCAGGCCGACCCCGAGCAGATGCTGCGGCGCTACCACATCGCGCCGGCAGCGCTGGAGGATGAGGATGCGCTGCTGTCGCTGCGCGCGGTGGTGCACCTGCTCGAGGCCAGCGCCGCCGTCACCGGCTGCGCGGATTTCGGCCTGCGCATGTCGCATGGCCAGGACATCAGCGTGCTCGGCCCGCTGGCCATCGCCATGCAGAACGCCCCGACCGTGGCCAGCGCAATGGACTACGCCTCGCGCTACCTGTTCGTGCACAGCCCGGGCTTGGTGCTGACTCTGCACGACAACAGCCCGCTGGTGCGCAAGGGCGCCGAGCTGCGCTTCGAGATCCGCCTGCCGCGGCAGCCGGCACAGCGCCAGACCATGGACCTGTGCCTGGCCGACATCCACCACATGGGCCAGCTGCTGGGGGGCGAGCGCTACCTGCTGCGCGCGGTAACACTGCCGCACGCGCCGCTGGCCCCGGCTTCGACCTACGTGCGCTTCTTCGGCGCGCCGGTGCGTTTCGAGCAGGAGCACGCCGGCCTGCACATCGCGCGCTCCACGCTCGAGGCCAGCCTCAGCGCGGTCAACGAGACCCTGCGGCGGATCGCGGTGGACTACCTGTCGCTGCATTTCGAAACCCCGGGACAGGCCCTGGCGGCGCGGGTGCGGCAGGCGCTGCGCCGCACCCTCGGCACCACCCGGGGCAAGAAGGCCAACGTCGCCGACCTGCTCGGCATGCACCCGCGCACCCTGCAGCGCCGGCTCGACGCCGAGGGCACCAGCTTCGAGGTGATCCGCGAGGAGGTGCGCCGCGAGACGGCGCTGCGCTACCTGAGCGAGACCCGCATCCCGTTGACCCAGCTCGCCGGCATCCTCGGCCTGTCCGAGCAGTCGGCCCTGGCGCGCTCCTGCCGGCGCTGGTTCGGTACCAGCCCGTCGCGCTTGCGCCAGCAGGCCCAGCGGCGGGCCCCGCTGATGCGGCTGCCGTGAGAAACTAGGCGGCATAGACGACAGCCGGAAACCCGCAGCGGCACCGGCGCCACAACAGACAAGGGAGTTTCGATGCAGGAGCAGAGTCGCCCGTCGCCGGCACGGGCGAGCCTGGTAGTGCGGTTGCTGGGACGCGGCCTCGCGCTGCTGCGCTATGCCGCGATCGCCGCGGCGCTGTGGGTCTCGCTGCAATACACCGACGACGCGGTCTGCGCCGTCATCAACGCCGGCCTGTTCCTGCTGCCGCTATGTCTGCTCCTGGCGCTCAGCGGCCGCATCGCCGCCAGCTTCAACGGCGCCGCCGCGGTGGCGATCTTCGTCTACTTCATGGGCGAGATGAAGTCGCGCTACTTCGGCAACCGCCTGGCGCTGGCCGACATGGCCTTCGTCGGCGAATCGGCCAACTGGACCATCGTCACGCGCTATCCCCTGCTCTACGGCAGCCTGATCGCCTTCGCCGTCTTCGTTTTCCTGCTGTGGCTGGAGCGGCGCCTCAACACCCGCGGCAGCTTGTCGCGGAGAGCCACGCCCGGCGTACGCGTGATCGCGGCCTCGACCTTCCTGTCCCTGCTCGCCTTCAGCACCGTCAGCCGTCACCACCACCAGTGGGAGGTGTTCCGCGACGACGGCGACTGCGGCCCGCTCAAGACCTGCGGCGTGATGAGCCGCCTGGTGTATTCGGTTGCGGTGTTCGAGTTCGACCCGCCGGCCCACACCGGCGACCCGGCCTACTTCCAGCAGCGCATGGCCGCGCTGGCGCCGCGCGACCCTTCCGCCGCCGGCGGCACGCGCCCCGACGTGGTGGTCTGGCTCAACGAGTCAACCTTCGACTTCAACAACTACGTGCTGCCCGGCGCGAAACTGCCGCGCCTGCCCATGTTCAACGTCGACGACGACACCCGCGGTGCCGGCCCGCTGCGCGTGCACACTTTCGGCGGACGCACCTGGCTGTCCGAATTCTCGATGCTGACCGGCCTGGTGCCGGACGACTTCGGCGGCCGCCGCAACCTGGTGTTCAACACCGTGGCGCCGCGCACCACCAGCAACCTGGTGCGCCTGATGAAGGCCAACGGTTACCGCGCCATCGTGCTGATGCCGACGTTCAAGCGCTTTTATGGCGCCGGCAAGGTCTACGAGAAAATGGGGTTCGACGAGGTTCTGACCCTGCGCGATTTCCACGAGTACGACGCCGTGCCCGGCGACGAGTGGGACATCGCCACCAGCCCGCGCCTGAGCGAGGCCGCGATCAAGCTGCTGCGCGAGCACCGCAAAGGCCCGGACGCGGACAAGCCGCTGTTCCTGTACCTGCTGTCGATCATGGAGCACGCGCCCTACTCCGGCCATTACCCGGTTTCCTACAACCTCGACCACGCCGGCATCAAGCGCTCGCTGGCGGCCAAGCTGTCCGACTACATCGCCAAGCTCCGGCTGCTGAGCGAATCCATCGTGCCGCTGGACCGCTACCTGCAAGCCGACGCGCGCCCAGCCCTGTTCTGCTACTTCGGCGACCACCAGGCCTACTTCGAGGAGCCGCAGCCGCCGTATCGCTACGGCTTCGCCGAGCCCGACTTCGTCACGCAGTACCGCCTGCGCAGCAACTTCGAGGCGCCGCAGCTGCCGGCCTACCCGATCCTCGACATCGCCTACCTGCCCAGCCTGGTCGCCGACTACTCTGGCGTGGCCGAAGACCCGCGCTTCGCGGCGCTATCGGCAATGCGCCGCCTGTGCAAGGGCAAGCTTGACGACTGCGAGGACCAGCGGCTGGTGGAGAGTTACAAGGGCTATATCTACAGCGACGCCCTGGGCCTGTTGGAGAAATAGCGCTCAGCGGCTCAGGCAGTAGCTGCGCTCCAGGTCGAGGCACAACCGCGGCGTGCCCAGCCCGAACCAGCCGCGAACCACGGCCACGCTCCAGAAGTCGTCCGGCTGCGCCGAACCGGCGCCGGCCAAACCCAGATCAAAGCCGTACAACTCGACCGCCGGACCAGTGTCCGCCGGACCCTGAGCCCAGCGGCCGTGATGGGACAGGCTGCCGCCCTGCCCGGCGACGCACTGCTTCTCGTAGAGATAGTCCATCTGCGGGCCGAGGACCAGCCGCAGGCTGCATTCGCCCATCTTCGCGCTATAGGTCCCGGCGAGGTCGGCCACCGCCGGCCGGTGCGGCGTACAGGCCTGCAGCAGGCCGCAGCAGAGCAGGAAACTGGTGATTTTTCGCATACGCCGGATTCTACCGGCCCCGGGGACGGGTCGGCCTGGCAACGCGACTGGGGAATCGATGGTGGGTCGTGCTGGGATCGAACCAGCGACCAGCGGATTAAAAGTCCGATGCTCTACCGACTGAGCTAACGACCCATCGTACTGCCGGAGGGGGTGCCGCGAGGGTGCGGATTATAGCCGTTGCAGCCCCGGGAGTGGAAAAAGTGACCAGCGCCGTTGCGGGACGGTTCAGCCCTGGTAGCGGGTCGGATCGGCCAGGCCGGCGGCGGCAAAGCCGTCGCGGCGGATGCGGCAGGAGTCGCAGCGGCCGCAGGCGCGCCCGTCGGCATCAGCCTGGTAGCAGGACACGGTTTCGCCGAAGTCGACTCCCAGCGCTGCGCCACGACGGATGATGTCGGCCTTGGTGAGCTGGATCAGCGGGGTATGTACCTTGAAACGGGCGCCCTCCACGCCGGCCTTGGTGGCGAGATTGGCCAGGGCTTCGAAGGCGCGGACGAACTCAGGCCGGCAGTCCGGATAGCCGCTGTAGTCCACGGCGTTGACGCCGATGAACAGGTCGGTCGCGCCGAGCACTTCGGCCCAGCCCAACGACAAGGACAGGAACAGGGTGTTGCGCCCCGGCACGTAGGTGACCGGGATGCCGCTGCCGGGCGTTTCCGGCACCGCGATGCTGCGGTCGGTCAGGGCCGAGCCGCCCACCGCGTCGAGGTTGACCTGCAGGCGTTGCAGCGCCTTGGCGCCCAGGCGCCGCGCCACCCGCTCCGCGGCCTGAAGCTCCGCGGCGTGGCGCTGGCCATAGGACACGGACAGCGCATAGGCCTCGTAGCCCTGGCTGCGGGCGATGGCCAGTACGGTGGCAGAATCGAGACCGCCGGAGAGCAGGACGACGGCCTTTTTTGATTGGATGATCACGAGAGATGCCGGCAAATCGACACTGGGGCCGACGACGAAACGAGCATCGTCATTCCCGCGCCGGCGGGACAAATGCGTCGGGAACGTATTTGGCGAGCGAAGTGAGGCCCGGAGGGCTTCGGCCCACGGATGGGCCGAACAATCCAGTTCTTGTCCCTCAACCGGGCTGTGCCGCAGGGGCGGCGAAAACTGGATTCCCGCCTGCGCGGGAATGACAAGAAATTAGCGTCCAGGCTGGTTCCCCCACAGGATCTTGTGCAGCTGCAGCTGCATTCGCACCGGCAGGCGGTCGGCGACGATCCAGTCGGCCAGCGCGGTCGGGTCGACCTGGCTGTGGCTGGGCGAGAACAGCACGGTGCAGCGCGCCGGCAGGCCGTACTGGTCGAGGATGCCCCGGGCCCAGTCGTAGTCCTCGCGGCTGCACAGCACGAACTTGACCTGGTCCTGCTCCTTCAGCAGAGCCAGGTTGTCCCAGCGGTTGCGCGCGACCTCGTTGGAACCGGGGGTTTTGATGTCGACCACGCGGATCACCCGCGGATCGACGGCGGAAACATCGATCGCGCCGCTGGTCTCCAGCGAGACGACGTAGCCGGCGTCGCACAGCGCGCCGAGCAGCGGCAGGCAACCCTTCTGTGCCAGCGGCTCGCCGCCGGTGACGCAGACGTGGTGCACGCCGTGCGCGGCGACCTGCTCCAGCACCTGCTCCTGGCTGCGCCATTCGCCGCCGTGGAAGGCGTAGGCGGTGTCGCAGTACTGGCAGCGCAGCGGGCAGCCGGTGAGGCGCACGAACACCGTCGGCCAGCCAACCAGGGTGGATTCACCCTGGAGGGACAGGAAAATCTCTGTGATCTTGAGCCGCGAAGCCTTCGGGGCCTCGGTGACGGCCTCCGAAGGATTCATCGACCGTTACTTCAGCTGTCCCAGGCGGGTGCGTGCCTGTGCCGCGGCGCTGGAGCTGGGATACTGCTTCAGCACCTTGTTGTAGGCGTCGCGTGCCTGGGCGTTCTTCTGCTGCGCCTGGTAGATCACGCCGGTCTGCAGCAGCGCGTCCGGCACCTTGGGGCTGGCCGGGAACTGCTGCAGCAGGGACTGG
>CAYWPB010000156.1:0-8668 GCA_964458725.1 uncultured Nevskia sp. | reverse complement strand
TAGGCCACCACCAGGCCGATCATCACGATCACCGAGCCCAGCGCGCGTGCGAACTCGGCACGCTCGTACATGTCCTCCATGGTGCCGGCGGTGACGTTGAGGTAGTGCCCCTTGACCTCGCCGGTTTCGGCCTGGGCGCGGTTCACCGCCTCCATGCAGTAAAGGAAACGGTCGCGCCAGTGCATGAAAGGTTGCGAGTTGATGTTCTCGTCGTCCTTGACGAAGTCGAGGCCGCCCTTCAGCGCCTCATAGACCACGCGGCCGTAGTTGCGCGCCGACAGGCCCAGCTTGGGCTTGGTGGTTGCACCGAGCAGCGGCCGGCCGAACTTGTCGAGGCGCTCGCGCTCCACCACGATGCCGGTCGCCGGCCCCTGGAAGGTCTTCAGGTAGGCCACCGGGATGCGCATGTCCTCCAGGCGCAATGCCTTGATCGCCTTGAAACCGAACACGTTGCCGATGATCGAGGCAGTGAGGTTGGCGATCGACCCTGGTTCGAACAGGTCGAGGTCGTAGGCGATATAGGCGAAGTACTGCTGCTCGGTGCGCGTGCCCGCGCCGGTATTCGGCACCGGGTCGACGCGGTAGGCCTTGGCACGGTACAGCTCGCAGGCGGTGAGGCGATCGGTCCAGACCACGGTCCAGGTCGCGGTCGAGGACTCGCCGGCCACTGCCGCCGCCGCTTCTTCCGCCTCCACCCCGTCCTGCGGGGTGATGCGGAACATGGCGATCAGATCGGTTTCCAAAGGCTGGTAGTCCGGCTGCCAGTACCCCATTTCCTTGTACTTCAGGACCCCTGCCTTGTACCGAGCATTGCTGTTCCCAGACACACTCTGAGCAGGATTTAGATTCTTGGCTGGGGCAGCCATAGGTACTGTCGCAAGCATCGCCTGGTCCTCGTTGTAGGAGCTTGCAATGATGCTAATTGGATATACCTAAAAGAAAAACTAAATATTTCTTTCAATTCTTTAAGCGATCACTTATGTTTCAGCCATGAACCTGTCGCGCCGGGTCACCCTGAGGCAGCTGGAGGTCTTCGTCGAAGCCGCCCGCCAGCTCAACTTCTCGCGCGTGGCGGAAACCCTGCATCTGACCCAGCCGGCGGTGTCGATGCAGATCCGCCAGCTCGAGGAAGCGGTCGGGATGCCGCTGTTCGACAAGGTCGGCCGCAGCAAGGCCCTGACCGAGGCCGGCGGCTCCCTGCTCGACCACGCCTCGCGCATCCTCGGCGAGCTGCAGGACGCCGAGCAGTCGCTGCAGGCCCTGCGCGGCCTCTCCGGCGGCTCGATCACGGTCGGCCTGGTCAGTTCCGCCAAGTACTTCGCGCCGAAGCTGCTGGCGATGTTTGCCCGCCACCATCCGGGCGTGGAAGTGCGCTTCGTCGTCGGCAACCGCGAGACCCTGGTGCAGCTGCTGCGCGAGAACCAGACCGACCTGGCCATCATGGGCCGTCCGCCCGGCGAGCTGGAGACGGTGTCCGAGCCGCTGGCGGAGAATCCCAATGTGCTGGTCGGCCCGGTCGGCCATCGCCTCGCCGAACGGCGCCGCTTCGACATGCACGAGCTGCGGCGCGACACCTTCCTGCAGCGCGAGGACGGCTCGGGCACGCGCATCATGCTCGAGGAGCTGTTCCGCGCCCACCTGTTCAAGCCCGCCAAGATCACCACCATGGGCAGCAACGAAACCATCAAGCAGGCGGTGATGGCCGGGCTCGGCGTCAGCCTGCTGTCGTTGCACACGCTGTCGCTGGAGCTGCGCAGTGGCGAGATCGCCATCCTCAACGTCGACGGCCTGCCGCTGCTGCGCACCTGGAACGTGGTGCACGCGCGCCGCCGCCAGCTCTCTCCCGCCGCCGCCGCGTTCCGCCGCTTCCTCATCGAGCAGACCCAGGCCCATCTCGACAGCGCTTACGCCAAGCTGCCCTGAGCCATGCCGGCTCATCGCGGCGGCGGCGACGCCGGCGGCTGGCTCGCGTCGGGGCGCGGCGGCGGCGGATCTACCGGCGCCCCCGGCGGCTTGACGCAGACCGCATAGCCGCTGACCGGGCTGACCAGGGCTTCCTCGCATTTCGGCGGCGGCGGCGTTGCCGGGGCGGGCGGCGCCGGATCGTCGGCCACCGCCCGCAGCAACGCGCCATACACGGCCATGCCCAACCCCAGGATGACGGCTTGATCCCTTCGCATCGATCTCCTCCTTGCCGAATCGCCGGCTTTTGCGCACCTTATGCAGCGAACACGCCGTGCGCTTCAACTGTGTCGGATGCGCGCCACTGGGACAGGTCACCACCAGCCCACCGCAACGGGAACTAAAATGGCGCCCCGTTTTCCTGGCATCACTTTTCGGAGATCCGCATGTCGCAAGCCACCCAGCAGCTGCTCGAGCGCTACTACGCCGCCTTCAATGCCGGCGACTGGAATACGTTCCTCGGCCTGCTCACCGAGGACGTGGTCCACGACGTCAACCAGGGCGCGCGCGAGACCGGCCGCGCCGCCTTCGCCCGCTTCATGGAGCGGATGAACACCAGCTACAGCGAGCAGATCGCCGATATCGTCATCATGAGCAGCGCCGACGGCTGTCGCGCCGCGGTTGAATTCACCGTGCTCGGCACTTATAAAAAGACCGACGAAGGCCTGCCACCGGCAACCGGGCAAAAGTACCGGCTGCCGGGCGGCGCCTTCTTCGATATCCGCGATGGCAAGGTGGCGCGCGTGACCAACTACTACAACTTGCAGGACTGGCTGAAGCAGGTCGGAGCTTGAGCGAACTCCGCATCCAGCAGCTGCACGGCGCTGAGATCGCGGGGCAGATCGATGCCCTCGCCAAGCTGCGCCTCCGCGTGTTCCGCGATTGGCCCTATCTGTACGAGGGCTCGCATGAGTACGAGCGCAAATACCTGGACACTTACGTGCGCTGCCCGCGCAGCCTGGCGGTCCTGGTCTGGGCCGGCGCCGATTGCGTCGGCGCTTCCACCGTGCTGCCGCTGGCCGAAGCCGGCACGGATGCACAACAACCGTTCCGCGACAGCGGCCACGATATCGCCACCATCGACTACTTTGGCGAGTCGCTGCTGCTGCGCGACTTCCGCGGCCGCGGCTTGGGCGTGAAGTTCTTCGAACTGCGCGAGGCGCATGCGCGCGGCCTGGGTCTGTCGGTCTGCGCATTCTGCGCCGTGGACCGCCCCGAAGAGCACCCGCGCCGTCCGCCGGAATACATTCCCAACGACGCCTTCTGGACCCGCCGTGGCTACCGCAGGGCGCCGGAAATCGTCACCCGCTTTTCCTGGCCCGACATCGGCGAAACCGTCTCCACGCCCAAGCCGATGACCTTCTGGCTGCGCGATCTGCGGAGCACCGCGTGAGCGCACCCATGAACAGATTCCGCGCCGCCGTCGCGCAATACCCGGTGAGCCAGCCAGCCTCCTGGGCCGATGCCGCCGTTGGGCTGTCGCGCTGGACCGGCGACGCCGCGGCCCAGGGCGCGGCGCTGCTGGTGTTTCCAGAATATGCCGCCATGTCCCTGGCCGGAATGTTCACGCCGGCCGTGTACGGCAATCTCTCCGCCCAGCTGCACGAGCTGCAGAAGCTGCGCGACGACTACGTCGAGCTGCACCGCCAACTTGCGCGGCGCCACGGCGTCTACCTGCTCGCCGGCAGCTTTCCCTGGCAGGTGGGGGACGGCCGCTTCCACAACCGCGCCTGGCTATTTGCGCCGGACGGCAAAGCCGGCTTCCAGGACAAGCGGGTGATGACGCGCTTCGAGCGCGAGCGCTGGAGCATCGGCGCCGCCACCGAGCTGAAGCTGTTCGACACCGCGCTCGGCCGCATTGGCGTGCAGATCTGCTACGACGCCGAGTTTCCCCTGCCCGCCCGCGCCCTGGCCGAGGCCGGCGCCGAGCTGCTGCTGGTGCCGTCCTGCACGGACGCCGAGGCCGGCTACCACCGCGTGCGCGTCGCGGCGCAGGCGCGCGCGCTGGAAAACCAGTGCTACATCCTGCTCTCACCCCTGGTCGGCGAAGCACCCTGGTCGCCGGCGGTTGACGTCAACGTCGGCGCTGCCGCCGTCTACGGCCCGCCCGACCACGGCTTCCCTGCCGATGGCGTAATCGCGCAGGGCCGGCTCAACCAGCCCGGTTGGATCACCGCCGAGCTGGATCTGGACAAGGTCGCGCAGGTGCGGCGTGACGGCCAGGTGCTGAACTACCTTCACTGGCCGGAACAGGCTTCGACCACTCCGCTGGCGGTCAGGGTCGAAAAACTCTGAGTAGGCAAGGCCGGATCAAAGCCGGATCAGAGACCCCGAAGCAACATCGCCATCGCCCCCAGCTCCTGCGCCTGCTGCATCTCGATCTGCGCCGCCAGCGTGCGCACCACCTGCGTTTCCGCGTTGCGCGCAGCGAAATGGGCCATCGGCAGCGCGCCCTGGTGGTGGCGCAGCATCAGTTCCAGGAACAGGCGGTCGCGCGCTTCGCCGTCGAGGCCGCGCAACTGGTTGAGTTCGTCGCTGGTGGCCAGGCCCGGCATGCCGCCAGGGCTGGCACGGCAGTCGGCGATATAACGCGTCAGTGCCGCGTCCGGTGGCGTGCGGCCGAGCAGCATCCAGTCCATGCCGGCGCGCGCCGGCAGCAGCGGCTTGTCCCACAGCAGCAGCCAGCCCTTCATCTGGCCGATCTCGATCAGCTGGTCGGTCTGGATGATGCGCGCCAGGCTGGCCAGGCGCGTATCGCCGTGGCCGAGCAGGATCTGCGTCATCACCACTGCCTGGTCGTGGTGGCTGCGCATGGCCTGGGCGAAGCCGACATCCACCGGCCCCGGTGGCGGGATTTGCCCGGGCGCTTGGGTGGCGACGAAGTGCCGCGCCGCCAGGGCTAGCCCGGCGCCAACCAGGAGCAACAGGACGGCGCCGGCGATGCGGCATGCACTCACTGGATCGGATAGGCGCCGTTGGTGAACTTCAGCACCAGGAAGCCGTTGTCCATGCAGGTCACCCACAGCGTATCGCCAACGAAACGCGGCGGCGAACTGCACCAGTCGGCGCTGAGGTTGCCGGACACCGGGCCGGTGCCGGCAGCCGCGAGCAGCGCCGGCAGGTTGGCGACGAAGTTGCCGATGTAGCGTGCGTCGATGGTGGCGGTGCCGACGCTGGCGCCGGAGGTGGAAGTGTAGAGGTCCGAGATCGGCGGCAGCAGGCCGCCGATCCAGGCGTGCAGCGAGTGCTGCAGGCTCAGGCCCTTGCCGGTTTGCGCCGGCGGATTGAAGTAGGCGATCTCGCGCGGCTGCAACGGATTCCGCACGTCGAACACGCGGATGCCGGACTGGAAGTAGCCGCAGGCCAACGCCGTCGGGTTGGTCGGCGTATCGACAGTGCAGTAATGCGACTCATAGCCGAAGGCACCGTCGCCCACGGTGTCGTCGGCGCGCGTCGTCGCATTCTGCAGCAGCTGGATCTGCAGCTGGATCTGCTTGACGATCTTCGGCTGGGTCGGGTCGGAGATGTCGACGATGTGCACACCCTCGGAGTCGAACTCGTCGGGCGCGATCAGGTAGGGCTTGCCGCCCCAGGTGACCGGCAACGCATGCTGGCCGCAGCTGAACTGGTTCCAGGTCAGCGCGCCGATCTGGCGGATCTGCGGCGCCGCCTTGCGGCTCTGGATGTCGCTGACGTCGAGGATCTGCACGCCGCCGGGCAGGCAGGTCGCCAGGTACAGGGTGTTGCCGTCGGGGGTCAGCTCGACGCCGTGGTTGGCGGGAAATCCCTCCAGCCCGGTGAAGACGATCTGCGGCGCAGCCGGATTGCTAACGTCGATGGCGGTGATCGAGCCGGCGGCGGTGCCGGTGGCCCAATAGGTCTTGCCGTCCGGGGCCCAGTTGCCCTCGTGGCCCAGCACGTTGTCCGGCAGCTCCAGGCCGGTGCCGGCGAGGCCGTTCTGCTGCACCGGGTGGGCGCAGTCGGTGATGTCGTAGACGTCGAAGAAACCGGCGCCGACCAGGCCGCCCACGGCCACTCCGCCGAGCAGCTTGCGCCCCTCGTGGACCTTGAGCGACTCCCAGGTGCCGATCAGCATCGACGGGCCGGTGAGGTTGGCGGACTGCACCGGCTTGGCCGGGTTGGATGCGTCCACCACCAGCACGCCGGGCGACGGCTCCAGCGATTGCAGCGGATCCACCAGCGAGCCGCTGGTCGACATGTAGGCGCACTTGTCGGTGGACGGGCTGACCACGCTGGCGCCGGTGCCCTGGTACTGGCCCACCTGCTCGAGGTTGCAGCGGTAGCCTTGCAGGTTGCGGCCGCTGTTGCGGTCAGCCAGCGGCACCTCGCCTTGCAGGCCGGTCTCCGGCAGCGAGCCGGGGCCGCACTGCGCCGCGGCGACGGCCTCGGCGCCGCCGGAGGGATCAGTCGCCGGGGCGCTGCTGCCGGTGCAGCCCGCGATGCCGAGCAGGATCAGGCCGGCCAGACCGGCAACGCGGCAAACCTTGGACATCGATGGATCTCCCCGCATCCCGCCGGCGGCAGGCGACGCCTGCGCCCGCCCGCGGATCTAGTAGTAGTGTCGAGATCCAGACTCTACCCCATCCGCCCACCCGCCCCAATTGGCCGGCCCGACCGGTCATGCCGGCATGCGCGCCAAGGAGCCGCCGCCCCCACCAGCGGGGGCGGCAGCTAGCCCTACGGCACCATGCCCGCTACCAGACGTTGCTGGTGACCACCGGCTTGCTGACCAGGCCGAAGCTCTGCAACACGCCGAGCAACTCGCGATGGCCGAAGGCCTGGCAGCCGGAGGCGAAGCCGTAGCGCTTCGGCGGCGCCTGCAGCAGGTGGTAGGCGGCGTAGGCCTGCAGCAGGCCGGTCTGCTTGTAGTTGCAGTTGCCGTGGATGACGCAGTGCACGTGGCCAAGCGGGCCACTGGCGTGCACCGAATCGACCGAGATGTTGATGCGCGGATTCTCGCGCGGCGGCATGCCGGCCTGCAGGCTCGCCGCCATATCGGACAGCGCCTTCTCCTGCTGCTCTTTCGGCATCTTCTTGATCTGCTCCTCCACCACGTTGGTGATCTGCACCACGCCATCCATCACCGTGCGCTCGAACACACCGCCCATGGCCTTGCAGTTGGCCACGCGCGGATCGTTCTTGAACCAGACCGGGTGCGCGGTGCCGCCCCAGGGCAGCGCCATGGCCGTGGCGTGCTGACCCGGCACCATCGCCTCGATCTTGGCGTACGGCGACCACTGCACGTACTGGTTCTGGTCCAGGTAGAAGAAGTTGGAGGTGAGGATGCTGAAGATGGTCTGGGTCGAGGCGTAGGTCGGGAAGCCCTTCCACAGCACCAAGATGTCCAGGGTATCCAGGCCCGGCGTCTCCAAGCAGATATTCGCGGCGATCTCGCCGGTGGTGTACATCTGCGCGATGCCGGGGGTCAGCAGGAGATTGCGCTCGGCGAATTTCTTCCCCCAGGTTTCCTCGCAGTGCATCATCCAGTTCTGCTCACCGTTGGTGTCGGTGTAGTGGCAGCCGGCGGCGAGCGAGGCCTCCACCGCCTCCGGGCCGTACTTCATGAACGGGCCGACCATGTTGCACACCACCTGGGAGCCCTTGAACAGCTTGGTCAGCGCTTCCTTGCTGTGCTCGACCTCGGCGATCTCGTATTCGGCGTTCTCAATGCCGGGCACCTTGTCCATCACTTCCTT
Organism: uncultured Nevskia sp.; assembly: GCA_964458725.1. GTDB lineage: Bacteria > Pseudomonadota > Gammaproteobacteria > Nevskiales > Nevskiaceae > Nevskia. The sequence continues at coordinate 989 of CAYWPB010000156.1, read as the reverse complement.
GATGCGCTTGCCGTCGCGGCCGGCGGCGATGAAGGGCACGCGGTACTCGCGCAGGTATTCGGCGACGAGGCGGCCGGTGTAGCCGGTGACGCCGTAGATAACGACGGGCTTCTTGCTCATTGCAGGTTCTCCTCCAGAATTCCTTGGTTTGACACGTGCTCAGGCCGTCATGCCGCCGTCGACCACCAGGTCCGACCCGGTCACGTAGCTGGACTCGTCCGAAGCCAGGAACAGCACGGCCTGGGCGATCTCGTCGGGTCGGGCGAAGCGGCCCATCGGGATGCGCGCCAGGGTGCGCCCGGCGAAAGTCTGCGCATCCTCGGGCGAGAGGGCGGCCAGGGCCCCGGCCACCATTTGCGTCTCGGCGAAACCGGGACAGACATTGTTGATACGGATGTTGTAGCCGGCGCGGGCGCAGTGGATCGCGGCGGAGCGGGTGAAGATGCGCACCCCGCCCTTGCTGGCGTTGTACGCCGGGATCAGCTGCTCGCCCTGCAGGCCCTCGATCGAGGCTATATTGACGATGGAGCCGCCCCGCCCCTTCATCCGCGCGATGGCGGCCTGGGTGCCGAGGAAGACGCCGTCCAGGTTCACCGCCAGGGTCTTGCGCCAGTGCGCGAGGCTCTCCTTCTCCACGTCGGCCAGGACGGCGATGCCGGCGTTGTTCACCAGCACATCCAGCGGCGCGCTCCAGGCCGCGCCGGCGCTCTCCAGCACCTCAACCCACTGCGACTCGTTGGTCACGTCCTGCACCATGAACTTCGCGGCGTAGCCCAGGCCGTTGAGACGGGCGACTTCCGCTTCGCCGGCGGCGCGGTCGACATCGGTGAGCACTACCCGCCCGCCCTCGCGCGCCAGCGCCTCGGCAGCCGCCAGGCCCAGGCCGCGCGCGGCGCCGGTCACCACGCATACCTTGTTCCGCCCTCGTTTCAAGATAAACCTCCCGGCGGCGGTGCCGCCGACCCAAGTCCCTGTACCCCAACACCGAG
>CAYWPB010000155.1:2282-8670 GCA_964458725.1 uncultured Nevskia sp. | reverse complement strand
CACCACCTCGCTCGGCTTCTTCGCCTTCATCCCCACGCCGTTCACCGGCATCGCCGAGCTGGGCATCATCTCCGGCGCCGGCATGTTCATCAGCCTGATCGTCAGCCTGTGCCTGCTGCCGGCGCTGATCAGCCTGTTCCCGCCGGCCGCCGCCAAGGTCAAGCTGCGGCCGCCCGGCAGCGGCTTGCTCGGCCGCGTGCTGGAGTGGCCCTACAGCCAAGCCCGCGCCATCTGGATCGTCGCCGCGCTGCTCGCCGCCGGCTCCGTGGCGCTGCTGCCCAAGGCGCATTTCGACTACGACCCGATCGACCTGCGCGATCCGCAGAGCGAGTCGGTCAGCACCTTCCGCGACCTGCTCAAGGACCCCAATATCCCGACCCTGACCCTCTCGGTGCTGGTGGCCGACGCAGACCAGGCCAAGGCGCTGTCGCAGAAGCTGGGCGGGCTGTCGACGGTGGGCCGGGCGATGAGCCTGTTCGACCTGGTGCCGGACGATCAGGACGCCAAGCTCGGCATCATCGGCGACCTCAACCTGACCCTGGGCCCGACTTTGATGGGCGACGGCGGCGCGCTGAAGGTTGCCGCGCGCGCCGACGATTACGCCGCCATCCACCAGTTCGGCGCCGACCTGCCGGCCTACATCGAGCGGACCAAGGGCCAGCCGGTGGCTCCCGCCGCGCAGAAGCTGCTCGAGGCCCTGCAGCGTCTCGACCAGGCCTGGACCCAGGGCGACAGCGCGGCGCACGAAGCGATCCTGGCGCGCCTGCGCCAGAGCCTGCTATCGGCGCTGCCGGCGCAGATCGGCGGCTTGCGCGACGCACTGCAGGCGGCCCCGGTGACGGCGCAGGAACTGCCGCCGCAGATCGTCCGCCGCTGGGTCGGCAAGGATGAACGCGGCCAGACCTGGTACCGCGTCGAGATCTGGCCGAAGGAAGTGATGGACGGCCCCGAGCCGATGGAACGCTTCGTCGCCCAGGTCCGCAGTGTGGCCCCCGAGGCCACCGGCGGCGCCATCGGCTACATCGAGTCCGGCCACGCCGTGGTCGGCGCCTTCAAGCAAGCCTTCCTCTACTCCTTTATCGCCATCACCATCCTGCTGGTGCTGCTGCTGCGCAGCTTCGCCGACATGTTGCTGGTGCTGATCCCGCTGCTGCTGGCCGGCCTGCTCACCGTAGCCGGCTCGGTGCTGCTCAAGGTGCCGTTCAATTTCGCCAACGTCATCGCCCTGCCGCTGATCCTGGGCGTGGGCGTGGACTACGGCGTCTACCTGGCGCAGCGCGGCCGCCTCGCCGCGTCGGCGCGGGTCAACATCCTGCAGACCGGGACGGCGCGCGCGGTGCTGTTCGGCGCGCTGATCACCACCGCCAATTTCGGCGACCTGATGCTGGCCCGGCATCCCGGCATCGTCAGCATGGGCGTGCTGCTGACGGTGGGCCTGAGCATGACGCTGGTGTGCGCGCTGGTGCTGCTGCCGAGTCTGCTGGCGCGGCGGTACAAGTAACCACGAAATTGTGAGCCGCCGTCAGGTGGCTCATCGCCTCTCCCTCCGGGAGAGGCCGCGCCGTCAGGCGCGGGTGAGGGGCTCACTTGCAGATTGCACCACTGCTTGAAGGTGCGCCCCTCACCCCTGCCCCTCTCCCGGAGGGAGAGGGATGTTCACTGCAATACCGGAGCCTTGCTGAACCACGCCTTGCGGATCCTGGCCCCGCACTCGACGCTCTCCACATACGCGCTGCCCGACATCTTCTCGCGTGCCAGCAGGCCATAGGTGGACTTGTCCGCCGCGATCCAGGGATAGAAGCCGAAGGCGCCGGGGCTGCTGAAGGCGCCGTCGCCGCTGGCGGGATCGTCCTCGATCCAGTGGTCCAGGCTGTAGTGCCAGGCGGCCTTGGCCGGGCTGTAGACCGCGCCCGGGCAGGCGCCCGGCAGGGTGCAGACCGGCGCATAGCCGAGGTATTCCTTCATCCGCAATTGGCCGGACACGATCTTGCGCAGGAACGCGGCGTAAGCCGAGGGCGGTCCTTCCAGGCCGCCGGCCAGCTGCGGGTGGGCGTAGCTCAAGCCGCTTAAGGCCAGCTTGCCCATCACCTCGCGCGTCAGTTCGTCGTTACTCAGCCCGCCCAGGCCCAGCTCCAGCGCCAGCTGCTGGCTGTGGCCGCCACCGTAGGAAAACTTGCCGACATCCTGCGGCTTCACCACGGCGTTGTCGCCGGCGGCGGCGCAGCCTTCGACCTTGCGGGTGAAGGCGCACTTGAACGGGTTGAAGCCGGTGCGGCCGGACTTCATCTCCAGCTCGGCCACCTGCTGCGCCGTGGGCTGGGTGTTGCGGCCGATTTTCTCCAGGAAGTAGGCGCCGAACACCCACTTCGAGGCGGAGGCGATCTTGATCGGCTTGTCGGGACCGTAGGACGAGCCGATCATGCCGCTGCCGAGCACGCCGCGGGCGTCGCCGATCTCCCAATAGAAGTCACCCAGCGCCTTGCAGGCCGGAGCCTGCTGCGCGGTCTGGCTGGCGGCGGCGGTGCGCGCCGGGTCGGCGCCCTGGGCCCGTGACATCCCGGGATGAAGCGCGGCGGCAAGCACGCAGACGGAGAGCAGGCGCAGTCGGCCTGAAGACAAGGTCCACATAGATCCCTCTATGAACGGCGGGCGGTGCCTGATTGTAGCCGGCAAACTACGTGCCGCCAGAGGGGCTTCACAAAAGAAAAAGGCGCGGACGGATCGCTCCGCCCGCGCCCGCCAGCCGCCGCCTAGCGGTTGGCCGCCACTTGTTGCGTGCTGTCCTCGGGCTGGCCTACGCCGCCGAGCGCCTTGTAGATCGCCACCACGTCGACGTTGACCGCGGTCTGGGCCAGGGCCACGGCGTCCTCGGCCTCCAGCTGGGTGCGCTGCGCGTCGAGCAGGGTCAGGAAATCGGCCACACCCTCGCGGTACTGGATCTCGGCCAGCTCGGCGGCGCGGCGCGAGGCGTCGGCCTGATCGCTGAGGCTCTTCAGCTGGGTCTGCTGCTTGCCGTAGGCGACGAAGCTGTTCTCGGTATCTTCCAGCGCGGTCAGCACCACCTTCTCGTAATTGGCGGCGAGCTCGTCGTTCTGCGCCTTGGCGGCGCGCAGGCGCGCCTTGACCGTGCCGAAGTCGAAGGCGGCCCAGCTCACCGACGGCGTCACCGACCAGGCGCGGGCATCGCTGCCGGCGCTGGCGTTGAACAGGCGGCCGACGTCACCGGAGAGGAAACCGACGAAACCGGTGACATTGACCCGCGGGAACAGGTCCGAAGTCGCCACGCCGACGCGGGCGGTGGCCGCGGCGAGCTGGCGCTCGGCGGCGCGCACATCCGGCCGGCGGCGCAGCAGATCGGTGGTGTCGCCCACCGGCAGCGCCTTGGCGTACGTCGGCACCTCGGCCGGCTTGAGCTCGGCGTCGAGCGCGCCGGGGCGCTGGCCGAGCAGCACCGCCAGGCGGTAGGCCGACTGCTTCTCCGCCGCTTCCAGCGGTGGGATCGTCGCCTCGGTCGCCTTGAGGCGCGCCTTGCTGCGCTGCACGTCCAGCTCGGTGACCCGGCCGGCGTCGTAGCGCACCTGGGTCAGCTGCTGCGTCTGGTCCTCGCTGGCCAGGTTGCGGCGCGCCACGTCGAGGCGCTTCTGCGTGCCGCGCAGCTCGAAGTAGTTGCGCGCCACTTCCGCCGCCACCGTCACCTGTGCGTCGCGCAGGCTGGCCTGCTGCGCGCCGAGGTCGGCGCGGGCCGCTTCGACCGAGCGACGCACGTGGCCGAACAGGTCGATCTCCCAGGTCGCATCGAAGCCCAGACTGTAGCTCTCGGCGTTGAGGCGCGTGTTGCCAAAGCCCGGCTGCTGCTCCTTGCTGTGCGAATAGGCGGCTTCCAGCGGCACGTGCGGACCGAAGTTATAGGTGTTCTCGACGAACACGGCGCGCGCCGCGCGCACCCGGTCGACCGCGATGCGCAAATCAAGGTTGGCATCCAGCGCGCGCTTGACCAGGCTGTCGAGCTCGGTGTCGTCGAACTGCTGCCACCAGGCTGCTTCCGGATTCTGCGCAACGAACTGCGGCGACTGGGCGTTGACGATCGTCGCCGGCGCCGTGTCCGGCGCCTTGTAGTCGGGCCCCACGGCGCAGGCGCTGAGCAGCAGGGCCAGAACCGTCACCAGGATCTTGTTGTTCATATCTGCACCACTCCTTGCCTCATACTGCGAATGCCGCATGTCCCAGGTCGGCGCGTTCCAACGCCGGATAATCCGTGTAGCCGCGCGGACCGGGCGTGTACAACGTGTTGAAATCGACCGGAGCCAGCGCGGCGCCGTGACGGAAGCGCTCCACCAGGTCCGGGTTGGAAATGAACGGCTTGCCGTAGATGATCGCGTCGGCGCTGCCGGATTCGATCGCCGCCTCGCCACTGGCGCGGTCGAAGCCGCCGTTGCGCATCAGCGCACCGCCGTAGGCCCGGCGTGCGATCTGCGCCAGCTCCTGCTCCTCCGGCAGCGAGTGCTTGCCGTGACGCAGGTCGAGGAAGCCCAGACCGCGGCGGTCGATCTGCTCCGCGACGTATTGCACCAGGCCGCGCGGATCGGAGTCGCGCACGTCGTTGTAGGCCACCAGCGGGGAGATGCGCAGGCCGACGCGGTCGGCGCCCCACACTTCCACCGCCGCATCGACCACCTCGAACAGCAGGCGCGCACGGTTCTCGAGCGAACCGCCGTAACGGTCGTCGCGGTCGTTGACGCCGTCGCGCAGGAACTGGTCGATCAGGTAGCCGTGGGCGCCGTGCACCTGCACCGCGTCGAAGCCGGCGTCGCGCGCGTTCTCGGCGGCGGCGCGAAACAACGCGACGATGCCGCCGAGCTCGGCGGTGGCCAGGCGGCGCGGCGCCGGATACTCGTTGCCGCCCTGCCAGGCCTGCATGCGGTCGCCGCCGATCGGCCGGTCGGTCGAGGACACCGGCTGCACGCCGCCATTGAGCGAAGGATGGGTGGCCCGTCCCGGATGCCAGATCTGCAGCGCGATGCGGCCGCCCTCGGCGTGCACCGCGTCGGTGACGCGCTTCCAGCCGCGCACCTGCTCCGGGCTGTAGATGCCCGGCTCGGCGACGAAGGCCGAGGCATCGCCCGCCGCCATCGTCGCCTCGGCGATGATCAGTCCGGCGCCGGCGCGCTGCGCGTAGTACTCCGCGATCAGCTCGCCCGGCACGTGGCCGGGCTCGGCCCGGCTGCGCGTCAGCGGCGACATCACGACGCGGTTCGGCAGTTGCAGGGCGCCGACCTGGAAGGGACGGAACAGCGGGCTTTGCGTCGACATGGTTTCTCCTGTGGATCGCACGCTTACCAGGGCAGCGGCTCGCCGAGGTGGACGAAGGCGCCGTTAGGCCCCTTCTCGTCGATCAGCGACAGCTGCACGCTGGTCTTGGCGCCATCGACGATCTCCATCGGCGCGGCCTCGCCACCCATGTCGGTCTTGACGTGACCGGGGTGGGCGGCGTTGACCTTGACCCGCGTGCCCTTCAGCTCGTGCGCCAGCTGCACGGTCCAGGCATTCACCGCGGCCTTGGAGACGTTGTAGGCCGGCACCTTGAAGTCGTAGATCGGCGAAGCCGGGTCGGCATGCAGGGTGTTGGAGCCGAGGATGCTGGACAGGTTGACGATGCGGCCGGCCGCGGACTTCTTCAGCAGCGGCAGGAACGCCTGGGTCACCGCGACCAGGCCGAGCACGTTGGTCTCGAAAGTCTGGCGCCACACCTCCAGGGCCTGCTCGGACGGCTTCTTGCCGTAATCGTCGAGCAGCACGCCGGCGTTGTTGACCAGGATGTCGAGCCGGCCGTGCTTGCGCTCGACCTCGCGTGCCGCCTCGGCGATGCTGCCCAGGCTGGTCACGTCCAGCCCCAGGGCCTCGACGCTGAGCCCCTCGCCCTGCAGCTTGAGCGAGGCTTCCACGCCCTTCTTGCGGTCGCGGGCGCCGATGATGACATGGGCGCCGGTGCGCGCCAGCTGGCGCGCGGTCTCGAAGCCGATGCCCTTGTTGCCGCCGGTGATCAAGGCGATTTTTTCGTTCATTGCAATCTCCTGTGGAGGTCCACTAATGGGTTGGGCAAATCAGTGTGAATGGGCGACCTGTGCCGTCTCAGCGGCCGGTTCCGCCGCCGTGCGGGCCTTGCGGCCGCGCAGGTACTTGCGCACCAGCAGGTAGAACAGCGGCGTCAGCAGCAGGCCGAAGAAGGTGACGCCGAGCATGCCGGAGAACACCGCCACGCCCATGGCATGGCGCATCTCGGCGCCGGCGCCGGTGGAGGTGACCAGCGGCACCACGCCCATGATGAAAGCCCTCGAGGTCAACGGGATCGGGCCACGTCTGCCTTTACCTCGGCAAGCTCCAGTTAGCA
>CAYWPB010000155.1:0-2272 GCA_964458725.1 uncultured Nevskia sp. | reverse complement strand
CCCAGCGGCACCACGCCCATGATGAAGGCGAGCGAGGTCATCAGGATCGGGCGCAACCGCAGCTTGGCGGCATCGAGCACCGCGCGCAGCGCCGAAAAATGAGTGCCATCGCCGTGGGCCTCGCGGTCCCGAGCGAACTCCACGATCAGGATCGCGTTCTTGCTGGCCAGGCCGACCAGCACGATCAGGCCGATCTGGGTGAAGATATTGTCGTCGCTACCCGCGAGCTGCACGCCGGTGATGGCCGAGAACAGCACCATCGGCATGATCAGGATCACCGCCAGCGGCAGGCCCAGGCTCTCGTACTGCGCCGCCAGCACCAGGAACACCAGCAGCACCACCAGCGGGAAGATCAGCAGGGCGGTATTGCCGGCCAGGATCTGCTGGTAGGTCAGCTCGGTCCACTCGAACGTCATTCCATTCGGCAGCTCCTTCTTGGCCAGTGCCTCGATCGCCGCCTGCGCCTGGCCGCTGGAGTAGCCGGGCGCCGGGCCGCCGTTGATCTCGGCGGTGGGGTAGCTGTTGTAGTGCATCACCCGGTCCGGGCCGGAGGACTGCTTCACCGTGACGAACGAACCCAGCGGGATCATGTCGCCGGCGGCGTTGCGCGTTTTCAGGCGGGCGATGTCCTCGGCCTGCAGGCGGAAGCGCGGCTCGGCCTGGGCGTTGACCTGGTAGGTGCGGCCGAACAGGTTGAAGTCGTTGACGTAGAGCGAGCCGAGGTAGACCTGCATGGTGTCGAACAGGTCCTGCAGCGCCACGCCCTGCGACTTGGCCTTCTCGCGGTCGATGTCGGCGTCGACCTGTGGCACGTTCACCTGGTAGCTGGAGAACAAGCCGTGCAGCGCCGGGTCGGCGTTGCCCTTGGCGATCAGGTTCTGGGTCTGCTTGTACAGCTCCTCGAAGCCGAGGCCGCCGCGGTCCTCGATCTGCATGCGGAAGCCGCCGATGGTACCCAGGCCCTGCACCGGGGGCGGCGGGAACACGGCGATGAAGGCTTCCTGGATCTTGCTGTACTTGCCGTTCAGCTCGTGCGCGATGGCGCCGGCCGACAGCTCTTTCGACTTGCGCTCCTCGAACGGCTTGAGGGTGACGAAGACGATGCCGGAGTTCGGGCTGTTGGTGAAGCCGTTGATGTTGAGGCCCGGGAAGGCCACCGCGCTCTCCGCGCCAGGCGTCTTCAGCGCGATGTCGCTCATGCGGCGGATCACGTCCTCGGTGCGGTCCAGGGTCGCCGCGTCCGGCAGCTGGGCGAAGGCCACCAGGTACTGCTTGTCCTGCGCCGGCACGAAGCCGGTCGGGGTGCGCTGGAAACCCCAGCCGCCGGCGACGACCAGGCCGCCATACACCACCAGGGCGATGCCGCCGGCGCGCAGCACCCGGCCGACGCCGCGCACATAACCCTTGGAAGCGCGGGTGAAGAAGCGGTTGAACGGACGGAAGAACCAGCCGAAGGCGCCGTTGATGACGCGGGTCAGACGGTCCGGCGCGGCGCCGTGCTCTTTCAGCAGCACGGCCGACAGCGCCGGCGACAGGGTCAGCGAGTTGAACGCCGAGATCACCGTGCTGATGGCGATGGTCAGCGCGAACTGCTTGTAGAACTGCCCGGTGAGGCCGCTGATGAAGGCGGTCGGCACGAACACCGCGCACAGCACCATGGCGGTGGCGATGATCGGGCCGGTGACTTCCTTCATCGCCTGCTTGGTCGCTTCAACCGGCGACAGCCCGTTCTCGATGTTGCGCTCGACGTTCTCCACCACCACGATGGCGTCGTCGACCACGATGCCGATGGCCAGCACCAGGCCGAACAGCGACAGCGCGTTGAGCGAGAAGCCGAACAGGTGCATCACCGCGAAGGTGCCGACCAGCGACACCGGCACCGCGATCAGCGGGATGATCGAGGCGCGCCAGGTCTGCAGGAACACGATCACCACCAGCACCACCAGCAGGATCGCCTCGATCAGGGTGTGCACCACGGCGTGGATCGAGCCGCGCACGAACACGGTCGGGTCATAGACGATGTGGTAGTCCACGCCCTCGGGGAAGTCTTTCTTCAGCTCCTCCATCTTGGCGCGCACTTCCTCGGAGATCGCGAGGGCGTTGCTGCCGGGGCGCTGGAAGATCGGGATGGCGGCGGCCGACTTGTTGTCCAGCAGCGCGCGCAGGGCGTAGGAGTCCGAGCCCATCTCGACCCTTGCGACGTCGCGCAGGCGCGTCACCTGGCCGTAGTCGCCGGTCTTGATGATGATGTTGCGGAAATCGTCCTCGCTGG
>CAYWPB010000154.1:0-8713 GCA_964458725.1 uncultured Nevskia sp. | reverse complement strand
GGCGCTGGCGCCGGCGCCGCCGGCGAGCTCCGCCGGCGGCAGCAGCTGCGCCGCCAGCCGCCAGCGGCCGTCGCGCTGGCGCAGCTCGGCATCGCTCAGCTCGACCTGAAAGGCCTGGCGGCTGAGCTGGGGATCGTGCACCAGCAAGCGGCAACTGCGCAGGCGCACCCGGTCGAGCTGCGACAGGCGCTGCAGCTGGCCGCTATCGCCGCCCCCACCCGCACCGAAACCACGCAGTGTCCAATGGCCGAGGGCATCGACGTCGGCTTCCAGGGCCAGTCCCTGGACCTCGATGCTGCCCGGCATCCAGTCGGCGCCGAGCAGGCGCCGCAAGCTGAAGCCCAGGCGCAGGCGCGCGACCTGCAGCAGCGGCTTGCCCTGCTCGTCGAGCAAGGCGACGTCGCGCAGGTCGAGGCTGGGCTGCAGTCGCTGCCAGGTCAGCGCCATCGCGCCGATGCGGGTGGGATGTCCGGCCGCCTGCGCCACCTGGTTCTGCAGCTTGTCGCGGTAGCCCGGCACCGCGTCCATCACCAGCCGGAAACTCAGGCTCAGGGTCGCCGCCAGCACCACCAGGCCCGCCGCAATGCTCAGCCCCCAGGTCCACCAGCGGCGCCGCCTACGCTCCATGCGCCCTCCGGGCGCCGTTGTCCGTCGTCAGTTTCCAGTTCTTGGCAAAGCACCGCTTTGGCTGTTCACTAAAAACCGGGAACTGAGAACTAACAGCTGCGGGCAAAGCGAGCTTCACACCGGAACCACGTCGAACACTTCCTGCTGGTAGTGGCTCTCCGGCTGCAGCTTGATCGGCCGCTTCAGGCTGGCCTCGAGTTCGGCCAGGCCGCCGGACTGCTCCTCCTGCAGCCGCGCAACCACGCTCGGCGCAGCCAGCACCAGGAACGACTTGGGATCGTACAGGCGCGCGGCACGCTGCACCTCGCGCGCGACCTCGTGACATACCGTCTCCACCGTCTTGACGCAACCCTTGCCGCCACAGGAGCCGCAGGGCTCGCACAGGATGTGGCCCAGACTCTCGCGCGTGCGCTTGCGTGTCATCTGCACCAGACCCAGCTCGGAGAACGGGTAGATGCGGGTGCGCGCCGGATCGCGCGCCACTTCCTTCTCCAGCGTGCGCAGCACCTGGGCGCGGTGCTCCTCGCTGCGCATGTCGATGAAGTCGAGGATGATGATGCCGCCGAGATTGCGCAGGCGCAGCTGGCGCGCGATGGCGGCGGCGGCCTCGAGGTTGGTCTTGAGGATGGTCTCCTCGAGATTGCGGTGGCCGGTAAAGGCGCCGGTGTTGACGTCGATGGTGGTCATCGCCTCGGTCTGGTCGATGACCAGGTGGCCGCCGGACTTCAGCTCCACCTTGCGCTCCAGCGCGCGGTTCAACTCGTCCTCGACGCCGTAGAGGTCGAAGATCGGTGCCTGGCCGCAGTACGGCTCGATCTTCGCCGCCGCCTGCGGCACGAACACCTTGGCGAACTGCTGCACGCGCCGCGCCTCCTCGGCGTTGTCGATGCGCACGCGCTCGACCGCGGTGCCGAGCAGGTCGCGCAGGATGCGCATCGACAGCGGCAGGTCACCGTGCACCATCTGGCCGCAACGGGCCTGCGTCACCTGCTGGCTCACCGCGGTCCACAGCCGGGTCAGGAACAGCAGGTCCTGGCGCAGCGCGTCGAGGTCGGCACCCTCGGCGGCGGTGCGGGCGATCACGCCCCAGTCGGGCGCGAGGTCCGGCACCAGGGTTTCCAGCACCGCCTTGAGACGGGTGCGCTCACCCTCGTCCTCGATCTTGGTGGAGACGCCGACGTGCTTCTCGTGGGGCATCAGCACCAGGTAGCGCGAGGGGATCGACAGCAGCGTGGTCAGCCGCGCGCCCTTGCTGCCGAGCGGATCCTTGAGGATCTGCACCAGCACTTCCTGGCCTTCGTGCAGCAGGCGCTCCACCGGCGGCAGCGGCTCGGCGTGGGTCTCGCTGTTGAGCATGTCGGCGACGTGCAGGAAGGCGGTGCGCTCCAGGCCGATATCGACGAACGCCGCCTGCATGCCCGGCAGCACGCGCTTGACGGTGCCCTTGTAGATGTTGCCGACCAGGCCGTGCCGCGCCGCGCGCTGCACGTAGATCTCCTGCGCCGCGCCGCCCTCGACCAGGGCGACGCGGGTCTCCTGGGTGCCGATGTTGACCAGGATCTCGGTGCTCACGGGATGTCGACGCCGATTCGCCGCAGCAACTCGCAGGTTTCGTACAGCGGCAGCCCGACCACGCCGCTGTAGCTGCCCTCGATACTGCGCACCCAGCGCGCGGCGTAGCCCTGGATGGCGTAGGCCCCGGCCTTGTCGGCCGGCTCGCCCGACTCCCAGTAGGCGGCGGCCTGCGCCGCGCTGATCGCACCGAAGTGCACGCGGGTCACGCTCAACGCCGTCTCGACCCGCGCGCCCGCGATCAGCGCCACGGCGCTGCACACCTCATGGCTGCGTCCGGACAGGCGCGCCAGCATGGCCAGGGCGTCGTCGCGGTCACGCGGCTTGCCAAGAATCTCGCCGTCGATCGAAACATCGGTGTCGGCGCCCAGCACCGGCAGGGGCCGCGGCGCCGCATGCGCCGCCGCGTGCGCCTTGGCCAGGGCCACGGCCAGCGCGTAGTCGGCCGGCGCCTGTCCCGGTTGCGGCTGCTCCGGCACATCGGCCGGCAGCGTCTCGAAATGCAGGCCCAGCTGCTCCAGGAAGCGGGCGCGACGGGGCGAGCGCGAGGCGAGATAGAGTTGGGCCGGCATCCGGCCATTGTCCGCGATTCGCCAGCGCGCGCAAACCGCGCCGGCTTTCAGGACTTGGGCGCGAGCGGAATCGGCGGGTTTTCCGGCCCCTCGGGGAGGAGCGGGGAGGGCAGCGGCAGCGGCGTGACGCCATGGACCTGCCGGTACAGCTCGATGTAGTGCTCGAACTGGGCCGAAGTTGCTTCCCGTTCCTGCCTGATCCGCTCCATCGCGCTGATGTTCGCGGCGTGGGCGGCGGCGAAGGCCCGGATCTGGGCTTCCAGCTCGGGGCTCGGATCGCGTCCGGCGGTGCGCTCCACGTCGGCGCGGTCCTGCAGGTCCTTGAGCGAGGCCCCGCCCCGGTCCACCGCCTTCTGCGCCAGGTCCAGGCGGGTGTCGAATGTGGCCAGGCGGTTGTCGCGCTCGGCCTTCAACTCGTCCAGGCTGCGGTAGGTCTGCAGCACGAACTTGTCGTTGGCCTGCTGTTTCTGCTGCTCGTCCAGCTGGTGTTGCATCTCCTCGGCCGCGCGCTGCTCCGCCGCGCGCTGCTCCGGGGTTTCCTCGGCCTTGAGGGTCTTCACCACCACGCCGCTGCGGTTGTAGATCTCGCGCTGCGTCTTGGCGTACTGCGGCGGCACGTGATCGCCGCACGCGCGCTGGCCCCTCTCGTCCTGCCAGCAGACGATGCCCTTGTCGTCGGAACCCTGCTGCGCCCAAACGGGCAGGGCGGCCGTGGCTCCCCCGAGACACACGGCCGCCCGCAACAGCACCCTCGCGTACGCTGTCAAAGCGACGCTGCCCTCCCCCCAAGAAGCCTGCTTACGCCGGAACGCCATAGCGTTGCTGGTAAGCGCGAATGGCAGACGTGGTGGCGCCATTGGCGCCGCTGCCGTCCAGGTACTGGAGCAAGTCCTGGACCGAGACCAGGGAGAAGACGGAAATTCCTGCTTTTTCAGCCAGTTCCGAAACCGCGGAGCGGCCGTTGGGGCCGATCTCCTGACGATCCAGGGCAGTAATTGCCGCAACCGGTACGGCGCCGGCTGCCGCGAGCAGGGCGCAGGACTCGCGCAGCGCGGTGCCGGCGGTGAGCACATCGTCGACGATCAGCACCCGCCGGCCCTTCACTTCGGCGCCGACCAGCAGGCCGCCCTCGCCATGGTCCTTGGCCTCCTTGCGGTTGTAGGCGAACGGCAGGTCGCGGCCGTGTTCGGCCAGGGCGCAGGCCACCGCCGCCGCCAGCGGAATGCCCTTGTAGGCCGGGCCGAACAGCAGGTCGAACTGCAGGCCCGAGTCGAGGATCGCCTCGGCGTAGGCCCGTCCCAGCTCGCGCAGGGCGCCGCCGGTGGAGATGCGGCCGAGGTTGAAGAAGTAGGGGCTGACCCGCCCGGACTTGAGCGTGAACGAGCCAAAGCGCAGCACCTCGTGTTCGAGCGCCAGGCGGAAGAAAGCGGTTTTGTAGTTTTGCATTGGGTATGGAGTTTACCGATCCCTTATTGTGCAAGACTAAACCTATTCCCCAAAGCATTTTCAACGAGGTTCGTGTGCGCATCATCACGCTCAACGCCAACGGCATCCGCTCGGCCGCCAAGAAAGGCCTGTTCGAGTGGCTGCCGCAGCAGAAGGCCGACTTCCTGTGCCTGCAGGAGATCAAGGCCCAGATGAGCGACCTGGAGGGCGATGCTACCTATTCGCCCGCCGGCTGGCACGCCCACTTCAATCATGCGCAGAAGAAGGGCTATGCCGGCGTTGGCCTGTTCGCGCGCAAGCCGCCGGATGCGGTACTGGACAGGCTCGGCGAGAAGGAATTCGACGACGAGGGCCGCTACCTGGAACTGCGCTACGGCAAGCTGTCGGTGGTGTCCCTGTACCTGCCGTCCGGTTCAGCCGGCCCGGAGCGGCAGGCGTCCAAGGACCGCTTCCTGGCGTTCTTCCTGCCGGTGCTGAAGGACTGGAAGGCCAGCGGCCGCGACTACGTGGTCTGCGGCGACTGGAACATCGCCCACCGCAACATCGACCTGAAGAACTGGCGCAGCAACCAGAAGAACTCCGGCTTCCTGCCGTACGAGCGCGCCTGGCTCGACACCCTGTTCGACGAGGTTGGCTGGGTCGACGGCTACCGCTCGCTGCACCCGGACACCGAGGGCGAGGCGTACACCTGGTGGAGCAACCGCGGCAACGCCTACGCCAACAACGTCGGGTGGCGCATCGACTACCACATCATCACCCCGGGGCTGAACGGCAAGGTCAAGGCGGCCAGCGTGTACAAGGAGCAGAAGTTCTCGGACCACGCGCCGCTGACGCTGGACTATAAGATTTGAACGGGGATCTGAACGGGAACTCGAGCGGGAATCCGGACGAGACCGCGGCGCCAGGCGGATCGGGCTGGCGCAACGCGCTGGCGGCCTACACCCATCCGCGCGTGCTGGCGATGCTGCTGCTCGGTTTCTCCGCCGGCCTGCCGTTTCCGCTGGTGCTGACCACCCTGTCGGCGCGGCTGCGCCAGGCCGGCATCGACCGCACCACCATCGGCTTCTTCAGCCTGGTGGGACTGGCTTACTCGCTGAAGTATTTCTGGGCGCCGATCGTCGACCGCCTGCCGCTGCCGCTGCTGCACCGCCTCGGCCGTCGCCGTGGCTGGATGCTGCTGGCGCAGTGCGGCATCGGCGCCGGCCTGGTGCTGATGGCCCTGCACGACCCGGCCGTGGACGCCCTGCACATGGCCTGGCTGGCGGTGTTCACCGCGTTCTGCTCGGCCACCCAGGACATCGCCCTCGACGCCTGGCGCATCGAGGCGGTGGGCGCGGAACGCCAGGGCGCGATGGCCGCGGCCTACCAGACCGGCTACCAGCTGGCCCTGATCTGCGCCGGCGCCGGCGCGCTGCACGCGGCGGCGACCGGCGGCTGGACCTTCGCCTACCTGCTGATGGCCGCCTGCGTCGCGGTGGGCCTGCTCACCACCCTGAGCATCGCCGAACCGGACGCTCCGGTGAACCGCGCCACGCTGGCGCAGGAGGCGCGGGTCGTCGCCTTCCTCGAAGGCTCGGCGCACTGGCCGGCCGCGCTGCGCAACGCGGTGGCCTGGCTGATCGGCGCGGTGGTCTGCCCCTTCGTCGACTTCTTCTCGCGCCAGGGCCTGCGCACCGGTCTGCCGATCCTGGCGCTGATCCTCACCTATCGCCTCAACTACAGCACCATGGGCGTGGCGGCGAACCCGTTCTACATCGACATGGGCTACACGCTGGACCAGATCGCCCTGGTATCCAAGGTCTACGGCGTGCTGATGACCCTGGCCGGCGCGCTGCTCGCCGGCGCGCTGGTCAAGCGCTACGGCATCGCCCGCACCTTGCTGACCGGTTGGGTGCTACTGACGGTGGCGAACCTGTTCTATGCCTGGTTCGCCACCTTGCAGCGGCCCGGCACGGAATGGCTGGCGGCGGCGGTGAGCTTCGACAACATCGGCAACGGCATCGCCGGCACCGCCTTCATCGCCTATATGTCCTCGCTGACCAACGCCGCCTACACCGCGACGCAGTACGCGCTGTTCGGCACCCTGTGGAGTCTGCCGGCGAAGAGCCTTGCCAGCCAGTGGGGGCGCATCGTCGACGCCTTCGGTTATCCGCCGTTCTTCGTCTACACCGCCCTGGTCGGCCTGCCCTCGCTGCTGCTGGTGGTCTGGCTCATGCGGCAGCCCCCTTCGCCCGCTCCAGGCCGCGCATGACTTCGTAGAAGCGCGCCCCCGCGGCGGTGCCGCGCGGCACCCGGGAGGACCCGCCGTAGACCGGCATCTGCAGCGGCACCACGTGATGGTCAGACGGGCCGCGGACCGCGCCAAGCTCGCGCAGGTGGTGGACGAAGCGCGGGTTGTCCTCGCTGACGTCGTAGAGGAAGTGCCGCAGCCGGTTGCGCGCGGCGCAGCGGTGCAGCGCCGCGTGCAGCAGCAGCCCAACGCCGCGGCCCTGCCAGGGGTCGAACACGGTGATCGCGACCTCGGCGGCGTCGGCCTTCGGCGCTGTCCGTACGTAGCGGGCGATGCCGAAGAACACGCCGTCCGGCGCTTGCACGTCGAGCACGCCCCAGCCGACGTGGTCGCGCGGATGCAGCTGCTCGAGGAAGCCGAGCGGCGGCTCGCTCGGCTGGTCGAAGAAGCGCAGGCGCCGCGACTGCGGCGACAGCAGGATGTAGCCGGTGCGCAGGCGCTCGGCGTCGTCGGGCCGCAGCCGGCGCAGCAGCACCCGTTCCGCGCCGGGAAGCTGGATCTCGCAGGGCGGCGGCGGCGACCGGGACAGCAGGCGCTCGAGCATCACCAGAATCTAGCATTCCGCAGTGACGGCCCTGCGGCGGGCTGGCACACTGCGCGCGGACCCTGACCGCCACCGCATGAACCTCGCCGCCATCCCTCCCGAGCTGTGGGCCTCGCTGTGGCTGACGGTGCGGCTGGCCGCCACCTCCACCGCGATCCTGCTCCTGGCCGGGCTGCCGCTGGCCGGCTGGCTCAACCGCTCGCGCTCGGCGGCGGCGCCCCTGGTGGAGGCTTTGGTCACCCTGCCGATCGTGCTGCCGCCGACGGTGATCGGCTTCTACGTGCTGCTGGCCCTGGGCAGCCGCAGCCCGGTTGGCCAGGCCTGGCTGGCGCTGTTCGGCACTTCGCTGGCCTTCAGTTTCCAGGGCCTGGTGGTCGGCTCGGTGATCTACAGCCTGCCTTACGCGGTGCAGCCGATGCAGTCGGCGCTGCGCGACGTCGATGCCGGCCTGGTCGAGTCCGCCGCGGCGCTCGGCGCGCGGGCCCGGCAGATTTTCTGGAGGATCATGGTGCCGGCTGCGCGCAACGGCGTGCTGACCGGCGCCGCGCTGTCGTTCGCCCACACCATGGGCGAGTTCGGCGTGGTGCTGATGCTCGGCGGTAACATCCCCGGTGTCACCCGTGTCGCCTCGATCGCGCTCTACGACGAGACGCAGACGCTCAACTACAGCGTCGCCCACAGCTACGCCCTGCTGCTGCTGGCCTCGTCGTTCGCGATGCTGCTGTTCATCGCCTGGCTGCGTCAGCGCACCCCGGCGCCGCCGCGGCCGCAACCGCGCTGACCGATTCCCTCACGGAGGAGTGGCATGTCCCTGAAGATCCACCATCTCAACTGCGCCAGCATGTGCCCCCACGGCCGGCGCCTGATCAACGGCGACGGCGGCTGGCTCGAGCCGGCGGAAATGTGCTGTCACTGCCTGCTGATCGAAGGCGCCGACGGCCTGGTGCTGGTCGACACCGGGCTCGGTACGGCCGACGTGCGCGACCCGCGCCACCTCGGCCGCGGCTTCCTGGCCCTGACCCGTCCGCAACTGCGTGCCGAGGAGACCGCGCTGCATCAGGTACAGGCGCTGGGCTTCAGCGCCGCCGACGTGCGCCATATCGTGGTCACGCACCTGGACCTGGACCATGCCGGCGGCCTGCCCGACTTCCCCGAAGCGCAGGTCCACGTCTTCGCGCCGGAGCATCACGCCGCGATGGATCGGCCCAGCCTCGGCGAGAAGGCACGCTACCGCCCGGCGCATTTCGCGCACCGGCCGCAATGGGCGGTGCACGAAACGCAGGGCGAGAGCTGGTTCGGCTTCGACAGCATCCGCGCCCTGCCCGGCAGCCACGACGAGATCCTGCTGGTGCCGCTGATCGGGCACACGCGCGGCCACAGCGGCGTGGCCGTCAACACCGGCGGCAAGTGGCTGATCCACTGCGGCGACGCCTACTTCTACCGCGACGAAGTCAATACACGGCGGCCGTACTGCACGCCGGGGCTGCGCCTGTTCCAGAACCTGGTGCAGGTCGACGGTGCGCAGCGCAAGGCCAACCAGGCGCGGCTGCTGCAGCTGGCACGCGAGCACGGCAGCGAGGTGGAGCTGTTCTGCGCCCACGACCCGGTGGAGCTGGCGCGCTACGCCCAGGGGAGCGCCTGATGCGTACCCGGCTCACCGCC
>CAYWPB010000153.1:2398-8806 GCA_964458725.1 uncultured Nevskia sp. | reverse complement strand
GACCACCGCCGCATCGCCAAGCAACTCGACCTGTTCCACCAGCAGGAAGAGGCGCCGGGCATGGTGTTCTGGCACCCCAAGGGCTGGGCCATCTGGCAGGCGGTGGAGCGTTACGTGCGCGGCGTCTACAAGCGCAGTGGCTACCAGGAAGTGCGAGGCCCGCAGATCCTCGACGTGAGCCTGTGGAAGAAGTCCGGCCACTGGGACAACTACCAGAACAACATGTTCTTCACCGAGTCGGAGAAGCGCACCTACGCCGTGAAGCCGATGAACTGCCCGGGCCACGTGCAGATCTACAATGCCGGCCTGCACAGCTACCGCGACCTGCCGATCCGCTACGCCGAGTTCGGCGGCTGCCACCGCAACGAGCCGAGCGGCGCGCTGCACGGCATCATGCGGGTGCGTGCCTTCACCCAGGACGATGGGCACATCTTCTGCACGCCGGAGCAGGTGGAATCCGAGGTCACCGCGTTCCACCGCCAGGCAATGCAGGTCTACGCCGATTTCGGCTTCAACGACATCGCCATCAAGATCGCGCTGCGCCCGGACAAGCGCATCGGCGAGGACGCCGTGTGGGATCGCGCCGAGGAAGCGCTGCGCGCGGCCCTGCGCTCGGCCGGCGTGGAGTGGACGGAGCTGCCTGGCGAGGGCGCGTTCTACGGCCCCAAGATCGAGTACCACCTGCGCGACTCCATCGGCCGCGCCTGGCAGGTCGGCACCATGCAGGTCGACTTCATGATGCCGGAGCGGCTCGGCGCCGGTTACATCGACGAGCACTCCAACCGCCAGATCCCAGTGATGCTGCACCGTGCCATCGTCGGCTCGATGGAGCGCTTCATCGGCATCCTGCTCGAGCACCACGCCGGCGCCCTGCCGTTGTGGCTGGCTCCGGTGCAGGCAGTGGTCACGCCGATCGTCTCCGATGCCGACGTCTACGCCAGCGCGGTCGCCGCCGCGCTGGACGTCACCGGACTGCGCGCCGGCACCGACCTGCGCAACGAGAAGATCACCTACAAGATCCGTGAGCACTCGCTGCAGAAAGTGCCGGTGATTGTCGTCGTCGGCCGCAAGGAAGCCGAGGAAAAGACCGTGACCCTGCGCCGCCTCGGCTCCGAGAAGCAGGAGACCCTGCCGCTGGCCGAAGCCGTGGCCCGGCTCGCCGCCGAAGCCGCGCCCCCGCATTGAGCCTGCGCATTCGTCCGCACGGGTTGCTGGCCGCCTGCCTGGCGCTGTGCGCCGGTCAGGCCCTGGCCGAGCCCTTCACCTTGCGTGGCGATTTCGAGCAGGGTGCGGTGGTGTTCGGCCGCACCGATCCCGCGGCGACAGTGGCCTTCAACGGCCGCCGGCTGCTGCTGACCGGCAAGGGTGAGTTCGTGTTCGGCTTCGACCGCGACGCCGGTCCGGATGCCGAGTTGAGCGTGGCCCTGCCGGGCCAGCCGGCGCGGGTGCAGCATTACGTCGTGCGCAAGCGCGACTGGGAAATCCAGCGCATCGAAGGACTGCCGCCGAAGCTGGTCAACCCGCCGCCGGAGACCGAGCAGCGCATCGCCGCCGAGGCGAAGTTGATCAAGGCGGCGCACGAGCGCGACAGTGCCATCGACGACTTCGCCGAGCCCTTCGTCTGGCCCAGCAAAGGGCGCATCTCCGGCGTGTTCGGCAGCCAGCGTATCCTCAACGGCACACCCAAGCAGCCGCATTACGGCGTCGACGTGGCGGTGCCGACCGGCACCCCGGTGGTGGCCCCGGCCGGCGGCGTCGTCGCCCTGGCCGAGCCCGACCTGTACTTCACCGGCGGCACCATCATCATCGACCACGGCCATGGTCTGTCTTCCGTGGTGGTGCACCTGTCCAGGTTGCTGGTCCAGCCTGGCGAGCGCGTCCGGCAGGGCCAGCGCATCGCCCTGTCCGGCATGACCGGCCGGGCCACCGGTCCCCACCTGCATTGGGGCGTGTACTGGTTCGACCAGCATGTCGACGCCCGGCGCCTGGTGGGCAATCCTGATGGGGTCCTGGACACGCCGCCGAAGGAGTAGACTCAAGGTCTGCGGCAGTGTGCTGGGCCGCGAGGAGGAGAGCCGTGGGGGGCACGGTGGCTCATATAGCCCCGCCAAGGGGCAGCGGCATGTGGCGGCTTGGGCGGCCGCTGGCCCTCGTATTGCTCTCGTACGGCGTTCTCGCCGGCTGCGCGAGCCAGCCGGAGCGGACTCCGGCGTCGCCCTCCGCGGCTGACCTCGGCTGGGTCCTTTCCGGGGCCGGCACCCTGCCGGACAAGCCGGCAGACAGCCAGATGGAAGACCTGTCGACCTTGATGGCGGTCTCCCCGAGCATGCATCGCTTCGCCCTCTACGTGACCCGCGGCAAGGTCACCACCGGCGCCAAGATCGATGCCCTGGTCAAGGCCATGCGGGAGAGCGAGGGTCTGAACCTGCAATACGATGCCAACGCCACGCTCACCGCGGAGCAGGCGTTCGAGCAGCGTCGTGCCAATTGCCTGTCGTATACCTTCCTGTTTGCCGCATTGGCCCGGGATGTCGATGTTCCGGTGCAATTCAACGACGTTCACATTCCGCCGCTGTGGGACCTGGGCGACAACCGCACCTCCCTGCTTTACCGTCACCTGAACCTGCGGGTCGACTTGCTGCCGCCGCTGTTCCAGGTGATCGACGTGAGCGGCGAGGAATACGATCCCAGCTTCGAGCAGCGCAAGATTCCGGACAGCGAAGCCCAGGCTCAGTATTACAACAACCGCGCCATGGAATTTCTGTTGAAGCAGCGGCAGGCCGACGCACTGCGCTATGAGATCCGGGCGCTGCAGCTGGCGCCCGTCGCGCCGTACCTGTGGATCAACCTGGCGACCATCTACCAGCGCGACGGCCAGCTGCGCGCGGCGCGCATCGCCGTCGACCGGGGCCTGCTGCTCGATCCGTCCAGCATGCTGGGCTATGAAACCGCGGCCCAGATCTATGGTGCGCTGGGGCAGGGTGAGGTCGCCGATCGTTATCATCAGCAGGCGCGCGAGTTCCTCGACCGCAACCCCTACTATCACTATCAGCTCGGCCTGGCGGCGCTGGACCGGGGCGATGAGCCGCTGGCACTCGACGAGACGCGTCGCGCCATCCAGCTTCGGTCGCAGGAGCCGCGCTTCCACTTCCTGCTGGCCCTGCTCGAAAACCGGCGCGGCGAGTCCCGGCTGGCGGACGACAGCATGCGCACGGTCATTCACTTGACCCAGGATCCGATGCTGCAGGAGCGCTATCGCAACAAGTTCGCGAGATTGAAAGCGCAGGGCTAGCTGACGCCCCTGCGGCTTCACCGGCGTAACCTAGGCCGTCCCTGACGCGGCTCTCGTTTTCTTTTGAAGCCCCGGCCCGGCCCTCCTGGCCGGGTGTTGCGCATCCCATCCCTGGGATGCGCCCTTCGGGCCCGCCTGCGGCGGTCCGAATTCGTTCCAGACGAATTCGTCGGATCGCCCGCGAAGCTGTGCTTCGCAAGCGTGGGCGCTCCTCACCCCGGCGGCCACTTCAGCGGCCTGCCCGCCAGCACGTGCAGGTGGATGTGGAACACGCTCTGCCCGGCGCCGGCGCCGTTGTTCATCACCACCCGGAAGGCCTCGCCGAATCCGGCATCGGTGGCCACCTTGTTCGCCACCAGCATCAGGTGGCCCAGCACCGCCTGGTCTTCCACGGTGGCGTCGATCAGGCGGGGGATCGGCTTGCGCGGGATCACCAGCAGGTGCAGCGGGGCCCCGGGGTTGATGTCCTTGATCACCACGCACTGCTCGTCCTCGTAGACGAAGCTGCCCGGGATTTCGCGGTCGATGATTTTCTGGAACAGGGTCTTGGCCATGGCGCTCCGGTCAAGCGGTTTTCTTGGGGCTGGTTCAGTTTAAGCGAAGCAGGGCCCCAAGTTGCTACCATGAGGGTTCCGCAACCCGCGCCAGCGCCTTGAATACCGTCACAAAAGACCCCTACCGCCCGGGCGCCGTGTACCGCCGCCTGCTGCGTTATTCGGCCCCGCACTGGAGAGTGCTGATCCTGGCCCTGCTCGGCATGGTGCTGTTCGGCGGCTCGGATGCGGTGATGGTGCCCTTGGTGAAGCACCTCACCGACATCTTCGCCAATCACGACCTTACGGTGATCCGCTGGCTCCCCTGGGCCATCCTCGGCCTGTTCCTGGTGCGCGCTATTGCCAACTTCGGCGCCAGCTACGGCATGGCCTGGGTCGGGCAGGGCGTGGTGGCGCAGATGCGCCAGCAGGTGTTTGCCCACCTGCTGCGCGTGCCGGTCCGCTACCACGACCGCGCGCGCGTAGCCGACCTGCAGGCCAAGCTGACCTACCACGCCAGCCAGATCGCCGATTCGGCGTCCAGCGTGCTGGCCTCGGTGATCCAGGGCGGCATTTCCGCGGCGGTGCTGCTCGGCTCGATGTTCTACTACAGCTGGCGGCTGACCTTGTTCGCGCTTCTGATCGTGCCGTTCGTGGCGGTGTCGATCGACTGGGTCAACCGCCGCTTTCGCACGGTCTCGCAACGCATCCAGAATTCGATGGGCGGTATGACCCACGCCGCTGACGAGGCCATCACCGGCCGCCGCGTGGTGAAGCTTTACGGCGGCGAGAATTTCGTGCTGGCCAGCTTCCGCCAGCTCAATAATTACCTGCGCCGGCAAAGCCTGAAGATGACCGAGGCCAATGCCATCAGCACTAGCTCGCTGGAGCTGATCGCGGCGATCGGCGTCTCGGCGCTGGTGGCGCTGGCGACCAGTCCGCGCATGCTGGAGGCGATGAGCCCCGGCGACTTCGTCGCCTTCGTCGTGGCGATGCTGGCGCTGCGCCAGCCTATCAACTCGATGACCGGCCTGTCAGAGCGCATCCAGCGCGGCGTCGCCGCCGGTTCCGACCTGTTTGCCTTCCTCGACACGCCGGTGGAGCAGGACCGCGGCGAGCTGCCGCTGGTGCGCGCCCGCGGCGCGATCCGCTTCGAGGACGTGCGCTTCAGCTACGACGACGACAAGAGCGACGCGCTGGCCGGCGTCAGCCTCGACATTCCCGCCGGCAAGACGGTGGCTTTCGTCGGCCAGTCCGGCGGCGGCAAGTCGACCCTGCTGTCGCTGATCCCTCGCTTCTATGACCCGGGCAGCGGGCGGGTGCTGCTCGACGGCACCGACCTGCGCGACTACCGCCTTGGCGACCTGCGCCGGCAGATGGCCCTGGTCGACCAGAACGTGGTGCTGTTCAACGCCAGCATCGCCGAGAACATCGCCTACGGCGAGGCCGACGCCACCCGCGAGCGCATCGAGACCGCGGCGCGGCGCGCCTGCGCCTGGGACTTCATCCAGAAGCTGCCGCAGGGCCTGGATACGCCACTGGGGCAGGACGGCGGCGGGCTGTCCGGCGGCCAGCGTCAGCGCATCGCCATCGCCCGCGCCCTCTACAAGGACGCGCCGATCCTGATCCTTGACGAGGCCACCTCGGCGCTGGACACCGAGTCGGAGCGCTACATCCAGCAGGGCCTGGAGGAGCTGATGCGCGGCCGCACCACGCTAGTCATCGCCCACCGCCTGTCGACGGTGCAGAATGCCGACCTGATCGTGGTGATCCAGGACGGTCGCGTGGTGGAGCAGGGCAGTAATGTCGAGCTGCTCGCGCGCAACGGCGCCTACGCCGCGCTGCACCGCCTGCAGTTCCGCGACGCCGCCGAGGAAGCGGCGGCCTGAAGCGGCCATGAAGAAGAACCCCTTCGACCGCATCTGGTACAGCCCGGCTGCGCCGGCGGTGCTGCGGCCGCTGGCTTCGCTGTACGGCAAGGTGACCGCCGATGTGGCGCAGCGGCGCAAGGCCGGCGCGGTGCAGCTGCCGGTGCCGGTGATCGTGGTCGGCAACATCACTGTCGGCGGCACCGGCAAGACGCCGTTCGTGCTGTGGCTGGTAGAGCGTCTCATTGCGCAGGGCTGGCGCCCGGGCGTGATCAGCCGCGGCTACGGCGGCTGCGCCCCGCAATACCCGTTGCGCGTCAGCGCCACCACCGACCCGGCCTGGTCCGGCGACGAGCCGGCGTTGATCGCCCGGCGCATCGAGGTGCCGGTGGCGGTGGCGCCCGACCGCGTCGCCGCGGCGCGCCTGCTGCTCGACGCCGGGGAGGTCGACGTCCTGGTCACCGACGACGGCCTGCAGCACTATCGCCTCGGCCGCGACCTCGAGATCTGCGTCGTCGACGGCAGCCGTGGCCTCGGCAACGGCCAGCTGCTGCCGGCCGGCCCGCTGCGCGAGCCACCGGCGCGGCTGCGTGAAGTGGATCTGGTGGTGGTCAACGGCGGTGGCTGGCGTCCCGAAGGTGTGCCGGCGCTGGACATGCAGCTGGAGACCACCGAAGCGCGGCCGCTCGGCGGCCGCGAGGCGCGTCTGTTGTCG
>CAYWPB010000153.1:0-2388 GCA_964458725.1 uncultured Nevskia sp. | reverse complement strand
GGGCATGGGCAACCCGGAACGCTTCTTCGCTTCGCTGCGGGCGGCCGGCATCGAAGTGGTGGCGAACCCGTTCCCGGATCACCATCGCTACACCGACATCGACCTGGCCTTCGACGACCGGCTGCCGCTGCTGATGACCGAGAAGGATGCGGTGAAATGCGCCGAGCTGGCCCAGCCGCACCACTGGTACGTGCCGGCCCAGGCGCGGATCGCGGCGGAAGGGGCGGCGCTTGTGCAACAATTGCTCGATCAGCTGCCCCCTCATCACCGGCCTTAAGCCCTGGCTTCCGCACATGGACAAGCGTCTCCTCGACATCCTGGTCTGCCCCGTCTCCAAGGCGCCGCTGGAATGGCACGCGGAGCGCCAGGAGCTGTGGTGCAAGGCCTCGCGCCTGGCCTACCCGGTGCGCGACGGCATCCCGGTGATGCTGGAGGAAGAAGCGCGTCCGCTGAGCGACGAAGAGCTTGGCCGGCGCTGATCCCGCGGATTTCCCCGTGACTGCATTCAAGGTCGTCATCCCGGCCCGGCTCGGCTCCACCCGCCTGCCGCGCAAGGTGCTGCGCCCGCTCGCCGGCAAGCCGCTGCTGCAGTGGGTGTGGCAGGCCGCCGGCGCTTCCGGTGCCGAACAGGTGATCGTCGCCGCCGACAGCGAGGAAGTGCTGCAAGCCTGTCGCGGCTTCGGCGCCGATGCGCGTCTCACCGATGCACGCCATCAGTCCGGCACCGACCGCGTCGACGAGATCGCCCGCGCCGCAGGTTGGGGCGACGATACCCTGGTGGTGAACCTGCAGGGCGACGAGCCTTTGATGCCGCCGGCGCTGGTGCGCCAGGCGGCGGAACTGCTGGCCGGCGACGCCGGCGCCGACATCGCCACCCTGTGCCACCCGCTGCACGAACGCGCGGACTGGCTTAATCCGAACTTCGTCAAGCTGGTGAAGGATACGCGCGACTACGCCCTGTACTTCTCGCGCGCGCCGATTCCCTGGAGACGTGAACCGGCGGCTTCGCCGCCGACCACTGTCCCTCTCCCCTCCGCGGGAGAGGGGGGGACCGCCCGCGGAGCGGGTGGTGGGGTGAGGGCGGACGATGCCGCTCACTTTCCGGAGGGCCTGGCGTTCCGCCACATTGGCTTGTACGCCTACCGTGTCGGCGCGCTGCGGTGCTTCAGCGCGCTGCCGCCGGCGGACCTGGAGACCTGCGAGATGCTGGAGCAGCTGCGCGCGCTGAGCCACGGCCTGCGCATTAAGGTCGGTGTGTCGCAGCTGCCGCCACCGCGCGGCGTCGACACCGAGGACGATCTCGCGGCCGTCGCCGCCCTGTTGACCGGACCATGAGCAGCACGACCGAAGGCCGCTACCCGCGGCTGACACCCTGGCGCCGTTTCCTGGCCTGGCTGAACATGCTGTTCGTCGATCACTCGGTGTTTCGCTTCTTCTTCAACACCCGTCACGCCATCGCCGACGACTGCTACCGCTCCAGCCACCCCATGCCCTACCAGCTGCGCGCCGCGGCGCGTGCCGGCGTGCGCTCGGTGCTGAGCTTGCGCGGCGACGAGACCCACATCGGCTCCAACGTGCTAGAGATCGAGGCCTGCCGCGAGCTTAGGCTGAAGCTGGTGCATTATCCGATCGGCTCGCGCGACGCGCCGGAGCGCCATCAGCTGCTGCGCATCAAGGAGCTGTTCGAGGAGCTGCCGCGGCCGCTGCTGCTGCACTGCAAGTCCGGCGCCGACCGCGCCGGCCTGGCCAGCGCCATCTACCTGATGGTGGAGAAGAACCAGCCGGTGGACGTGGCCGAGCGGGAGCTATGCTTCTGGCCGCACGGCCACGTCAGGCAGGCCAAGACTGGCATCCTCGATCACTTTCTCGAGACCTACCGCGCGCACCATGCCGCGCACGGCACGCCGTTCATGGAGTGGGTGGAGAAGCACTACGACCGCGAAGCGGTGCGGCGTTCGTTCCATTCCAGCTGGTGGGCCAACAAGCTGGTCGACGGCATCCTGCGGCGCGAATAGCCTTACGCCAGCCTTTCACATCGGCGCCGGCAAAAACTCCATGATGGCGGGCCGGGACGAACGTCTCGTTCCGCACCACTCAATGGAGGAGACCGCGATGAAAGCTCTGGGGATTTCTGCCGTTGTCGTCGCCGCGCTGTGCACCATGTCCGCCGCGCTGGCGGAGCCGGTGCAGAACGTCGATCCGAACCGCCACCCGAACCTGGCCCGTGCGCAGCAGCTGATGCGCCAGGCCTGGGACGAGCTCAGCACGGCGCAGAAAGCCAACAACGATAAGCTGTCCGGCCACGCCAAGCGCGCCAAGGAACTACTGGAGCAGGCCGCCGCCGAAACCAAGGAAGCGGCGCTGAGCGCAGGCAAGTAAAAGCCGGCC
>CAYWPB010000152.1:0-8882 GCA_964458725.1 uncultured Nevskia sp. | reverse complement strand
TTCTCCTGCCAGCGCGTCAACGCCAAGTCGGCGTGCCTGCCGATGACGCCGATGAGCCTGTCCCTCACCGCGCCGATCAAGCGCGAGCTGGCCGGAAAGATTGTGCTCAAGGGCGAGGGCCACACCTGGAAAGCCAAGCCCGAGGACGGCGAGGCGGTGCAGAACCTCACGTTCGAGGCGCCGTTCCCAGAGAAAGGCAAGTTCCGCATCGAGCTGCCCGGCGGCCTGCAGGACGACGCCGGCCGGGTCTTGAGCAACGCCAGCCGCTTCCCGCTGGAGGTGCAGACCGCCGAAGCGCCGCCCCTGGCCAAGTTCGGCGCCAACTTCGGCATCCTCGAGCTGAGCGAGGGCGGCGTGCTGCCGGTGACCCTGCGCAACGTCGAATCCGAGGTGGCCGCAGCGAAGGCGACCCTGCCGGCCGCCCCCCAAACAATGATTCCCGGCAAGGCCGGCAAGATCGACGACGATGCGCAGATCGCCGACTGGCTCAAGCGCGTCGACAAGGCCAATGAGGCCAGCGGCGAATGGGACCAGGACAACAAGAAGTGGGTCGAGCACACCGGCGAAACCTCGGTGTTCAGCCACGGCGAGGCCACCGAGTCGTTCAGCGTGCCCAAGCCGCACGGTGCCGACGCCTTCGAGGTGGTCGGCATCCCGCTGAAGCAGCCCGGCTTTTATGTGGTCGAGCTGAACAGCCCCAAGCTCGGCGCCGCCCTGCTCGGCGACAACCGTACCCGCTACGTCGTCACCTCGGCGCTGGTGACCAACATGGCGGTGCACTTCGAGTGGGGCCGCGAGTCCTCGGTGGCGTTCGTCACCAGCCTGGACAGTGCCGCGCCGGTGCCGAACGCCGACATCAAGGTCAGCGACTATTGCAGCGGCACTGAATTGTGGAGCGGCCGCGCCGATGCCAACGGCGTGGCGCACATCGGCGCCGATCTGCCGCGGCCGCTGTCTTGGGGCAGTTGCTACGGTGGTAGCGACCACCCCCTGATGATCAGCGCGCGCGCCAACGGCGACCTCAGCTTCACCCTGACCTCGTGGAGCCACGGCATCACACCCAGCGACTTCCAGCTGCCTGGCGATTTCTACCAGTCCAACGGCCCGCTGCTGGCCCACACCGTGCTGGACCGCGCACTGTTCCGCGCCGGCGAAACGGTGTCGATGAAACACATACTGCGACTGCACACCGGCAAGGGCATGGCCCTGCCCAAGGACTACCCGAGCCAGGTGGTGCTGAAGCACCAGGGCAGCGATGAGACCTATAGCTTTCCGCTGCAGTGGAGCAACGGCAGCGCCTTGAGCAGCTGGGAGATTCCCAAGGACGCCAAGCTCGGCACCTACGACATCAGCCTGACCTGGGGCGGAGGTGATGGCGAGGACAACGGGCGCAGCCTCGACACCGGCTCGTTCCGCGTCGAGCAGTACCGTGTGCCGTCGATGAAGGCCATCGTGCAAGGACCGAAGGACCCGCTGGTCAACGCCGACAAGGCCATCCTGGACCTGTTCGTCTCCTATCTCTCCGGCGGCGGCGCCGCCTACCTGCCGGTGAAGCTGCGCACCCAGGTGCAGCCCAAGACCCTGTCCTTCCCCGGCTACGACACGTTCCGCTTCGGCGGTGACGAGGTCAAGCCCGGCATCCAGAACGGCGGCGGCCATGGCGCCTTCTACGATGAGAGCGAAGACCAGTCAGGCGACGCGGACAATACCGAGCCCAGCGGCCCGGCCCAGGTGCTGCCGCTGGCGCTGGACGGCCAGGGCGCGGCGCGCGCCACCGTGCCGAAACTGCCGAAGAACGCCGCGCCGATGGACCTGGCGGCGGAACTGGAATACCAGGATGCCAACGGCGAGACTTTGTCGGCCTCGGCGCGCATTGCGCTGTGGCCCTCCGCCGTGGTGCTCGGCATCCAGCCGGACGGCTGGGTCGCAACGAAGGACGACCTGCGCTTCAAGGTGCTGGCGCTGGACCTGCACGGCCAGCCGCTGGCTGGCCAGAGCATCAGCGTCGACGGCTTCCAGCGCATCACCCATTCCTACCGCCGCCGCCTGGTCGGCGGTTTCTACTCCTACGACAACAGCATCGAGACCAAGAAGATCGGCGCGCTCTGCTCCGGCCGCACCGACGAGCACGGCCTGCTCATCTGCAAGGTGAAGAGCGACGAGTCCGGCCAGATCACGGTGCAGGCCACCTCGCAGGACGCCAAAGGCAACCGCGCCCTGGCCAGCACCGACATCTGGGTCGCCGGCGGCGACGACTTCTGGTTCGAGGCCGGGCCCAGCGACCGCATGGACGTGCTGCCTGAGAAGCAGAGCTACGACAGCGGCCAGACCGCGCGCTTCCAAGTGCGCATGCCGTTCCGCGAAGCCACCGCCCTGGTCACGATCGAGCGCGAAGGCGTGCTCGACAGTTTCGTCACCCACCTCTCCGGCAAGGACCCGGTGGTGGAAGTCCCGATCAAGGACGAGTATTCGCCGAACATCTACGTCTCGGTGCTGGCGATGCGCGGCCGTGTCGGCACCTGGCGCACACGGCTCGCCGACCTGGTGCGCTGGCTGCACCTGCCCTTCCACGTCGAGGGCGGCTCGGCCACGGCGCTGGTCGACCTGAGCAAGCCGGCTTACCGACTCGGCATCGGCAAGGTCAACGTCGGCTGGGACCCGCACCGGCTCGAGGTGAAGGTCACGCCTTCGGCCGAGACCTTCAAGGTACGCGACACCGCCCACGTCGCCATCGCGGTGCAGCCGGCGCGTGGCGGCAAGCTCCCGGAGGGCGCGGAGGTGGCGGTCGCCGCGGTCGACGAGGGCCTGCTCGAATTGATGCCGAACCCCTCGTGGAAGCTGCTCGACGCGATGATGGCGCCGCGTGGCCTGGAGGTGACGACCTCGACCGCGCAGATGCAGGTGATCGGCAAGCGTCACTACGGCCGCAAGTCCGGCGCTCCGGGCGGCGGCGGCGGACGCGGCCCGGCACGTGAGCTGTTCGACACCCTGCTGCTGTGGAAGGGCCGTGTCGCGCTGGACGCCGACGGCAAGGCCAGACTCGATATCCCGCTCAACGACTCGCTGACCTCGTTCCGCATCGTCGCCGTGGCCAGTGCCGGGCCGCAGCTGTTCGGCACCGGCTCGGCCAGCATCCGCACCACCCAGGAGTTGCAGCTGGTGTCCGGCCTGCCCGGCCTGGTGCGCGAGGGCGACCACCTCAATGCCACGGTGATGCTGCGCAACGCCTCGACTCGCCACATCGCGGCGCAGATCAATGCCTCCTATACCGGCCAGGACCCGGCCAAGACCGTGGTCAATCTGCCGGCGCAGACGGTGCAGATCGACGCTGGCTCAGCGCAGGAGATCACCTGGCCGGTGGATGTCGCGCCGGGCCTAGGCAATCTCGGCTGGGACATCGCGGCGAAGGAAGTCCAGGGTAGCGCGGTCGACCGGCTCAAGATCGGCGTGCCAGTGATCGCCGCCTACCCGGTGCGCACCTACCAGGCCACCCTGACCCAGGTGGAAGGCAGCTACAGCCTGCCGGTGGAGCGGCCCAAGGACGCGATTCCCGGCCGCGGCGGCATCCACCTCGACCTGCGCGCCCACCTCGGCGACGGGCTCGACGGCGTCACCGAATGGATGTCGGCCTATCCCTACATCTGCTTCGAGCAGCGCACCTCGGTGGCGATCGCGCTCGGCGACGAGTCGCGCTGGCAGTGGGTGATGAACCTGTTGCCCAGCCATCTCGACCGCGACGGCCTGGTGAAATACTTCCCCGCCGACTGGCTGGAGGGCAGCGACACGCTTACCGCCTACGTGCTGTCGGTGGCGCAGGAAGCCGGGTGGGAAATCCCACAGGACAGCCTGGCGCGCATGCAGGAAGGCCTGCGGCGCTTCGTCTCAGGCGCCGTGGTGCGCGACTCGGCGCTGCAGACCGCCGATCTCACCGTACGCAAGCTCGCCGCCATCTCCGCCCTGTCGCGCTACGACAAAGCCGAAGCCGCGATGCTGTCCAGCCTCACCATCGAGCCGAACCTGTGGCCGACTTCGGCGGTGCTGGACTGGATCGACATCCTGCACCATGTCGCCGACGTGCCGGAGCACGACAAGCACCTGGCCGAGGCGCTGCAGATCCTGCGCTCGCGTCTGAACTTCCAGGGCACGACCATGGGCTTCTCGGCCGAGCACGACGACGCGCTGTGGTGGCTGATGATCAATGCCGACGTCAACGCCAATCGCGCCATCCTCGACGTGCTGCCGGAAACGGAGTGGCGCGAGGACGTGCCGCGCATGGTGCGCGGCACGCTCGGCCGCCAGGTCCGCGCGCGCTGGAACACCACGGTGGCCAATGCCTGGGGCGTGCTGGCGATGCGCAAGTTCGGCGCGGCCTTCGAGGCCGAGCCGGTCAGCGGCAGCACCCGCGCCAAGGTTGGCGAGGACAGCCGCACCATCGACTGGACCCACCCGACCTCGATGCTCGACTTCCCCTGGCCGGAGCAACCGGCGACGCTCGACATCACCCACAGCGGCGGCGGCAAGCCCTGGGCCATCGTGCAGAGCCGGGCCGCGCTGCCGCTGAAGGCGGCGCTGTTCACTGGCTACACGGTGAAGCGCAGCGTCACGCCGGTCGAGCAGAAGAAGGAAGGCGTGTGGACGCGCGGCGACGTGGCGCGCGTGCACCTGGACCTGGAAGCGCAGTCGGACATGACCTGGGTGGTTGTGGATGACCCGATCCCGGCCGGCGCCAGCATCCAGGGCAGCGGCCTCGGCGGCAGCTCGCAGCTGCTGACCCGCGGCGAGAAGAAGCAGGGCGACGTCTGGCCGGCCTACGAGGAGCGCCGCTTCGACGCGTTCCGCTCGTATTACGTGATGGTGCCGAAGGGCAAGTGGACGGTGGAGTACACCGTGCGCTTCAACGCCAGCGGCCGCTTCGAGCTGCCGGCGACGCGGGTCGAGGCGATGTACGCGCCGGAGATGTTCGGCGAGCTGCCCAACGCGCCGCTGGAGATCCTGGCGCCGTGAACGCAGCGGAACAGCGGGGGCGCTACAGTCTCGCGCTCGGCGCCGGCGCCGCCCTGCTGCTCGGAGCAGGCGCCGAGTGGCACGCCGCGGCGCCGGCAGCGTTGCCGGGATTCGAGGCGGTGCGCGCGGCCTATGCGCCGACCGAGGCCTACCTGCTCGACCGCAACGGCGCACTGCTGCAGGCGCAGCGCCAGGACTACAGTCGGCGGCGCCTGCCCTGGGTCCGGCTGGACCAGGTCTCCCCTGCCCTCGGCGCCGCGCTGATCCAGGCCGAGGACCGCCGTTTCGAGCGGCATGGCGGCGTCGACTGGCGTGCCCTGCTCGGCGCCGGCGCCCAGGACTCCGGCGGCGGCAAGGTGCGCGGCGCCAGCACCCTGACCATGCAGCTCGCCGCCCAGCTCGATCCCTCGCTGATGCCGGCGCGCGGACGCCGCTCGCCACTGCAGAAGCTGCGCCAGATGCGCAGCGCCTGGGCGCTGGAAGCGCGCTGGAGCAAACCGCAGATTCTCGAGGCCTATCTCAACCTGGTCAGTTTCCGCGGCGAGCTGCAGGGCGTGAACACTGCGGCGCAGGTGCTGTTCGGCAAGGCGCCGTCCGGACTGACTGCCGACGAGTCCTGGCTGCTGGCGGCGCTGCTGCCGGCGCCCGGCGCCATTCCGGCACAGACCGCCAGGCGCGCCTGCGCGCTGGAGCGCACGCTGGAGCCGCAAGCCAGTTGCGCCGGCTTCGAAGCACTGGCCGCGCGCAGCCTGGACGCCTCGCGCAGCGTGGCGCCAGAAGCCGATCTCGCGCCGCAGCTGGCACGCCGCCTGCTCAGCCATCCCGGCGAGCGGCGTCGCAGCACTCTCGACCTCGGCGTGCAGCAACTGGTCATCGCCGCACTCACGCAGCAGGTGCAGGCGCTGGCCGACCGCAACGTGCGCGACGCCGCGGCGGTGGTGCTGGACAACGCCAGCGGCGAAGTGCTGGCCTACGTCGGCTCGGTGGCGCTGAACTCGCGCGCACCGCTGGTGGACGGCGTGCGCGCGCCGCGCCAGGCCGGCTCCACGCTCAAGCCCTTCCTCTACGGCCTGGCGCTGGAGAAACGCTACCTCACCGCCGCCTCGCTGCTCGACGACTCCCCGGTGAAGCTGCAGACCAGCGCCGGACTCTATATCCCGCAGGATTACGACCGCGACTTCCGCGGCCTGGTCAGCGTGCGCTCGGCCCTGGCCGGCTCGCTCAATGTGCCGGCGGTGCGCGCCATCGTGCTGGTCGGTGCCGACGATTTCCTCGAGCGCCTGCACGCCTTCGGCTACGACAGCATCGACCAGCCGGCCGACTACTACGGCTACTCGCTGGCGCTGGGCTCAGCGGAGGTGGATCTGCTGGAACAGGCCAATGCCTACCGCGCGCTGGCCAACGGCGGCCTGTGGTCGCCGCTGCGCCTGACGCCGGAGGAGCCGCGGCAGGAACCGCGCCGCGTGCTCTCGCCCGAAGCGGCGTGGATCGTCGGCGACATCCTCAGCGACCGCGGCAGCCGCGCCGTCACCTTCGGCCTCGACAGCCCGCTGGCGACGCCGTTCTGGAGCGCGGTCAAGACCGGCACCAGCAAGTTCATGCGCGACAACTGGTGCATCGGCTGGTCGCAGCGCTACACCGTCGCGGTCTGGGTCGGCAACTTCGACGGCGAGCCGATGCGTGCCGTGTCCGGCGTCAGCGGCGCGGCCCCGGCCTGGCTGCAGATCATGTCCGGCCTGCAGCGCGGCGCCCCGAACCGCCCGCCGCAGCCCCCGCCCGACGTGACCGCGGTGGAAATGCGCTACCTCGCCGGCACCGAGCCGCCGCGGCGCGAATGGTTCCTGCGCGGCACCGAGCAGGCCATGGTCGAAGCGGCGCCGGCGCAGAGCCTGCGCCCACGGCTGGAGTCTCCGCCGGCGGGCATGATCGTCGGCCTCGACCCGGACATTCCCGCCGACCGCCAGCAAGTGCTGTTCCGCGCCGAGCCGCGCCGGGCGACGTTGCGCTTCGAGCTGGACGGGAAAACCCTGGCGCGGGCCGACCGTGAATACTTCTGGGCGCCGCGCCCCGGCGCGCACCTGCTGCGTTTGCTCGGCGAGGGTGGCAAGGAATTCGATCGCCTGGAGTTCAGCGTGCGCGGCCAGCCGCCGCTGCCCGCGGGCAAGGCTGCGTCGCCCTGATAGGAAACCTCTGATCGATTCCATACCCCGCCGTTGCCCCCGCGCGAAAAGGCAGGCCGCGGCGGGGTATGGAATTGATCAGAGGTTCCCTAATAAAAGAGGCGGACGGATGTCGGGATTCATCCGCCCGCCTTGAAACCGGATCAGCCGCAAGAAGCGTCCTACCGGCACGACAGGGAAACGGTGCTAGGAGAGCTTCAACTTAGTCTCCTGCCGGGGCGCGCACAGCGGCTTTGGGGCGGACCGCTCCTAGCTGTGACGAGCCGTGCGCGGCGCGGGATGCGCCGTGAACGTGGCGGCGAATAAGAGCTTCAGACGCGGCTGCGCGCCCAGCCTGCTGCCGGTGGCTGCGGCATGCGGCTCTCGGGAATCAGGCCGCGCATACGCCGCGCAAAGCTGCGCAGGCAAACCTCGCTCTCGCCGAGCGGGCCGGCGCTGAAGCTGCTGGAAGCCATGCCGGCCTGCACCCGCTCGATCAGCGCCTTGTCCTCCAGGCTCACCTGCCGGTTGATGCGCCAGTTGAGGTAACGCGCAGCGCGCATCTCGCGCCGGCGGTCCGGGTGGACATAGGCGATCTCGCGGATCAGGGTCTGCGTCGGCGACACCGGCAGGAACTGCATGAAGTCGATCTGGTCCGGGTACAGGTCGAAGGCGGTGTTGGGCCAGAGCTTGAAATAGGTCCACAGCCTCTGCCGCGCCGGCGGCAAGTGCGCCACCTCCGGCAGGAGACGCTGATACAGGCGCTCCGACCAGCCCGAAGCTGCGTCGAGCAGCCCGCCCCACATCTTGTCGGCCCAGAGTCCGGCTTCGATGCCGTAGCCCTTACCGAACAGGCGCGTCAGACCCGGATGCGCAACATTGATATGCAGGCCGTCGGAATAGTTGTCGGCGACGTTCTTCCAGTTCACCGCGCGCGGGCGCAGGGTCACGCGTCCCTGCGGCACCAGCTCCTCCATGCGGTATAGCGCCAGTTCGTTGGCGTAGGGCGCCAGCATCTCACGCACCGGCGGCAGGCCCGGCTCCAGGCGCACGAAGACGAAGCCCATGAACACTTCCTGCTCCAATGAGGCAAGGCCGTGCGCGGCGGGGTCCAGGCCCGGATAGGTCTTCAGCTGCGGCACGGCGACGAGGCGACCATCCAGCGCATAGGTCCAGCGGTGGTAGGGGCAGGCGATGCGCGCGCCGCAGTGGCCGCCCGGGCCGTCGAGCAGGCGCGCGGCACGGTGGCGGCAGACATTGTGGAAGCTGCGCACTTGCCCGTCCTCGCCGCGCACCGCAACCAGCGATTCGCCGAGCAGATCCAGGCAGTGATAGTCGCCGGGGTTGGGAATGTCGTTGAGATGGCAGACCAGCTGCCAGCTCGGCCGGAACACCGCGCGCTTCTCGGCTTCGAAGAATTCCGGATCGTGATAGATCCAGCCAGGCAGGCCGAAAGCGTCGTCGTCAGCTCCGGCTTGCGGCGATGGGCCGGATTGCGCGGCGCGATTCATGCTTTGGCTCCTCTTCCGTTGCAGTAAGCTAGCCCCGAAGCGGTCACAAAAGCCAGCCGCGCGCAGCGCGGCCAAGGGAGGAGGATGAGCCGCAATCGCAAGGTCGGCCCCTATCTTGCCACCGCCCTGGTGGCGAGCAACATGATCGGCTCCGGCATCTTCCTGCTGCCCGCAACCCTGGCGGCGGTAGGCAGCATCACCCTGGTCG
>CAYWPB010000151.1:0-8903 GCA_964458725.1 uncultured Nevskia sp. | reverse complement strand
CGTGATCAAGGTGCTGCAGAGTCACGGCATCGAACCGGATCTAGTGGTGGGCACCAGCGCCGGCTGCATGGCCGGCGCGCTGTACTCGGCCGGCTATTCCGGCTTCGACCTGCAGCAGATGTCCTTCGACCTCGACCGCGCCACGGTGGCGGACTGGTCGGTGTTCGGCAACAGCCTGATCAAGGGCGACGCGCTGCACGCCTTCGTCGACCAGGCGGTGAAGCAGGTGCCGATGGAAAAGCTGAAGCGCCGCTTCGCCTGCGTCGCGGTGAAGCTGCGCAACGGCGACGCGGTGCTGCTCGACCACGGCGACGTCGGCGACGTGGTGCGCGCCTCGACCGCGGTGCCGGAGGTGTTCGCGCCGATGGTGATCGGCGGCGAGCCCTACGTCGACGGCGGCCTGCGCGCGCCGGTGCCGATCCGCCAGGCGCACGCCATGGGCGCGGACCTGGTGATCGCGGTGGATGTTTCCTCGCCGCCGGGCGCGCTACCGGACGGCCGCGTTGCCATGCTCAAGCAGACCATCGCCATCATGAGCATGGGGCTGCGCGAGTACGAGGCCAAGGAAGCCGACGTGATGATCACGCCGGACCTCAGCGGCATCGGTTCCACCGATTTCGATGACCGCATGAAGGCGATCCTGGCCGGCGAGCGCGCGGCCCAGGCGGCGCTGCCGCAGATCCGCGACAAGCTGGCGGCGCGCGGTGTGGTGATTGGCGGGTGAGGGCTCGCTGGCGATGAGGTCATCGCCAGCGAGCCCCAATGCCGGCCGCTATTGGTTGACCAGATACCCGCTGAAAGCGAAGCGCTGGCCGTAGATGGTCGCGCCGCTGAACTGGGCAAAAGCCGTCAGCGTCTCGCCGCCGCCGAGGTAGAAGCGCGTCGGCACGGTGTTGGCGTAGTGGTTGATGCCGTCGCTGCCGACGAAGGTAGGGGCGAAAGCGAAGGCGGCCACGCCGGAGGTGTTGCCGAAGGTGGCGCCGTAAGGGAAGCCTGTGGTTTCGATCGCCAGCTGGTACATCACCGTCTCCACCACCAGGCGCTTGCCGGCGGGGACGGTGTAGAGCGTGCACTGCTTGAGGTTGGTGACGGTGCCGTAGACCGCGTCGCACTCGCCGCTGACCGGCTGCTGCGCCGCGCGGTCGACATCGCGTACCGGCACCGGGCTGGTCGCCGGGTTGGCCACGGTGACGCTCGGCGAGTTGATGACGTTGACGTCGGTGGCGATGGGCAGGCCGATGGAAGCGGCCTGGGCGGCAGGGCAGAGAATAGCGGCGGCGAGGGTGGCGGACAGCAGTCTTCCGGACTTGTGCATCGTGATCTCCTGAGCGTCTGGCCTGGTCCCCGAGGCCCCGGGGAGGAAGCGCTCCCGCTTCCTCGCGGGGAAAGTCGTAAACCGCGGCAAACCCCCACCACCGCTGGTCGGAACCCCCTGCTTTGAGGGGGATGCCGGCCTGGCAGCAGTTTTGCCGAGCGGCAGGCTCAGGGGCGAGAATTGGCACACCAACCCATATGGCAGCACGAGATGACCCGCGACGAGTACTACATGAACATCGCCATGGCGGTTCGCAAGAAAGCGAACTGCCTGGGGCGGCGGGTGGGGGCGGTGATCGTGCGCGAGAACCGCATCATCTCCACCGGCTACAACGGCACGCCCGAGGGCATGACCAACTGCACCGACGGCGGCTGCGTGCGCTGCCGCGAGCGCGACACCTACAAGGCCAGCGTCGGCTACGACGTCTGCATCTGCGTCCACGCCGAGCAGAACGCGCTGATCACCGCCGCGCGCTTCGGCAACGCGGTGGAGGAGGCGATGGTCTACTCCACCCTGCGGCCCTGTTTCGACTGCACCAAGGCGATGCTGCAGGCCAAGGTGCGCTCGATCCGCTACCTGCACGACTGGCAGCACCCGATCGGCGAACTGCGCGACCAGTACGAGCTGCTGCAGAAGATGTTGCCGGATGGCGTGGCGCAGGTGGCCATGGACGATCCGGATGCGGACTGGGCCAATGCGCGGGTCCAGGCCTGAGGGTACGGCGCTCGACGGCCCCTGGCGGCCGCTCGACGAGCAGCTCCGGCGTGAACAGGCAGAAGCCATGGGCCTTGCCGGACGCCGGCTGCGGCAGGCGCTGGACGCGCTGGCGACCTTCGACCGTGGCGGCGTGCGGGGCGAGCGCGAGCCCCTGCTCGGCGCCGCGGCGGAAGCGCTGCGCAATTACAGCATCCAGAAGGAGCTGCTCGGCGCGGCCGACGATGCGCTGGTGACGCGGGTCTACGGCGTGCCCCCGGAAGTCTGGAAGGCGGCCGGGCTGATCCGGCGCCGCGGCGGGCGTTGAGCCAGCGGCTCAGGCGTCGATGCTGTACAGCTTCACGTCGCGCGTCTCCCCGGGCATGCGGTGCAGGCCTTCCAGGCGCAGGCCGATTTTTTCCAGCAGCCTGCCCGAATCGGTATTGTCCGGCGAGGTGATGGCGAGAACGCGCTTCATGCCCAGGGTTTCGCGGGCGTAGGCAAGGGTGGCGGCGGCGGCTTCGCATGCGTAGCCCTGGCCGCGGTATTGCGGCAGGAAGGCGAAGCCGATGTCGGGATGCGGCAAGGTATCGCGGCTGAGCAGCCCGCACAGGCCGATCGGCGTGCCCTCGCGCAGTTCCACCAGCCACAGGCCGTAGCCACAGCGGGCATACATCGCCTCCGGGCCGTTGGCGATATAGGCTCGCGCGCCGTCGAGATCCCGCACGTTCTTGTCGCCGATGAAGCGCAGCCAGTCGGGATCGTTGACCAGCACGAGGATGAAGGGCGCATCTTCCGCAACGAGCCGGCGCAGGCTCAGGCGGGGAGTCTGGAGGACGGTCAAGGCGGCATTCCGGTGGACGGCCTCCAGTATGCGGCAGCGGCGGAGCGGTGCCCAGGCTGCGAAGTCCGTCACACTTGCGCGGCGTGGCCCCGGCCTACACTCGGCGGGGGATCCTTGCGATAGTCGGGGACTCGGGGACATGCACGACAGGTTCAATCAGGTTCCGCACGAGGGTGCGTGGGCGGCGGCGTGGATGCGTGCTGCTCTCAACTGGAGCATCCGTTAGGTGGGCCGGCTGCGCCGCAGCGGTTCGAACGAAGGCAATGCCATGGCGCGCGCGCCCGGCGAGGGCCTGCCCGCCGATCTGAAGCGCTGGGTCGGAACGAATTTCGGCGCGGGGGATGTCGACGCGGCGCTGGCCTGCCTGGAAGCGGCGGTGCTGCACACTGGCGAGCCCGCCGGTCCACGCTTGTTGCGTTGCGCCGCCCTGGCCGCGGCCGGGGATCTGGAACGGCTGCGGCGGCAGGTGGAGCGCCTGCGGGTGGACTGGCGTGATGTGGTGGTGGAGGGTGAATATGCGGTCTTGAACGGCCGCCTGGCGCGGGTGCGCAACCTGGCGGAGCCGCTGCCGGACTGAAGCTGCCGTACACCGTCGGCGGCAGGCAAGTCGCGGCCGGCCCCTGGGGCCGGCCGCGGTGTCATCGCCCAGTGAGGCTTACTTGGTCGGGGCCGGAGCCTGGACCGGAGCCGCGGCCGGAGCCGAGGTCGCGGCCGGAGTCGAAGCCGGCGCCGGGGTCTTGGATTGCGCCTTCTTGTGGTGCTTCACCTTGTGGGCCGTCTTGTGCAGCGCCTTGTGGGCGTGGTGCTTCGCGGCGACCTGGTGCGTCACCGGCTTGGCGACGGGGGCTTCGGTGCCCTGCGCCAGCGCGGCGTTGGACGCCACAGCCGCGGACAGCAGCAGGCCGGCCAGGGTGATACGGGAGAACAGGTTGGTCTTCATGGTGCTGCCTCTTGAGCAGGTTTTGCTCGCTACCGCTTGGTGGGTGAATGGATGTTTCGCCTGGCGGGTTGTTCCCGGAAGGTGTGCGCAGATTAAGGTGGTGCTGCTTGCCGGCGGCTGAACAGAAACGCCGCCACTGGAAGCAGTAAGTTTTTTCCACCTTCGCCTGTCCTGCGCAGGGTTTCGACAGCGCCACGATCCGTCCCAGGCTTGGTCTGCGGCTGTGGAGGATCGCTATAGTGGCGGCATCCACAAGAACGGGAGGATCACCTTGAATCACCACAGGCTGGTATTCGGCTGCGCGGCGCTGCTGGCGTTGAACGCCGCGGCGGCGGCCGTTCCCTTGCAGTCCGATCCGCTGGCGCGGGACATCTTCAGGCAGCTGATCGAGATCAACACCTCGCACTCGGTGGGCGACACCACCGCGGCGGCGCAGGCGATGGCGCAGCGGCTGCGCGATGCCGGCTTCGCTGCGGACGACACCCAGGTGTTGACCGGGCGCAACCCCAGGCGCGGCAACCTGGTGGCGCGGCTGCGCGGCAGCGGCGCGCACAAGCCGGTGCTGATCATCGGCCATCTCGACGTGGTCGAGGCGAAGCGCGAGGACTGGAGCACCGATCCCTACGTCTTCACCGAGCAGGACGGCTATGCCTACGGCCGCGGCACGCAGGACATGAAGGACGGCGACGCCATCGCCGTGGCCAGCCTGATCCGCATGAAGAAGGAGGGCTATGTCCCCGACCGCGACATCATCCTGGCGCTGACGGCGGACGAGGAAGGGGGCACCGACAACGGCGTCGACTGGCTGCTGAAGAACCACCGCGAGCTGGTCGACGCCGAGTTCGCGCTGAACCCGGACGCCGGCGGCATCGACTCCGACCACGGCAAGCCGGTGGTCCTGAACCTGGAGGCGACCGAGAAGCTGTACGCCGATTACGAAGTGACCGCCACCAACCCTGGCGGCCACAGCTCGCTGCCGCGCCCGGACAACGCCATCTACGAGTTGGCCGACGCGCTGGCGCGGCTGGAACGGCATCCGTTCCCATTCGAGTTGAACCCGGTGACGCGCGCCTGGCTGGAGTACATGCAGGGGGTGGAAAAGGGGCAGCGGGCGCAAGACATCAAAGCGGTGCTGGGCAAAAAGCCCGGCGCGGCGGCGATCGCGCGCCTGTCGCAGGATGCGCGTTACAACTCGACCCTGCGCACGACCTGCGTGGCGACCTTGCTCAAGGGTGGTCATGCCACCAACGCCCTGCCGCAGCGCGCCGGCGCCAACGTCAATTGCCGCATTCTGCCGGGGCATTCGCCGGAGGAGGTGCGCCGGGATCTGATCAGGCTGGTCGCCGATCCGAAGCTGACCGTGCAGTGGCGCGACGCCGCCACCGACGAGCTGCACGACACCGGGCCCGACACCAGGGCGCTATCCCCGCCGCCGCCGCGCGCGGACCTGATGGCGGCGCTGAAGAGCGTGAGCGGGCAGATGTGGCCGGGTCTGCCGATCGTGCCGGAGATGGAGACCGGCGCTTCCGACAACATCTACACCATGGCGGCGGGCATGCCGAGCTACGGCCTCGCCGGCACCGCCATCGACCGTGACGACGTGCGCGCCCACGGCAAGGATGAACGCTTGCGGCTCAGCGCCTTCGACGAGGGCATGGAGTTCTACTACCGTTTCCTCAAGGCCCTGACCGGCGGCAAGTGACGCGCGGCGCCATGCGCCGCGCCGGTATCTGTCTTAACCTCGGCCGCATGAGAGTTCATGCGGCCGTTTTGCTGCTTGCGCTGCCGGCGCTGTGCGCCGCCGACTGGACGCCGCCGGCCCAGCCCGATCCGCGCGCGATCCTGGCCGAAGCCGAGCACGATGCGCAGGCGCGACGCTACGCGGAGGCGCTGGCCAAGTACGCCTGGTTTTACGAGCATGCGCTGGATACAGCCCAGGGCCTGTACGGCCTGCGCCTGTCACGCGCGCTGGAGGACTGGGCGGCACTGGCGCGGGACTATCCGCCAGCGCTGGAGCGGCTGCGCGCGACGCGGGAAGCGGCGGCGGAGCAGGTGCGCAAGGGCGAGGGCGCGCGCGGCTGGTTCAACGAGGTGCTCGCCATCGACCGTGTGCTGGGCCAGGATGCGGCGACGCGCGAGCTGTTCCGCTGGCTTGATGCGCACCGCAACGAGGTCGCGGCGCAGGTTTACGACCAGGCCCAGGCCGCGCTGGTGCGCGGGCGGGAGTACGCGCTGTGCGGCAAGTACCTGACGCCGGACAAGACCCTGGCCAAGGCGCTGGAGCAATACCAGCTCACCCTGCAGCTCGCTGCGGGCGCGGACGACGAGGTGGCGCTACGGAGCTTCGCCCAGCGCACCCTGGCCAACAAGACCGGGCTGCTGGTCAGCCTGCTGGCGGTCAACCACCGCAAGGACGAGGCGGAGCGCATCGCGGCGGCCGCGCTCAAGGAATGGAACGACATCGGGTTCCGCGCGCAGCTCGGCGAGGCCCTGTCCGGCACGGTGCCGGAGCCGTGGCCGCTAT
The DNA here is from genome assembly GCA_964458725.1 of uncultured Nevskia sp. Classification (GTDB taxonomy): domain Bacteria; phylum Pseudomonadota; class Gammaproteobacteria; order Nevskiales; family Nevskiaceae; genus Nevskia. The sequence goes on along the minus strand of CAYWPB010000151.1, from coordinate 2,587 downwards.
AGGCCTGGCGGTGCCGCGCTACTCCTCCGTGTCGTCCTTGGCGTCCGCTTCCTGGTGGAGTTCCGCGCGGATGCTCTTGCGCAGGTATTTGACCCAGCGATAGTAGCCCTTGTCGATGTATTCCCGGCTGCCGTCTTTCTCGTAATCCAGCCCCTGGCTGTCGACGTAGTCGATCACGACGCCGGAGCGGTCGTAGAGGATGTCGGCGGTGATCGCCGCACCGTCCTTGCTCAGGCTGGCCCGGATGCGGTTGGGCTGCTCGCTGACCACGGCCCAGCCGCGATGGTCCAGGGCGTGCTTGATGGCGTCGGCGGTCTGCTGGGCGCTCATCGAGGCCGGTAGCGGAATCGGGGACAGGGGTTTGAGCCGCTTGTGCACGCAGCCGGCGAAGGCGAACAGGACGCACAGCAGCAGCACGCGCACGAACTTGGCGTTGATCACTTGTATCGGCTCCCCGAGTGGATTTCCCCTCCGTGAAGCATGGCGCGAAAACTAGTGGTACTCAAGTGGCCGGGCGGTTGAAATCTGGCAGATCGTTGACGCCATCTGCCGCGGCCCGCCGTGATTGGGGGAATCGCCGCCGGTACGGCGCCTCAGTTTTCGCCGAAGCCCTCGCCCGGCTTGCCCGGACGTAACCGGATCAGCCGCGAATCCTCCACCGCCGCCTGACGATGCAGCACGGCCAGGCGGTATTCCGGATCGCGCAGCATGGCGATGAAAGCTTCGGCGTTGGGGTATTCGGCGATGAACACCAGATCCCACTCCTCATCGGCGGGGCCGATCAGGGTCAGCTCGAACTTGCCGATCCAGAATTGCCGGCCGCCGAGGCGCTTGAGGATCGGCGCGGTCTCGCGGCCATAGGCGCGGTAGGCGTCCAGGCCGGTCGCCTGGCGGCCATCCGGGTAGGCGGCCTGGGCGCGCAGCCGCACCAGGTTCAGCATGTGGATGGCGCCTTCGCGGGGCAAATCCTTGAAGACGGCGAACTGCTCCTTGGTCGGGTCGATGTAGCCGCTCATGTCGTTCTCCTCCGGGCCGGGGCAGCGTAGCACGGCGGCGGGAGCACATCGCCTGCACCCCCCTCTCCCGCGGCGGGAGGGGGTGCGGGTGCGTCAGCAGGTGATGTCGATCATCTCCGCGGTGGTGGCGGAGGGCAGCAGGGACGGATCGATCTTGAAGCTGTACGACCACTGGTAGGTCTGCGGGTGGCCGTCGTTGTTCTCCATCTTCGGCGAGTTCAACTCGGGCGAGGTGAAGATAGTGGTGCCGGCAACGTTGCGCAGGCGCACGCGGGCTTTCCAGATCTCGTCGGTGCCGGTGGTCATGGTGGCGAGGTGCACGGTGCCGTTGCCGCCCGAGTCGAAGATCAGTGTGCCGTTCTGCATCACGCAGCGGCCGATCGAGGTCTGCCGGAAGCTGAAGCTCTTGCCGATCGCGTTCGATTCATGGTCCTGGGCGGCGGCCAGGAACACCGGCGCGCACAGAACCACCGCTGCGTAGCGAAGTCCTTTCATGGGGTTCTCCTTCTGTCCTTCCTGGGACACCCCGTAAGACCATGCCGGCGCGGGGCCGGTTCCGGCCCTGGCGCGGCGGCCAATCGGCGCAAGACCTTATGAGGCGCGGGCCTGGCGCGGCGGGCCGTCGTGCAGGCGGCCCCAGGCGCGGCGCAGCTGGCGGGTGGAGGCGAAGCCGGCGCGTTCGGCGACGCGCTCCATGTCCAGGCGGGTCTGGCTGATCAGCTCGCGCGCCAGCGCGACGCGCAGGCGGTTGGTGTAGTCGGTGATGCTCATGCCGGCGTGCTCGTTGAACAGCCGCGACAGGTGTCGCGGGCTGGCGCCGGCGATGCGGGCCAGGCCGCCCAGGGTCCAGCGCCGCGCCGGGTTTTCGGCCACGGCGTCCTGGGCACGGTGCACGGCGGGGTGCAGGTGGTTGCGGCCCTCCAGCCAGGGCGAGAGCTGCGGCTCGGCGCCGCCGCGCCGCAGGTAGACGACCAGGTAGCGCGCCACCGCCACGGCGGTGGCATGGTCGGTGTGACGGGCGAGCAGGTGCAGCATCAGGTCGATGCCGGCGGTGACGCCGGCGCTACTGTAGCGGCCGCGGTCCTCGACGTAGAGGCGGTTGTCGAGCACCTGCGCCCGCGGCGCCAGCGCGGCGAGGCGGGCGACATCGCTATGATGCGTGGTGCAGGCGTAGCCGTCGAGCAGGCCGGCGCGCGCGGCGAGCATCGCGCCGGAGCAGATGGTGACCAGGGTGTGCTGCGGACCCACGGTGGCGCGCAGCCAGTCGGCCAGGCGTTGCTCCTGCGCGGCGGCGCCCGGGTCGCGCGGCTGCGGCGCGCCGTCGTCGCCGGTGGGCTGGTCGACGCTGCCGGGAACGATCAGCAGCGCGCCGTCGGGAAGGTTGACCGGCAACGGCTGGATGCCGCACAGCTGCAGGCCTACCGAGCTGCGCAACGCCGCGTGCGGGCCGATGTAGTGCAGCTCGAAGCGCACCGCGTCCTGGATCAGGTTGGCGCGGCGCAGCACTTCCATCGGCCCGGCCACGTCGAGCAGCAGCAGGCGCGGCGGCAGCGCGGTATAGACCCGGATCT
>CAYWPB010000150.1:0-8908 GCA_964458725.1 uncultured Nevskia sp. | reverse complement strand
CGTGTGCTGTACGGCGCCACCGAGCATCCGGCGGTGCTGGAGTCGGCCGAAGCCCTGGTACGGCGTGGCTGGAAGGTGGAAACCATCGCCATCGACGGCCAGGGCCTGGTCGACTGGCCTGCGTTCGAGGCCCAGCTGCATCACGGCCCGCTGCGCATCGCCGCGCTGATGGTCGCCAACAACGAGACGGGCGTGCTGCAGGATGTGCCGCGAGCCGCCGCGCTGGTGCACGCGCGCGAGGCCCTGCTGCTGGCTGACGCGGTGCAGGCCGCCGGCAAGATCCCGCTCGACTTCGCTGCCAGCGGCGCCGACCTGATGAGCCTGTCGGCGCACAAGCTTTACGGCCCCAAGGGTATCGGCGCGCTGCTGCTGAAAGCCGAGGTCGAACTGGCGCCGCTGCTGCACGGCGGCGGCCAGGAGCGCGGGCTGCGCGGCGGCACCGAGAACGTGGCCGCAATCGTCGGCTTCGGTGCGGCGGCGGAACTGGCGGGCAAGGAGCTGGAGGCGCGCGCCGCGGCACTGTTGGCGCTGCGCGAGCGCCTGCTGTCCGGCCTGCACGCGCTGCCGGGTGTGACCGTGTTCGGTGAGGCCGCGCCGCGTCTGCCGAATACCGTGCAATTCGGCCTCAAGGGCTGGGAAGGCGAGGCCCTGCTGATGGCGCTCGACCGCAAAGGCATCGCCGTGTCCAGCGGCTCGGCCTGCTCCAGCGGCAAGGGCGAGCCCAGCCACGTGCTGCTCGGCATGGGCCTGCCGCGCGACGTGGCCTACGGCGCGGTCCGCGTCAGCCTGGGCAAGGACAATAGCGCCGCCGAGATCGACCGGTTCCTGGTCGTGCTCGGCGAGTTGCGGGCGGCGGCGCTGGCGGCCTAGCGGGGTGCGAAGCCGGGCGATGAACGTTCCCTTCGCCATCCGCGACATCGACCACCTGGTGCTGCGCGTGCGCGACGTGGCGAAGGTGCAGGCGTTCTACTGCGGGGTGCTGGGCTGCGCGGTGGAGAAAGTGCAGGCCGAAATCGGCTTGACCCAGTTGCGCGCCGGCCGCTCGCTGATCGACCTGGTCGGCGTCGACGGCAAGCTCGGCCGCATGGGGGGCGCCGCGCCGGGGGCGGAAGGGCGCAATCTCGACCACCTGTGCCTGCGCATCGAGCCATTCGACGCCGAGGCGATCCTGGCGCAGCTGCGGTCCGCCGGCGCCGAACCGGGGCCGGTGGAATCGCGCTACGGCGCGGAAGGCGAGGGGCCCTCGATCTACGTGCACCACCCAGAAGGCAACATGGTCGAGTTAAAAGGGCCGCCCTGGCCACCGGGTGCCGGTTCGTAGATCCGGGAAAGCGCTGCGTCGACCCCCGGGTGCTGCGGCCTGCGCCACGGGCGCTATCATGAGGCGCCATCGCCATCGGGGGGGCGGATGAAGCCAAGTAAGCCAGCGGGGGCGCGCAGCCTGGCGGCGGTGCTGTTCACCGATATGGTGGGCTACAGCGCGCTGATGCAGCGTGACGAGGCGCTGGCCCTGCGCCTGCTCGAGCTGCATTTCGACATGGTGCGCCGTCTGTTGGCCGGCTACGCCGGTCGCGAGATCAAGACCATCGGCGATTCCTTCCTGATTGAGTTCGGCAGCGCCCTGGACGCGGTGCGTTTCGGCATCTTCCTGCAGCAGCGCCAGGCGGCGTACAACCGCGAGGCGCCACCGGAGCGCCGCTTCGACTTGCGCATCGGCATCCACATCGGCGACGTCGAGCACCGCGGCCACGACGTGTTCGGCGACGGCGTCAACATTGCTGCGCGCCTGCAGCCGCTGTCGCCGCCGGGTGGGCTGGCTGTGTCGCGCAACGTACACGAAGCGGTCGGCAGCCGCCTGCATGCACCCTTCGCTTCCACCGGTCAGCGGGCGCTGAAGAACATCGCCACGCCGGTCGAGGTGTTCGTGCTGGCGGCCGCGGCGATCGAGGGGATCGAGGCCGCGCCGGAAGGGCGGCCGCGGCGGCCTGCCCGCGTCACACGGCTGAAATGGCCGTTGGTCGCCGCCGTGGCCGCGGTCTGTCTGGCGGTGCTGGGATTCGGGCTGCGCCGTCATCTCCTGGCGGTGATGGCGGAGGCGCCGCTGGCCGACAAGTCGGTGGCGGTGCTGCCGCTGAGCAGCTTCGGCGGTTCAGCCGACGACGAGGCTTTCACCGACGGGCTGCACGACAGCATCCTGACCCAGCTCGCCAAGATCAAGGACCTGAAGGTGATCTCGCGCACTTCGGTGCTGGGCTACCGCGGCACCCAGCGCAACCTGCGCGAGATCGGCCGCGAGCTGGGGGTGAGCGCCCTGGTGGAAGGCAGCGTGCAGCGTGCCGGCAATCGCCTGCGGGTCAACGCCCAGCTGATCGACGCCGCCACCGATCGCCACCTCTGGGCCGGCGACTATGACCGCGAGCTGAGCGACATCTTCGCCGTGCAGGCCGATCTCGCACTGCAGATCGCGCAGGCGGTGCGCGCCAACCTCACACCGGAGGAGAAGGCGCAGATCGCGCGCAAGCCCACCGACAACGTCGAGGCCTACCAGCTCTACCTGGCGGCGCTGCCTACCTTGAGCAATCCCGACTTCACCCTGGAGATCGCCACCAAGGCGCTGCAGCAGCTCGACGCCGCCATCCGGCTCGATCCGAATTTTGCACTGGCTTACGCCCTGATCGCGGAGATCGACTTCCGGCTGCGCACCGAAACCGTCGACCTGTCGCCGGAGCGCTTCGAGCACGGGCGCGTCGCGATGGAAACGGCGCTGCGGCTGCAGCCCGACCTGGCCGAAGGCCATATCGCCAAGGCCATCTGGAAATACCGCACCTGGGACCTGGCGGGCTCGCTGGCTGAGCTGGACCTGGCTGAAGCGCTCGAACCCGGCAACGTCGGCGTCCTGTACTGGCGCACCGTCGACCTGGACGTGCTCAATCACTATCAGGAGAGCGTAGCGGTGCTGCGCAAGGCCGCCACCATCGATCCGCGCAACGATCAAGTGCTATCCGAGCTGGAGGCTGACCTGGTCGAGCTCAACCTGTTCGAAGAGGCGCTCGACGTCAACCGGCGGCGGCTCGCCCTGGACCCCGACAGCTTTGAAATCAAGCTCGAGGAAGCCTCGCTGCTGGCCGCTTGGCGCGGCGATCACACGGCGCTGAAAAAACTGCTGGACGCTGCCAAGCCCGATTTTGATCCCAACTGCAGCGTCTCCTACGGCCGCTTCCGCCAGGCCATGCGCGACGGTGCCTACGGCGAGGCGGTCCGCCAGGCCACCGCCTGCGCCGCCGGCGATTGGGACGTCAACGGCAGCAAGCTGCCGACCAGTCTCAGCATCGGCTACGCGCTGCGGCTCGACGGCAAGCCGCTGCCGTCGCAACGGGCCCTGGCCCAGGCGGTTGAGTACATGCGCAACAAGGCCAAGGTGCACGCCGACCTGCCGATGCTGCCGGCGCAACTATTCCTGACCCTGGCGGTTGCCGGCGACCATGCCGGCGCCCAGGTCCAGGCCCGGCAGCTGCTGGGGCCGGTGTGCGCGAAGAGTTTGATCTGCACCGCCGATGTCGGCTGGATCGCGGCGGAAGCCTATGCCCAGCTCGGCGACTCCGCCGCCGCGCTCGACCAGCTCGAGCGCATCATCGACTTGCCGGATGGGCCCACCGCCTACCAGCTGCTCGACGACGAATACCTCAAGCCGCTGCTGGATCTGCCGCGTTTCAAGAAGCTGGTCGCCGGCAATATCCCGCCGCGGCCTCGCCAGGCGACTGCCGGATCGTGAAGCTGCCCGCGGGCCCGCGCTTGGGCTCATAATTTGCCGATGATCTATCTCGACTACGCGGCGACCACGCCGCTCGACCCGGCAGTACTGCAGGCGATGCTGCCGCACCTGTTGGCCGAAGGCACATTCGCCAATCCCGCCTCGACCCACGGTCCGGGCTACAAGGCGCGGGCGGCGGTGGAGAAGGCGCGGGCCCAGGTGGCGGCCCTGCTTGGCGCGGAAGCCGCGGAAATCGTCTGGACTTCCGGCGCCACCGAGTCCAACAACCTCGCCATCAAGGGTGCGTTGGAGTTCAGGGGCGTGCACAATGCGCACATCGTCACCTCCCGCACCGAGCACAAGTGCGTGCTCGACACCTGCCGGCACCTGGAAACCCAGGGCGTGCGCGTCAGCTACCTCAAGCCGGGCGCTGACGGCGTGGTCAGCCCGGAGCAGGTGCTGGAGGCGCTGACCCCGGACACGGTGCTGGTCTCTCTGATGTGGGTCAACAACGAAATCGGCGTGGTGCAGGAGGTGCAGCGCCTGGCGCCGAGCCTGCGCGAGCGCGGCGTGCTGCTCCATGTCGACGCGGTACAGGCCGCGGGCAAGCTGGCCATTGACCTGCGCCAGGTGCCGATCGACCTGCTGTCGGTGTCCGCCCACAAGATCTACGGACCCAAGGGCATCGGCGCCCTGGTCGTGCGCAAGAAGCCGCGCGCCCGCCTGGCGCCGCAGATGCACGGCGGCGGCCACGAATGGGGCATGCGCTCCGGCACCCTGGCGACGCACCAGATCGCGGGCATGGGCGCCGCGTTCGAGCTGGCCGGCGCGAGGCTGACAGAGGACGCTGCGCGCCTGGCGGAACTGCGCGAGCTGTTGTGGAACCGGCTGCAGGCGTTGCCGCGCATCCTGCGCAACGGCGCGCCGCAGCGGGCCGCGCCGCATGTGCTGAACGTCAGCTTCGAGGGCGTTGAAGGTGAGGCCCTGCGCGCCTCGCTGCCGGAACTGGCGGTGTCCAGCGGCTCGGCCTGCTCTTCGGCCACCGCCGAACCGTCCTACGTGCTGCGCGCCCTGGGGCGCGACGACGAGCTGGCCAATGCCAGCCTGCGCTTCTCGCTCGGGCGCGGCACCACGGCCGAACAGATCGAGCAAGCGGCAGCTTTGGTGGTCCAACAAGTACAGTGGTTGCGGGAGATGTCGCCCATATGGAAGCCCTGAAATCCAGCGAATCCAACCCCTTCGGCTATCCCGAGCCGATCTGGCAATTGTTCATGCATCCGCCGCACTTGGGCGAATTCCCGTCCGGCACCCCCGGCGTGGTGAGCGGAGAAGCCGGCAGCAAGGCGGCGCGTTCGGTGCTGCGGCTGCAGCTGCGCTTCGAGGACGGGCGGGTGGCGGAAACCCGCTTCCGGGCCTACGGCTGCCCCAACAGCATCGCCGTGGGCGGCTGGATCGCGCAGTGGAGCCGGGGCCTGGGCCGCGAGGAACTGGCGGCGCTGAAGGCCGCCGATCTGCGCCAGGCGCTTGAAATCCCTGACGATCGTGCGCATTGTGCTTTGTTAGGGGAGGACGCGCTCCGCGCAGCCCTTGCCCAAATAGGTTAAGATACTGAAAAGTCGAGTGATTTCATGAGCATTGCGCTGACCGAACCCGCCGCTCGCCGTATCCAGTCGCAGCTTGCCCGCCGCGGCAAGGGCCTGGGCCTGCGCGTCGGGGTGAAGAAGTCGGGCTGCTCCGGCTATGCCTACACCCTGGATTACGCCGACGCGGCCGGCCCGGACGACGAGGTGTTCGAGTCCCACGGCGCCTCGGTGGTGGTCCGGCGCGAGCACCTGCCGATGCTGGAGGGGCTGACGGTGGACTTCCAGAAGGACGGCCTCAACGAGGCCTTCAAGTTCCGCAATCCCAACGTCAAGGGCGAGTGCGGCTGCGGCGAGAGTTTCGCGGTGTAGTGGAAGCGGCGGCCGTAGGCCGCCGGCCACCGTCCCTCTCCCCTTGCGGGAGAGGGGAGGGCCATCGGCGGAGCCGATGGCGGGGTGAGGGGTAACCCTCTGTTGCAGCGCAGCGCGTTGCCGGAAAGGGCTCCGGCCAAGTAAAATCCCGTACTTTTGATTGGCTTGTTTCGGCGCCCCCCGGCGCCGCTTCGATTTCACTGTACGGAAAACAACACCATGGCGGTTGAACGCACCCTCTCCATCATCAAGCCCGACGCTGTCGCCAAGAACGTCATCGGCGAGATCTACACCCGTTTCGAGAAGGCTGGCCTGCGCGTCGTCGCGGCCCGCATGAAGCATCTGTCCCGTACCGAAGCCGAGGGCTTCTACGCGGTGCACCGCGAGCGCCCGTTCTTCAAGGCTCTGGTCGACTTCATGGTCACCGGTCCGGTCATGATCCAGGTGCTGGAAGGCGAGGACGCCGTCGCCAAGCACCGCGACCTGATGGGCGCCACCGATCCGAAGAAGGCCGCCCCGGGCACCATCCGCGCCGACTTCGCCGACTCGATCGACGAGAACGCCGTGCACGGTTCGGACAGCGCCGAGAACGCCGCGAAGGAGATCTCCTACTTCTTCCGCGTCACTGAGCTTTGCCCCCGCACTCGCTGAGCTGAACCGATGAGCGACGCCGCCCCCCTCCCCGAAGCGAACGTCCAGACGGGCGGGGCGGCGGTGCGTCCGGCGGTGGCCGGATCCCTGGTCAACCTGTTCGGTCTGGACCGCGAGCGTCTGCGCGAGGAGTTCGCGCGCATGGGCGAGAAGCCCTACCGCGCCGACCAGGTGATGCAGTGGATCTACCGTCGCGGCGTCGACGACTTCGACGCCATGACCAATATCGCCAAGGACCTGCGCGAGCGGATGAAGCTGCACTTCGTCATCCGCCATCCGGAGCTGGTGACGGAGCAGGTTTCCACCGACGGTACCCGCAAGTGGGTGCTGCGCCTGGAAAGCGCGGAAGGCAGACCGGAGACCGCGATCGAGACGGTCTACATCCCGGAGAAGGACCGCGGCACCCTGTGCATCTCCTCGCAGGCCGGCTGCGCCATGGATTGCAGTTTCTGCTCCACCGCGCAGGGCGGCTTCTCGCGCAACATGAGCACCGCCGAGATCGTGGCCCAGGTCTGGTTCGCGGCGCGCACCCTCGGCGGCGATTTCCAGAACGACCGCGTCATCTCCAACGTGGTGTTCATGGGCATGGGCGAGCCGCTGGCCAACTACAGCCCGGTGCTGGCCGCGGTGAAGATCATGCTCGACGACTTCGGCTTCGGCTTGTCCAAGCGCAAAGTCACGGTCTCGACCTCGGGCCTGGTGCCCTTCATCGACCGCCTGCGCGAAGACGTGGATACCGCCCTGGCCGTGTCCCTGCACGCGCCCAATGACGCGCTGCGCGACCAGCTGGTACCGATCAACCGCAAGTACCCGATCGCCGAGCTGATCGAAGCCTGCCGCCGCTACACCACCGGCAAGGACCGCAAGGCCCACATCGTCTACGAGTACGTGATGCTCGACGGCGTCAACGACAAGCCAGAACACGCCCGCGAGCTGGCGCGCCTGCTCGGCGACCTGCCGGCCAAGGTCAACCTGATCCCCTTCAATCCCTTCCCGCAGACGCGCTACAAGCGTTCCTCGCCGGAAGCGATCCAGCGCTTCGCCGAAATCCTGCGTGCCAAGCGCATCGTCACCACGACCCGGCGCACCCGCGGCGACGACATCGACGCGGCTTGCGGACAACTCGTCGGCAAGGTCGTGTCGAAGCAGAAACAGCGTTTGCGGGATATTCCGGTAAAAGTCCAGTGACCATGGCAGCGCCGGCGCCGCATTCCCGCTAAAGTTGGCCCATGCCGCCGCTCTCATTCCAACATCCGATTTTCCGGCTCGCCGCCGGTGCCCTGGCGCTGGTTCTCTGCGCCTGCGTCACCGAGACTACCGGGCCGCGCCAGCCGTCCAAGCCGGATTTCAAGGAAGCCGCCCGCATCAACACTCAGCTGGGCCTGACTTACGCCAGCGAGGGCATGCTGGAGGTGGCCGAGAGCAAGCTGAAGAAGGCCATCGAACAGGACGACAGCGTGGCCCAGGCCCATGCCGGGCTGGGCTATGTCTACTGGCAGCAGAACGACGTCGAAGACGCCAAGAGCGAGTACCGGCGCGCCGTCAGCCTCGACGACGCCGACCCCGAGATCCGCAACAACTACGGCGTGTTCCTGTGCAGCCAGGGCAAGTTCGACGAGGGTGACAGCAATTTCATGCTGGCGGTGAAGCACCGCGACTATCCCACCCCGGCCAAAGCCTGGACCAATGCCGGCATCTGCGCCAACCACGCCGGCGACGCGGCGCGCGCCGAGGCGGATTTCCGCAAGGCGCTGCAGGCCGATCCGAACTTCCTCGGCGCCCTTTCCGAGATGGCCGGAGTGGAGTTCCGCAAGGAGAACTACTACGGCGCGCGCGCTTTTCTCGAGCGCTACCAGAAGCTCAGCCCGGCGCCGGCGCCCCTGCTGCTGCTCGGCTTCAAGACCGAGCGCGCCCTGGGCAATGAGGACGCCGCCCACCAGTATTCGCTGAAACTGATCCGCAATTTCCCCGATTCCGACGAAGCAGCTCAACTGCTCAAACTACGCGCCCCGCCCCAATGACCACCGACAACACCGCCCAGCCGGCGGCCAGCACCGAAACCTCCGAATCCGTCCGTCAGGGGCCCGGCCGCCTGATCCGCCTGGCGCGCGAGCGCGCGCGCCTCGGCCTGCCCGAGCTGGCCGGCCTGACCAAGCTCGCCCCGGCCACGCTGGAAGCCCTCGAGCGCGACGATTTCGCGGTGCTGAACGAACCGGTTTACGTGCGCGGCTACTACCGCAAGTGCGCCAAGGCGCTGTCGATGTCCGAGCAGGAATTGTTATCGGCCTACGAGAAGCTGGTGGCGCCGCGCGCCCCGGCGGCGCCGACCAAGCTGCTGCTCGGCAGCAGCAACACCGGCAGCAGCCTGAAGAAGAACCGCCGCAGCGGCGGCACGCCCTGGTGGCTATGGCTGGTGGTCTTCGCCGTGCTGGTCGGCATCGCCGCCTTCGTCCTGCGCGAGAACTCGGGCGATGGGCGCAGTGCTGCCGAGCCGGCCAAGCCGGTCGCGCTGCCGGCGCCCGCTGCCAGTGCCCCGGCGGCGCCTGCGCCGGCC
>CAYWPB010000149.1:0-8915 GCA_964458725.1 uncultured Nevskia sp. | reverse complement strand
GGACCGCGCCGGCGCGCCCGAACTGGGCCGCGACGCCGCCGTGCTGGCGGGCCTGCCGGAAAGTGGCGTGCCGCTGGTGGCCGATCTCGCCGCCGCCCTGCCCGCGGTCGACGTGGTGATCGACTTCACCCGTCCCGACGGCACCATGGCCGCGCTGGAAGCCTGCGTGAAGCAGAACCGGGCCCTGGTCATCGGCACCACCGGGCTCAACGCCGAGCAGAAAGCCGCCATCGCCGCCGCCGCGCGCAGTATTCCCGTGTGCTTCTCCGCCAACTACAGCGTCGGCGTGAACCTGTGCCTGCAGCTGCTGCGCACCGCCGCGCTGACCCTGGGCAACGACTACGACGTCGAGATCGTCGAGGCGCATCACAAGCACAAGGTCGACGCGCCCTCCGGCACCGCGCTGCGCATGGGCGAAGCGGTGGCCGAGGCCCTCGGGCGCAAGCTCGAGGACGTCGCGGTCTACGGTCGCGAGGGTCACACCGGCGCCCGCGACGGCAGGACTATCGGCTTCGCCACGGTGCGCGGCGGCGACGTCGTCGGCGACCACACCGTGATGTTCCTGGGCGAGGGCGAGCGGGTCGAGATCAGCCACAGGGCTTCGAGCCGGACCAATTTTGCGCGCGGCGCGCTGCGCGCGGCGGCCTGGCTGGCGCAGAAGCCGGCCGGGTTGTACGACATGCGGGACGTGCTGGGCTTCAACTAGGCGTGGACCCGGGCCGCGCTCCGTAGGGGACTGGGAGATCAGCGACCTCGCGCATGAACGACAAGAACCACAAGAAGCTCCTGCCGCTCTCCATCGGCGCACTCGGTGTGGTCTATGGCGACATCGGCACCAGCCCGATCTACGCCCTGCGCGAGTGCTTCTTCGGCAGCGGCCAGGCTTCCACCAGCGCGGCCGACGTGCTCGGCGTGCTGTCCCTGATCATCTGGTCGCTGATCCTGGTGATCTCGCTCAAGTACCTGGTGTTCGTGATGCGCGCGGACAACCGGGGCGAGGGCGGCATCATCGCCCTGGTGGCCTTGCTCAATCCGTGGAAATCGAAGCCTGGCACCGGCCGCTACGCGTTGATGCTGCTGGGCTTGTTCGGAGGTGCCTTGCTGTACGGCGACGGTACCATCACCCCGGCGATCTCGGTGCTCAGCGCGATCGAAGGCCTCAAGGTGGCGACGCCGGCCTTCCAGCCCTACGTCATCCCCATCACCCTGGCCCTGCTGGTGGGCCTGTTCATGCTGCAGCGGCGTGGCACCGGCGGCATCGGCGCTTTGTTCGGCCCGGTGCTGATCGTCTGGTTCCTGGTCATCGGTGCGCTCGGCGTGCGCGGCATCCTGGTGCGGCCCGAGGTGCTGTACGCGTTCAATCCCTGGCACGCGCTGGACTACTTCCTGCGCCATGGCCTGGCCGGTTTCACCCTGCTCGGTGCCGTGTTCCTGGCGGTGACCGGCGGCGAGGCCTTATATGCCGACATGGGACATTTCGGCCGCCGGCCGATCCGCCTGGCCTGGTTCAGCCTGGTGCTGCCCTGCCTGCTGCTCAACTACTTCGGTCAGGGGGCGCTGGTGCTGGCCGATCCGCAATCGCACGAGCCGTTCTACCACCTGGTGCCGGAGTGGGGCATCTATCCAATGGTGGTGCTGGCGGCGGCGGCAACGGTGATCGCCTCTCAGGCGGTGATCTCCGGCACCTTTTCCATGACCCACCAGCTGGTGCAGCTGCGCCAGCTGCCGCCGCTGGAAATCATCCAGACTTCCTCCGACGAGCAGGGACAGATCTACATTCCGATCGCCAACTGGCTGTTGATGCTGCTGACCCTGGGGCTGGTGCTGGGCTTCAAGTCCTCCGACGCCCTGTCCTCGGCCTATGGCATCGCGGTGTCCGGCACCATGGTCATCACCACCGTGCTGGCCTACTTCGTCGCGCGCCGCTTCGAATGGCACCCGATGCTGGTCGGCGTGGTCGCCGCGCTGATCCTGATCTTCGACCTTTCGTTTTTCGGTTCCAACCTGGTCAAGATCGCCGACGGCGGCTGGTATCCGGTGGTGGTCGCCGTCTTCGCTTTCGCGGTGATGTTCGCCTGGGGCAGCGGCCGCCGCGTGCTGGCGGATAAATGGAGCGCCCACGCCCGCCCGGCGATCGAGCTGGCGCGGGAGATCGAGCGCGAGCCGCCCCACCGCATCCCCGGCACGGCAGTGTTCTTCTCCGCCCAGGGCCTGGTGTCGCCGAACATCTTCCGCCACCTGCAGCGTCATCACGTGCTGCAGCGGGAAGTGATCCTGCTCACCGTGCTCACCGCCGACGAGCCGCGCGTGCCGGCCGCGGAGCGTCTCAAGGTGATCGGTGTGTCGCCGGGTATCACCCGCGTCGTCGTCCACTACGGTTTCATGCAGACCCCCAATATCCCGGTGGCGCTGCGCCTGTGCGAGAGACTGGGGCTGACGGTGGACCAGGACAACCTGACCTACTACGTCGGCCGCGAGACCCTCATTCCCACCGCCAAGGTCAGCAGCTGGTGGCCCCTGCGGCGCCATCTGTTCGTGTTCCTGACCCGCAACGCCATGCGCAATACCGCGTTCTACCAGCTGCCGCCAGAGGATGTGGTGGAACTGGGCTTCCAGGTGGAGATCTAGGGCCTACTCACGCTATTTTGATCGCTGCGACGGGGTCTGTTTTCGCGCAGTGCAAGGCGCGACCGACGCGGTGTATTGGATATACACAAGGAGGGAGCAACGCCGCAATGCGCGAAAACAGACCCCGTCCCGGAGGGTTGCCCCCGGATTTGCGTCCATGCGGCGTTGCTCGTCGCTTACGTACTGGTAGTACGCCGCGCTCCTCGCGCCTTGCCTGGACGCAAATCCGGGGGCAACGCAGCGATCAAAATAGCGTGAGTAGGCCCTAATGAGCTTTGAAATCCGCGAGGCCGGACCGCAGGACGTGGCGGAAATCGTGCGCCTGGTGCGCGCCCTGGCCGCATACGAAAAGCTCGAGCACGAGGTCGTGGCGACCGAGGAGAAGATGAGCCAGGCGCTGTTCGGCGGCCGCCGCGTGGCCGAAGCGGTGCTGGGCTGGAGCGAGGGAAGGGCGGTGGGCCTTGCGCTGTACTTCCACAACTTCTCCACCTTCCGCGCCAATGCGGGGCTGTATCTGGAAGACCTGTTCGTCGAGCCGGAACAGCGCGGCAAGGGTTATGGCAAGGCCTTGCTGCTGCACCTGGCCCGGATCGCCGCGCAGCGCGGTTGCGAACGCATGGAATGGTCGGTACTGGACTGGAACCGGCCGGCGATCGGCTTCTACCGGAGTCTGGGTGCGGTGGTGATGGACGATTGGCGCATCTGCCGCCTGACCGGGGAAAATCTGAAGCGGGCGGTCGCTGCATCTGAATGACGCCTGCCGCAAACCGCGGTGCAACCGGAGTGGGCGCTTGAAATCCTTCCTGCCGGCAGCCTTGCTGGCGCTGTTGCCGCTGTGCTCGGTAGCGGCCGATCCTTCCCTCGCTACCGACGATGCGGAAATCCGCCGCATGCTGCAGATCCGTGTCGACGCGCAGAAACAGGCCACCGGCGCGGTAGTGGGCATCATCGGACCGGATGGCCGCCGCGTCATCGCCTACGGTAGTTTCGGCCTGCACGATCGGCGGGCGATGGATGGCGACTCGGTGTTCGACGTCGGCTCCATCACCAAGGTGTTTACAGCCCTGCTGCTGGCTGACGCGGTGAGGCGTGGCGAAATGGCTCTGGACGACCCGGCGGCGAAGTACCTGCCGGCCCGGGTGCGGATGCCGCAGCGCGACGGCCGCCAGATCACGCTTGTGGACCTGGCCACACACACCGCCGGGTTCCCGCTGCGGCCGCCGAACCTGAGCTCCCGGGATCCGGCCAATCCCTACGCCCGGTATACCATCGCCCAGATGTATCAGGGGCTGTCGATGGTGAAGCTGGAGGCTGATCCGGGCTCCCGCTACCAGTACTCGAACGTCGGCTTCGGCCTGCTCGGGCACCTGCTCGAGCGACGCACCGGTCGGAGTTACGCGGAACTGGTGCGCAGTCGGATCACCGGCCCGCTCGGCATGGCGGACACCGCGATCGGGCTTTCGCCGCAGATGCGCCGACACCAGCCGCAAGGCTACGACGCGCAACTGGAGCCGGCCGGGCATTGGAGCGAGGGTGCCCTGCTGGGAGCAGGGGCGCTGCGCTCGACCGCCAACGACCTGCTCCGGCTGCTCGGAGCCGTGCTCGCGTACCAGCCATCCGAGCTGCAGCCAGCGATGCGCGCCATGCTCGATACGCGCCGGCCCGGCGGCATGCAGCCGGCGACGCAGATCGCCCTGGCCTGGAACATCTGGGAGGACCATGGGCGTACGGTGGTCTGGAAGAACGGAAGCGTCGGCGGCTTCCGCAGCTTTGTTGGCTATGACCCGCAGGCGCGGCTCGGCGTGGTGGCCCTGGCCAACGCCCAGACCGGGACGGGGGTGGATGACATCGGCTTGCACCTGCTGAATCCTTCCTTCCCGGTGAACCTGCAGAAGCCAAGCGAGCACAAGGAAGTCGTGCTGCCGGGTGCAGTGCTGGACCGTTACGTCGGCCGCTACCATTTCGCTTCGGACAACTCGGTGCTGGAGATCAGCCGCAAGGGTGAACACCTGGCCGGCAACATGGCGGGGCAGGCGTTCGAGATGTACGCGGAGAGCGAGCGCGGCTTCTTTCTCAAGGTGGTGGACGCGCAGGCCGAGTTCGAGGGCGCGGACGGCCCGGCAGGCGCCGTGATCTGGCACCAGGCCGGGCAGAGCGACCGCGGCGAGCGCATACCCTGATCGCCGAACGGTTGTTGTCCGGAATACTGTACAAGAGTACAGTTATCGCATGGCCGAAATCATCAAGGGCCGCGGTACCTCGCTCAGGCCGCCGGGCCGTTTCGAAAGCCGCGACACCCGGCGGACCGACGACGGCTGGGGCACGATCGAGGAGGAGCTGCCGCCGCTGGCAACGACGGTGACGCCGGAGCGGGCAAAAAGCATCATCAGCCGCAACGAATCGCCCGACATCGGCTTCAGCCAGTCGATCAATCCCTACCGCGGCTGCGAGCACGGCTGCATCTACTGCTACGCCCGTCCCAGCCACGCCTACCTCAACCTGTCGCCGGGGCTGGACTTCGAAACCAAGTTATTTTTCAAGCCCAACGCCGCGGAATTGCTGGATAAAGAGCTGCGCAAGCCGGACTACAAGCCGACCACCATCGTGCTCGGCGCCAACACCGACCCCTACCAGCCGGTCGAGCGGCGCCTGCAGGTCACCCGCGGCATCCTCGAGGTGCTGGCGCGCTTCCGCCACCCGGTGGGTATCACCACCAAGGGGGCCATGATCGAACGCGACCTCGACTTGCTGGCCGATCTGGCCCGCGACCGGCTGGTCGGCGTCGGCGTCACCCTGACCACCCTGGACCCGGCGCTGAAGCGGACCCTGGAGCCGCGCGCCAGCTCACCGCAGGCGCGGTTGCGGGTGATCCGCCAGCTGAGCGAGGCGGGGGTGCCGGTGCGGGTGATGTTTTCCCCGGTCATCCCCTGCGTCAACGACGCCGAGCTGGAGCAGGTGCTGGAAGCCGCGGCGGAGGCGGGTGCCAGCGCCGCCAGCTACGTCCTGCTGCGCCTGCCTTACGAGTTGAAGGAGCTGTTCCGCGACTGGCTGCAGGCGCACCTGCCGCAGCGCGCGGCGCACGTCATGAGCCTGATCAATCAGTCGCGGGGTGGCAAGGACAACGATCCCGAATTCGGCCGGCGCATGCGCGGCACCGGCCAGTTCGCCGAGCTGATCGCCAAGCGCTTCGCCCTGGCGCGGCGCCGCTACGGCCTGGACCGGCCGCAGCCGGGGCTGGATCACAGCTTGTTCCGAGTGCCGCCGGCGTCGGGCGACCAGATGGGGCTTTTCTAACCGAGCCGGATTCCTGCCTCGCTTGAATGGTCCGGTCAGGGATGACCGGTCCTTGTACGGAGATGTACACATAGACGCTATGTGTCCGGGCGGGTAAAATGCGGCCTTAATCCTGAGAAGGGGGCGCAAGCCCCCTTTCTCATGTGTACCGTCCCACATTTCCTGGAAGACCCCGGACCGATGATGCCTACCACCCCGGCCCTGCTCGCCCTCGCTGACGGTAGCGTTTTCCGGGGTGTTTCCATCGGCATAGACGGCAGCACCGTGGGTGAGGTGGTGTTCAACACCGCCATGACCGGCTACCAGGAGATCCTCACCGATCCCTCGTACCGTGAGCAGATCGTCACGCTGACCTATCCGCACATCGGCAACGTCGGCACCAACGACGAGGACCGCGAATCGGAGAAGGTGCAGCTGTCCGGCCTGATCCTGCGCGAGGTGCCGCGCCCGGCCAGTTCCTGGCGTGCCCGCAAGGGTTTCAGCGAATACCTGGCGGAGCAGAAGGTGGTAGCCATCGCCGGCATCGACACGCGCCGCCTGACCCGCATCCTGCGCGACAAGGGCGCGCAGAACGGCTGCATCCTGGCCGGCCCGGAGGCGAACGAGAAGGAAGCGCTGAAGCGCGCGCGCGCCTTCCCGGGGCTGAAGGGCATGGACCTGGCCAAGGTGGTCAGCGTCACCGAGCCCTATACCTGGACGCGCGGCTCCTGGAAGCTGGAGACCAATGTCGAAAGCGAGCGCTCCGGCGGCCAGCGCTCGGTGGTGGTCTACGACTTCGGCATCAAGCGCAACATCCTGCGCATGCTAGCCGACCGTGGCTGCAAGCTCACCGTGGTGCCGGCGCAGACGCCCGCCACCGAGGTGCTGGCGCTGAAGCCGGACGGCGTGATGCTGTCGAACGGTCCCGGCGATCCCGAGCCCTGCACCTACGCCATCGAGGCGGCGCGCGAGTTCATGGCGCGCAAGCTGCCGCTGTTCGGCATCTGCCTGGGCCACCAGATCCTCGGTCTTGCGGTCGGCGGCAAGACGCTGAAGATGAGCTTTGGCCACCACGGCGCCAACCACCCGGTGCAGGACCTGGAGTCCGGCCGCGTGCTGATCACCAGCCAGAACCACGGCTTCGCGGTCGACGAGGCCAGCCTGCCGGGCAATGCGGTGATCACCCACCGCTCGCTGTTCGACGGTTCCAACCAGGGCATCCGCATCACCGACGCCCCGGCCTTCAGCTTCCAGGGCCACCCCGAAGCCAGTCCCGGCCCGCACGACGTCGGCTACCTGTTCGACCGTTTTGTCGAACTGATCGAGGAATACCGCAGATGAGCGGCAGCCTGTTCGGCGTCGTTCACCTGGCGACCTATTTCGCCGGTGCCGTCGTCGTGATCCTGCTGCCGGGGCCGAACTCGCTGTTCGTGCTGAGCACGGCGGCCCGCCGCGGCGTGCGCGCCGGCTATCGCGCCGCTTGCGGCGTGTTCATCGGCGACACGGTGCTGATGGTGCTGGCCTCGGCCGGCGTCGCCTCGCTGCTGAAAGCCTGGCCGCCGTTGTTCCTGGCGCTGAAGTACGCCGGCGGCGCCTACCTGGCATACCTCGGAGTGAAGATGCTGGTTGGCGCCTGGAAAGGCCGCCTGGCCAGCCCGGCCGAGCCCGACGCCGTGGCCGAACTGCCGGCGGGCGAGGGAGATCCGCTGCGGCGCGCCCTCGGCATCAGCCTGATCAACCCCAAGGCGATCCTGTTCTTCATCGCCTTCTTCATCCAGTTCGTCGATCCGGCCTACGCCCACAAGGCGCTTTCCTTCGCCATCCTGGGCGGCATCGCCCAGATGCTGAGCTTCCTCTACCTGACCGCGCTGATCTTCAGCGGCGCGCGCCTGGCCGCGGCGTTCCGCCGCTGGCGCCGCACCCGCACCGCCCTCACCGGCGGCGCCGGAGCCCTGTTCGTCGGCTTCGGCGTGAAGCTGGCCACGGCCAGCGTCAACTGATTCGTATCGAGTAAAGAGCCGAAATGCCGAAGCGCACAGACCTCAAGAGCATCCTGATCATCGGCGCCGGGCCGATCGTCATCGGCCAGGCCTGCGAGTTCGACTACTCCGGTGCCCAGGCCTGCAAGGCGCTGCGCCAGGAAGGCTATCGGGTGGTGCTGGTCAACTCCAATCCGGCCACCATCATGACCGACCCGGAGATGGCCGACGCCACCTACATCGAGCCGATCCGCTGGCAGACCGTGGCGCGCATCATCGAGAAGGAGCGCCCGGACGCGGTGCTGCCCACCATGGGTGGCCAGACCGCGCTGAACTGCGCGCTGGACCTGGCGCGCAACGGCGTGCTGGAGAAGTTCAAGTGCGAGCTGATCGGCGCCAGCGAGCACGCCATCGACCTCGCCGAGGACCGCCAGAAGTTCCGCGACGCGATGACCGAGATCGGCCTGGGCTCGGCACGTTCCGGCGTGGCCCACACCATCGAGGAGGCGCGCGCGATCCAGGCGCAGATCGGCTTCCCGGTGATCATCCGTCCCAGCTTCACCCTCGGCGGCTCCGGCGGCGGCGTGGCCTACAACGTCGAGGAGTTCGAGGAGATCGTGGCGCGCGGGCTGGACCTGTCGCCCACCACCGAAGTGCTGATCGAGGAGTCGCTGCTCGGCTGGAAAGAGTTCGAGATGGAGGTGGTGCGCGACCGCAAGGACAACTGCATCATCATCTGCTCGATCGAGAACTTCGACCCGATGGGCGTGCACACCGGCGACTCGATCACCGTGGCGCCGGCGCAGACCCTGACGGACAAGGAATACCAGATCATGCGCAACGCCAGCATCGCGGTGCTGCGCAAGATCGGCGTCGACACCGGCGGCTCCAACGTGCAGTTCGCGATCAACCCGGCCGACGGCCGCATGATCGTGATCGAGATGAATCCGCGCGTGTCGCGCTCCTCCGCGCTGGCCTCCAAGGCCACCGGCTTCCCGATCGCCAAGGTCGCGGCCAAGCTGGCCGTGGGCTACA
>CAYWPB010000148.1:0-8954 GCA_964458725.1 uncultured Nevskia sp. | reverse complement strand
CGGTCTCACGCTCGACCGACTTCGGCTGAGCGTCGCCTATTCGGCGGCCAGCGGCCCGCGCTCGCCGAACAGCAGGGGCTTGCCATCCGGCAAGGCCAGCACGGCGAGGAGTGGGACGCGGTCGTCGCGTGTGTTGCCGCTGAAGCTGGCCCCGTTGTCGCTGCTGCGCAGGGTGGTGCCAGCGAGGCCGCTGAGGATCAGCGAACCGTCGGCATTCTGTGCCACGCCAGTGAGGGATTGTTCGGTGCCGGAGGGAACTTCGGTCCAGCTGGCACCCTGGTCATGGCTTAGGAAGACGTGGCCGCGCTGGCCGGCGGCGAGCAGGCTGCCGTCGCGGAGCTGGACGCCGGTCCAGAACGAACCGGGATTGCTGGTCTTGATCGTGGTCCAGGTGGCGCCGCCGTCGGCGGAGCGGTAGATCAGGCCGGTCTCGCCGGCGATGTACAGCCCGCTGTCTGGCGCGCCGAAGATGGCGTAGAGGTGATGATCCTTCTCCTCGCCGGTTTCCACTTCCAGCGGGGTCCAGGTCTTGCCGCCGTCGGCGGTCTGCACCGCGGTGCCGAACAGGCCGACGGCGAGACCGTGCTGGGCGTCGTTGAAGCGGACGGCGAACAGCGGTTTGTCGCCGTCGAGGTCTTCGCGCTGGATGGCCCAGGTTTCGCCGCCGTCCTCGGTGTGCAGCACCAGGCCGTCGTGGCCGGCAGCCCAGCCCTGGTGCTCGTCGACGAAGCTCAGGCTGGTCAGCAGGGCCTGGCTTGGCACCGAGCGCGCCTGGCGGAAAGTCTTGCCGGCGTCGTCGGAAAGTAGAACCACGCCGTGATCGCCGGCCGCGACCACGCGCTTGCCGGCCCAGGCAGCGGCGAGGATGGGGGCATGCGTCGCATCGGCGACGATGGCCGCCGGAATCTGGGCCGAGCCCGTGGCCGCGTTGGTCGTCGCTGCCGTGGCCACCGGGGCGGCCGGCGGTGCGGGTGTCCGCATCCGCTGCTGCTGCATCCACCAGATGCTGCAACCGATCAAGCTGCCGACCAGGACGGCGCCGGCCACTGGTGTGCGGGACTTAATCATGGGCCAGCCCCGGCACGTGCACCGGCCCGCGACGCGGCACCAGCCGCTCCAGTACCACCGCGAAGGCGGGCAGGGCGGTGATCGCCATCACCATGTTGACCATAAACATGAAGGCCAGCAGCTTGCCCATGTCAGCTTGGAACTTGAGCGCCGAGAAGCTCCAGGTGGCCACGCCCACCGACAGGGTCAGGGCGGTGAACACGGTGGCGATGCCGGTCTCCTTCAGCGCGTGCTCGAAAGCGTCGGCGATGGTCTCGCCGCGCGCCAGGTGCAGCTGCAGGCGGTTGTAGATGTAAAACGCGTAGTCGACGCCGACGCCGACCGACAGCACCATCACCGGCAGGGTCGCGACGGTGAGCCCGATGTCCAGGAGCTTCATGAAGGCGTAGCCGATATAGGTGGCCACCGCCAGCGGCAGGCAGCAGGCCAGCATGGCGCGCCAGTCGCGGTAGGCCAGGTACACCAGCAGCACAATCGCGGCGAAGACGTAGAGCAGCATCGGCATCTCCTCCCCCGCCAGCACCTCGTTGGTGGCGGCCTCGACACCGGCGTTGCCGCTGGCGAGCCGGAACGTCACGCCGGGCATGGTATGCGCGGCGCGGAAGGTTTTCACCGCGGCGACCACGTTCTGGATGGTGGTGGCCTTGTGATCGGTGAGGTAGAGGTTCACCGCCATCCACTTGCAGCCCTTGCCGGTGATCGCCGCCGCCTCGTGGGCCTGGGCGATGTTGTACCCCAGGGTGTGGCTGTCGCGCGGGATGGTGGTCATCTTCGGCTGGCCTTCGTTGAGGCCGTTGTTGTACAAGCGGGTGAGCGAGGCCACCGACTCGGCCGAGATCACGCCGAGCACGCTCTGCATCTCCCAGGAGAATTCGTCGACCAGCTTGAGCAGCTCGACGTTGCCGCAGGACTCCTCCGGCGCCTCCACCACGGCGGTGAGCCAGTCCAGGCCGATGTCGAACTTGTCGGCGATGGCGCGCGAGTCGAGGTTATAGCGCGCGTCCGGACGCAGCTCCGGCGAGCCCGGCTGCAGGCTGCCGATGACCCGTCCCTGGCACAGGAACAGCGCGGCGACGAACACGGCCAGGGTCACGCCGCTCATGATCCAGGCGTTGCGCGGCTCGGCGATCCGGGCGATTTTTGCCATCAGGTTGCCGCGGCTCTCGCGACGCTGCTGCGACAGCCGGCCCCATTCCGGGGTGATCTTCGAATACGAGGCGGCCAGCGGCAGCATGACCAGGTTGCTCACCACCTTGTAGGCGATGCCGATGGCCGCGACGATGGCCAGCTCGCGGATCATCGGGATCGGTACCAGCACCATGGTGACGAAGCTGACGAAGGTGGTCGCCAGGCTCAGCACGCCGGGGATCAGCAGGCCGCTGAAGCTGCGCCGCGCCGCGCTGTACATGTCCGCGCCCTCGGCCACTTCGCGCACCATGAAGTTGATCTGCTGTACGCCGTGCGAGACGCCGATGGCGAAGATCAGAAACGGCACCAGGATCGCCAGCGGGTCCAGGCCCAGGCCGAGCAGATGCACGGTGCCGAACTGCCAGATCAGCGTAGTCATCGAGCAGATGATCTTCTGGAAGGTCAGCGTCCACGAGCGGCAGTACCAGTACACCGCCAGGATGGTCAGCAGCAGGGCGATGCCGCAGAACAGCAGCACACCCTGGGCGCCGTCGGCGATGTCCGACACTTCCTTGGCGAAGCCGATGACCTGGATCTCCACATCCTGGTTCTCGAACTTGCCGCGGATCTGCGATTCCAGCGAATGGCCGAAGGCGATGTAGTCCAGCGGCTCGCCGGTGTGAGGATCGGGATCCATCACCTCCGCGGCGATCAGCGCGCCGGAGCCGTCCTTCGCCACCAGCTTGCCGATGTAGCCGCCCTCGATGACGCGGTCGCGGATCTGGCCGATCACCTCCGGCGTCATGGCGTCGGGGGTCAGCGTGCCGCTGATCAGCAGATCGGACTTGAAGCCGTCCTCGGTGATCTGGGTGACGAAGATGTTCGGTGTCCACAGCGAGGTGACGCTGCCGCGGTTGATGCCGGGCAGGAAAGTCACGGCCTGGGTCACGTCGTACAGCGTCTTCAGCGTCGCCGCGTTCCAGATGTCGCCGTGGCGCGGGTGCACCACCACGGCGATGCCGTTGGCGTCGTGCAGCTGGCCGCGGTAGTCGTCGAACGTCTTGATGTACTCGTGGCCGGACGGCAGCAGCTTGTCGAAGCCGGCGGAAATACGCAGCTTCGATGCTTCCCAGCCCATCACCAAGGTCAGCGCGGCGAACACCGCCAGCACCACGCCGCGCCGGCGGAACAGGAAATCTTCGAGCTTGCGGACGGTGGTGGTCAGCATCGGGGTGCTCCCGCAACTGGCGTCATTCCCGCGGAAGCCGGAATCCAGGGGCGCATACCCTGCGCTTTGGGCTCTGGATACCGGCTTTCGCCGGTATGACGCTTGTGCATGCTGATCTCAGAAGTTGTACGAAACGGTGAAGCTGAGGAAGTCGCGGTCGCTGGTCTGGTTCTGCGTGCCGCCACCCCAGAACCAGGTGTAGGCGATCGCCGAGGTGATGATGTTGTGCTTGTTGAAGTTCAGGGTGAAGGTCGCCGCCTTGGCGCCGCTCTGCCAGGGCAGGGCGTTCGGCGTATTGCCCATTACCCCCTGCGACCAGTCGATCTGCGGCAGCCAGTCGAAGCCCAGGTTCATCACGTTCGGATAGGTGATCTGGGTCTCGAAGGTATAGCCCGCCGAGAACTTGTCCGGCAGGGCATAGGCCGGCAGCGACCAGGGGATGCCGCCCAGTGGCGCCAGGCCCGGGTAGTAGGTGGCGCCGACTTCGCCGAGGAAGTAGCCCTCGCTGGCGCCGAGATTGCCGAGCAGGTAGCTGCCCAGGCCGGTGGTCGGGGACAGCACCTGCAGGAACGATTGCTGCAGCTGGATCTTGGACTGGTCGACCCAGCCGCGGCAGTACTTGCCGGCGGCTTCTCCGCCGCCGTTGACGCAGGCGTAGGGCGCGCTCTTCGGGTCGGCGCCGCTGGGCACCGAGGGATCGATCGCCACCGGGTCGCGCGGGCGCCAGGACACTTCGCCCCCCAGCGCCCAGTCGCCGACGTTGGTGTTGTACGACATGCCGTAGAGGTTGATGCCGCTGGGGTACTCGATCTTGTAGGCGGCCGATACCGGATTGTCCGCGGCGTACTGCGGCTGGACGGTGTAGCTGATGAACGGGATCTTGGAGTTGAGCCGCTCGTAGTAGAAGCCAAACGAGGCGTCGACCCATTCCGGGCGGTAGCGGAACGACACGCCGTACTGGCCGTGGTTGCTGCCGCCGTTGTCGGCCGCCTGCGGGATTGCCGTGCCGCTGTTGAAGGCGCTGTCGACCAGGGCGGTGGCGAAGGCGTTGGAGGCCGCTTCGCCGAGAATGAAGTTGGGATTGGTGAAGCCGGCGATCAGGCGCGGCTGCACCGCCGCGGCGGTGCGCAGTTGCTGGCCGCTGAGGCGGGTGCCGCCCGGATCGCCCACGGTGCCGGCCGGTGCCCGGCGGATCGCGCCGGCGTTCAGGAGCTGCAGCGCCAGCGGATTCGCGGCGAGGCCGGCGTTGATCACCGAAGTCGGGATGAAGAGGTTCTGGTCGTTGCCCTTGCCGGCCGGGTCGGCGCTGGAGAAGTAGGTGCCGGTGGGGTCGAGCTGGAAGCCGTTCCACTTCCACTGGTAGTAGGCCTCGGCGCTCCAGTGGTCGATCAGGTCGGTGTTGAGCGAGACCATCGGCGCCGGGCGCAGGATCTCCTTCACCTGGGCGCCGGCGACGTGGTAGCGGCGCACGTCGATGGCGTTGATCGAGTTGATGCCGCCGAGCACGAAGATGTCCTCGCCCCAGCTCAGCACCTGGTAGCCGACGCGCAGGCGGGCGCTGCGGTCGAACCACTCGAAGTTCTTGTTGAGGTAGGCGTCGAGCGGCTGGAAGTTGTAGACCGAGAAGCGGCGCGCCTCGGGGTCGAGCGGGGTGCGTTCGGTCTGGCCGATGCGCCAGTCGTACAGCTCGGAGACGCGGCCGAAGAAGCTCAGGTCCCAGGGCATCTTGAGCTGCAGCTCATGGGTGCCCTTGACCACCATCGAGAACAGGTCCCACTTGTTGTAGTTGAGGTCGCCGTCGTCGGCGTTGATGAAGTAGGCGTCCTGCGAGGCCTCCGGCAGTTCGGCGGTGGTCGCGGCGCAGCCACCGTTGTCCTGGGAGATGAGGGTGCAGTTGCGGCTCTGCGTGCGCATCTGCACGCCGTAGGAGACGGTCGAGTCGAAGGCGCCGCTGAAGCCGCCGCCGAGATCGAACTTGAACGCCGCCGCCGGCAGCGCGGTGCCGGCCAGCAGGCCGGCCGCGGCGCCGCAGGCAAGGCGACGGCGCATGGCGCGGTTGATCTTCTTCTTGTCCTTCATCACAGCCCCCTCATTCTTCCCATGCGGATCGGCGCCCGTGTCGCGGGCATGACTATTCGTCGTTTTCCCTTGAGCCGATCGTCGTTGTCGGCGCGTTCTCAGCGCGCGCCCTGGCGGCGCAGGTAGTCCTCGGTGAACATGTCGGGCTTGAGGCGCCCTTCCTTGCCGGCGGTCCAGTCGGTCTCCTTCTGGCCGATGGTGAAGATGTCGCCCCAGTAGCGGCCGCTCGGCAGGTCGTAGCTGACGTAGTCCTCGGAGGAGTCGCAGGCGCCGATCTCCCAGATCGGAGTGACGCTGCCTTCCTGCACGCGCTGGATCTTGTTCTGCGCGTCGTACATGTCGACGACGATGATGCCCCAGGTGTCTTCGTCGAAGTAGAACACGCGGTGCGGGCTGGAGTGGCGCTGGCCCGGGCGGACGTCGGCCTCCACCTTCCACACGCGGTGCAGCTCGTAGCGGCGCGCGTCGGGATTGAGGTGGTCGGCGCCGAACAGGGTCTTGTCGTTGAAGCGGGTGCCGTCGCGCAGCGCGAAGCTGTTGTAGGGGATGTACATCTCCTGCTTGCCGACCAGCTTGTAGGTGTAGCGGTCGAGCATGCCGTTGTACATCCAGGCCTGGTCGACGTAGTAGGTGTTCTCCAGGCCGATCAGCGGCGCGTCGTAGGCGTAGGTGGAGAGGCGGCGCACGCGGCGCTGGCCGGGGAAGTACTGCCAGCCCTCGTTCAGCTTCTGCAGGTAGTAGACGCCGGCCTGCAAGGTGCCGGCCAGGGCCGCCGGGGTGGTGGTCTCCTGGTAGAAGTAGAACTCGACCCCATTGGCGTCGGCGATGCTCTTGGTGGTCGGCGCCTGGAACGGCACCAGGTACTTGGCGACGTACTCGATCTTGGTGAAGTCCGAGCCGCCCTTAGACGGCGACAGTAGGGTGTAGTTCGGCTCGATGCGGCCCTGACCCTCGTAGCGCAGCTTGTGGTTCCACATCGCCTCGACGCCGGTTTGCGGAATCGGGAAGGGGAAGCCGGAGCCGGTGGCGCTGGCCAGCTCGAAGCCGTCGCCGGCCATGGCGGCGGTCTTGGCGTTCTCCTTGGTGCGCTGGTAGACCAGGTCCGGGTAGCCGCAGGAGCGGTGCGTCGGATAGACGTCCATGCGGTAGCCCTTGATGGTCTTCAGCAACTCCAGCTGGCCGGCGCTGAGGCGGTTCTTGTACTGGTCGGCGTTGGCGGCGGTGATCGAGAACAACGGCTTCTCTGCCGCGTACGGGTCGGGACGCACCTTGCCCGGCGCCCAGCCGGCCGGCGCGGTCATCTCGCCGCCCTTCCAGGCGGGGATGCTGCCGTCCTTGTTGGCGGCCTTCTCGGCTCCGACCGGAGTCAGGTCCTGTCCCAGGCGCGCGATCTGCGCCTCGCTCGCCGCGGCCAGCGCCGCGCCGCTGAACAGTGCGGCAGCCGCCGCCAGGCACCACTGTGTGGACTTCAGCATCTTCGACTCCGGTATGCGCGCAGGCGCGCCGCCTTCTCAGGCCATGGGAAAAACTATCCCCGATCATTCCTCATGCATCTTGACATCTGGCGCCAGCGGCGGCTTCCGGAAATTGCTGAAGCAACCGTCAGGAAATGTCGTAGCTCGACATCAGCAGGTATTCGACCAGCTTCTGCGGCAGCACCTTGCGCAGACCGATGACAAAAGTCTGGGCAAAGCCGCCGACCTTGTGGCGTGGCCGCGGCGAGCGGGCGGCGATCAGGCGTTCCAGCAGCCGCGCCACCAGCAGCGGATCGGCGCCGCCGGCCTCGTCCTTCTCCATCGTCGCCAGGGCGCGGGCGAAACGCGCCGCATAGGGGCTGTCAGCCCGCGCCGCGCGCACCTGGCGCCGCTGCGCGGTGAAGCCGGTGCGGAAGTCGCCCGGCTCGATCAGCACCACGCGCACGCCGTGCGGGCGCAGTTCCATGCGCAGCGCTTCGGTCATGCCTTCCAGCGCGAACTTGCTGGCGCTGTACAGGCCCTGGAACGGCAGGCCGACCAGGCCGCCGAGCGAGCTGACGTTGGCGATCAGCCCGGTGCCGCGTCCGCGCATCGACGGCAGCACGGCCTGGCAGACCCGCAGCGCGCCGAAGAAATTGGTTTCGAACTGCTGCCTGGCCTCTTCGACGCTGGTGTCTTCCACCGCGCCGGCAATGCCGTCGCCGGCGTTGTTCAGCACCACGTCGACGCGGCCTTCGCGCGCCAGGATCAGCTCCACGCCGCGGCGCACCGACTCGTCCGAGGTCACGTCCATGCCGATCATCTGATAGCCGGCGCTGCCGTCGCCGGCTTCCGGGGCGCGGCGGCTGGTGCCGTAAACGCGGCAGCCGCGGCCGTGCAGGTACTCGGCGCAGCAGCGGCCGATGCCGGAGGACGCGCCGGTGATCAGCACCACCGGGGCGTCGGACGCTACGGTGCCGGCTGGTGCGGCCGGGCGGGAGGGGAGGGTGGCGTCATCGTGCATGTCGAACATTGGCGGCTCAGGAGCAGGCGACCTTGCGGAATTCGATCGGGCTGACCCCGGCCCAGCGCCGGAAGGCGCGGCTGAAGGCACTCAGCTCGGAATAGCCGAGACGGTACCCGATTTCGGTCAGCCACAGGTGGTCCTGGCGCAGGTAACGCTGCGACAGCTCGAAGCGCATGCCCTCGACCAGCTCGTTGAAGGTGGCGCCGAGATCGCCGAGGCGGCGCTGCAGGGTACGCTCGCTCAGATCCAGCGCGGCGGCCACCGCCTCGATCGACACCGAGCCTGCGCGCAGCCGCCGCAGGATCTGTTGGCGTACGCGCGCCAGCAGGTCGTCGCCGGGTGTGGCAACCGGGCAGCGCGCCTCGGCCAGGTCCAGGGCCTGGGCCAGGCGGCCGAAATCGGCGCCGTTGACGCGCATCGCCAGCAGCTCGCGCGGCGCGACGATGGCGTTGCGCGGCTGCGAGAAGTACACCGGCGCGCCGAACACGCGGCGGTGCTCGCTGCTGTCGCGCGGCTCGGGGTGCTCGAAGTACACCGCGGCCGGCGTCCAGGCGCGGTTGCCGATCAGGGCACGGGTGAAGTTCAGCATCTTGGCGATGGACAGCTCCGCGTCCTGGCGGTAGTCGAGCACGCCGGCGTCGCGGATCGAGTAGGCGACCACGGCATTGCGGCCCTCGATGCCCAGCTCGAGCTGGGCACCTTCCTGGTGCAGCGCGAAGTAACGCGAGACATTGGTCACGGCACCGGCCACGTCCGGCGCGTTGACGATGGCCTCGGCCAGCGGGCCGAAGCTGTCGAGCCCGTGGCCGCAGCCCAGGCGCAGGCCGATATTGTCGTCCCCGGACAGGCGCGCCGCCTCTTCCAGCAGGGCGACAAAGCGGCGCACCGGCAGGCGCCCTTCGGGGTCGGCGATGCGCTGCGGGTCGACGCCGGCGGCGGCGCAGACGCGGGCCAGGGCGATGCCGCGGCG
>CAYWPB010000147.1:0-8991 GCA_964458725.1 uncultured Nevskia sp. | reverse complement strand
CCATCAGCACGTTGCCCATGATGACCTCGTCGATGTCGGTGGCGCCCAGGCCGGCGCGCTCCACCGCGGCCTTGATGGCGACGGCGCCGAGCTGGCTGGCAGTCAGCGGCGAGAACACGCCGAGCATGCCGCCCATGGGGGTGCGGGCGACCGAGGCGATGACGATGGGATCGGTGGACATAAGAAGCTCCGGGGGATGGGTGTGTCGGGAATGCGCCGATTATCGCCGATCCGGCGGGAGCGGGCCGGTAATGCAGGCTACCTTCCGCGGAGTGGGGCGGCTTGTGGCCGCGGGGAACGCATCGCGATGACTACCCCTCCCCGCGCCTGCGGCGCGGCCCTCCCGCAGGGGGAGGGCGAGCGGCCCTGCGGGCCGCCGAGGTCAGCGGTCCCGCCGGTCCGTATCGGGTTGGCGGTGTTCCCACAGCCCCTCGAGATGGCGCACGCCAGCGAACTGGTAATACACCCTGGAGGTGACCGGACCGGTGACATACCGTCTGCGCCGCGGATCGTAGTGGCGCGCCTTGGGATCGACGAAGGTGGCGATCATGTAGACCGTGGTGGAGGGGAAGGGATCGCGCTGGCTGCCGGCGCAGGTCGGTCCCTCGGCATCCGGTCCGCTGGTAGAGTCCTTCGGACCGTCCCTGATCGGAATCTGCGGTTCCGGCAGCCTGCCGTCCGGCAACCGGTCGCGCAGTTTCCCCAGTGTCACCCGCCGGGTGCAGTCGATCACGCCCGGCTCGCCGAGCTTGTACTCCGCCTGAACGTGCGGACGATCTTCGGCGTGGGCGAACACGCAGTGCCTGCCGTCCACCAGGGAGCCAGGTTGGCAGCGGGTCACGCTCCACGGCCTGATCGGCAGGCCGTCGAAGGTGTACGGACGGCCCTTGCCGATCATCGAGTCGATGCTTGCCACACGCGGCAGTTGGTAGATGCGCGCCTCCTGCAGGCGCAGCGGCGTGCCCTGCGGCGGCGTGTACATGTTCAGCGAAAAGCCGCCGCCGCCGTCGGCGGTCCCCGTGTCGTACGTCGGCAGGCGCGGATGCAGGATCAGGGGATTCTTGTTGGCGTCATACAAGGTCACGTCCTGGATGATGATCGGGTCCGGCTTGTTGAAATCCACGCCTATGAAGGTGGCTCCGATGTGGAAGCGGCCGCCGCCGGCGATGACTCCGGGCGTGCCGTCCTTGTAGTTCATGTTGGACGAGGACCAGGTGATGCGGTAGGCGTTGTAATAGACGCCCTTGAAGGCGGGAGGCGCCGGTAGGCTGGTCACCGTCGGCTTGTCCCATGGGTTCTCGGAACCGCTGTAGGCCCACTGCAGGTTGATCGTCTTCTCGACGCTGAGGAAGTCGATCGACAGCCTGTAGCCCGCGGCCTGGTTCGGATTCTGCAGATCCCAGTTGTGCATGGTCTGGATCGACAGGCCGACATTGGTCGCGAGCAGGCCGTAGGACTTGTCACTGAAATGGCGGCGATAGGTAGCGCGATCGGTGGGCGTGAGGTTGTAGCCGGCCGGCATCAGGTGGCGGTGAAAGGAGTCCTCGCCGAGCAGAGGGGCGGTACCGGGCTCGAAAGGGTCGGTGGTCGGGTCGTCGTTGGTATGCGCCAGGCCGTAGCCGTGACCGGCCTCATGCGCGGCGCTGCCGCCGATCGCCTGGGCCCAGCGGTCCACGGTGGCGTTGGCGCCAGTGAGCAGGCCGGTGACTGGCGGCAGGCACGCCTTCTTGGGGTTGCCGCTGCTGTCGCCGCCCTCGCAGATGCTGTAGTAGCCGGCCCACACGCGGGCAAAGTTGACGCTGCTGGAATCGCCGATATCGACCGCATCCGACTTCCCCCAGTCGCCGCCGCCAGTGGCGTCGGCGCCGATGGCCACCGTGACGCGCTGATCCGGCACGGAGGGGAAGCTGCTGGTGTCGCACGGGTCGGGATTGCTGCTCGTCGTGGGAACGGGGTTGGCGGTGGCGGTTTTCACCTGGACGTTGAACTCGCAATAGTCGTCCGCCACCACCTGGCGGGTACGTTCGATCAGCGCCTGGGTCTGGCCTTTGAGCGCCGGGTTCAGGCTCGCGGCGTCGAAAGCGTGAACCGGGCTGACGCCGGTCTTGAAGGCGCAAAAATTCGGGTCGTCGGCGCCGGGAAAGTACAGGAACAGGGTGTGGCTCTTGGCGGCGTCGGTGGTGCCCGAACTCACCGGGCAGTTCGGCGAGGACGGTGCGGGTTGCTGCGCCAGGACCGGCGGAATCCAGGGTGTGACCGCAAGCAGCAGGGCCAACCCGGCGTATGCGTGTTTCATGCAGCCTCCCTTGAGCCGGCAACGTCTCTCTTCGTCGGAGCTTGTGGCGGCACCACAGGCGGCCGCCCGCGTGCCATCTGCGAACTCAATCACACCGGACCGGAGCGGGACAGCCCTCATATACGGCGCGGCACTTGCCTCACCTTGCCGCCCGTCCGATGATGACCGGTCACTCAGGGGCAGAAGCTGCCCGCAGATGCAGCAGGGGAACGCCGCCATGTCGGATGCCGCCGGCTGGAGCCGCATCGAAGCCGCGCTCGACGAGCTGCTGGCGCTGCCGCAGGCGCAGCGCGCGGCGGCGCTGGCGCGGCTGACCGGAGACGATGCGGCGATGCGCGCCGAGCTGGAAGGCCTGCTGGCCGAAACCGCCGCTGTCGACACCCTGCTCGACCAGCCCGCCGTCGCCGCCTACCAGCCCCAGGCGCAGCCCGAGGGCAGCTTGGCCGCCGGCACCCGCATTGGCGCCTGGCACATCGTCAACCTGATCGGCCGCGGCGGCATGGGCGAGGTCTACCGTGCCGACCGCGCCGACGGCCAGTTCGAGCAACAGGTCGCGCTCAAGCTGATCCGCCGCGATGCCGCCGGCGAGCCACGCCGCTTCACCACCGAGCGCCAGATCCTGGCGCGGCTGGAGCATCCGGGCATCGCCCACCTGCTCGACGGCGGCGTGGCCGAGGACGGCCGCCCCTACATGGTGATGGAGCTGGTGACCGGCGCCGCCATCACCGAGTGGTGCCGCAGCCACAACAGCACGCTGGAGCAAAGGCTGCGGCTGTACATGGCGGTGTGCGAGGCGGTCGCCTATGCCCACCGCAACTTGGTGATCCACCGCGACCTCAAGCCCGGCAACGTCATGGTCACCGCGGACGGGCAGGTCAAGCTGCTCGACTTCGGCATCGCTAAGCTGCTCGCGCCGGGTGGCGCGGTGGACGCCGAGCAGACTCGCCACGTGCCGATGACCCTGGGCTACGCCGCGCCTGAGCAGCTCGCCGGCGGCGCGGTCACCACCGCCGCCGACGTCTACGCCCTCGGCATGCTGCTGTACGAGCTGCTCAGCGGCCGCCGCCCCTGGTCCTTGCAGCAGCTGTCGATGCCCGCTGCGCTGGACAAGCTCCTGCGCGAGCCCCCGCCGCCGCCGAGCCGTGCCGCCGCACAGAATGGCGCACCGCCGGTGCCGCCGCGCCTGCTGCACGGCGACCTCGACGCCATCGTCGCCCGCGCCCTGCGCAAGGAGCCGGACAAGCGCTACGCTACCGTCGAGGCGCTGCGTGAGGACGTGGCGCGGCATCTCGCCGGCGAGCCGGTGGCCGCGCGCGAGGGCGCGCGGCTCTACGCCCTCAGCCGCTTCGTCGGCCGCAACCGCCTGATGGTGGGCGCGGCGGCCTTGCTGCTGCTGGCCATCGTCGGCGGCAGCCTAGGCATCGCCTGGCAGGCG
Source organism: uncultured Nevskia sp. (assembly GCA_964458725.1). Lineage (GTDB taxonomy): Bacteria > Pseudomonadota > Gammaproteobacteria > Nevskiales > Nevskiaceae > Nevskia. The sequence goes on along the minus strand of CAYWPB010000147.1, from coordinate 5,260 downwards.
CGGCGCGCCGAACTGGAAGCGCGCAAGGCCACCGCGGTGAAGGATTTCCTGGTCGGCATCTTCAACGCGAACGGGCGGGACAATCCGGATGGGGCGAAGGCGCGGCTGACCACGGCGCAGCAACTGCTCGACCTGGGTGCGAAGCGGATTCACGGTGAGATGCGGGATGTGCCGGAGGTAAGGGCGGAGCTGCTGGGCACCATCGGTGGGTTGTATGCCGATCTCGAATTGAGTGATCAGGCCATCGGCTTATTGCAGGAACAGGTAGATGCGCTAAGCAAGGTCTATGGAACCAAACCCAGTCGGGAACTTGCTGCAGCAGAGGTTACTCTCGGCGCCGCCCAGATTGTCGCAGCTCATTTTGCTGATGCAGAAAAGACGCTGAGTGCTGCGCTCAAAATGCTCGATGCGCTGGGTGATCAAGACTCCGTACTGCGTGCGCGCGCTTTGCATTGGCTGGGTCACATTGCGTATCGAACGAAGCCCGCCAGCGATCCTGCAGCGTTGCGCTATGAAAGCCAGGCACTCGCCCTTCTCGAGAGGAGCCATCCGGAAGATGCTTTTCGCTGTACCGTGCTCTTAGGACTCGGTCGTATTGCTGCGCTGAATCGGGACTTTGTTACAGCAGAGGCTCGGTATCGGCAGGCGTTGGCCCTGGAGCAGACGCCTTCATTTGCGAAGCGCCCCGTCGATATAGCTGAGGTCTTGGTTGAATTGGGCAAGACGCTCCAGTTCCAGCAGCGCTACGGCGAAGCGGAGGAGGTCTTTCGTCGTTCTGTGGCGCTGTTTCAGGACGTCGATGCCGACTATGCCTCGGCATTGCGCGCGCAGCAACATCTTGGCGGCGTGCTGTTTGCACGCGGTCGTCTTGCTGAGGCACGTCCGATCATGACTGCCTCACTGCAATCGCTTGAGCGCGTACGTGGGACTGACGATCCGGAGTGGACCATAGATGCCAAGATATATCTGGCAGAGCTACTTCTGGCACGCGGGGAGCTGGATGCCGCAGCGCCTTTGCTTGAGAAGAGTATTGCCGCGCTACGCGCTCGTGCGCCGAATCATCTCAATCTGTCCTATGCGCTACGGGTACATGCAGCGCTGCTGATTGCCGAGGGCAGGTGGGGAGAGGCAGAGCAGGAAGTGGCGGAAGCTCGCAGGCAGATCGCGTCAGTTCTCGGTGAGCATCACAATTTTTATGCGGCGGCGCTCCTGGTCGAGATGGAGTTGCGACTGGACCAGGGCGACGAGCAACGTGCCGAAGAGTTGTGTCAGCGGCTGTTGGCTGATTGGCCTGCGCCAACTGGCCAATTGCCCAGTGCTTATGTGTACGGAACCTTGGGATTGACGCGAGTGCGCTTGCTTCAGCGTCGACCTGACGAGGCAGCCGCTCTCGCACGGTCGCTTCTCGATCGCATCGTGAAAGCCCCTCAGGCCGATTCCCTCCTGCAACAGGAAGCCGCTGCGCGCCTCTGGCTGGGAGCCGCTTTGCTGCAGGGGCACGAAGATGCCGAAGCGTTGTTGCATTTGAGGCGAGCGGTGGCGCTACACGAGCAGATGGACGATCCCACCAGCCCCTGGTTGGCGCAGGCGCGAACCGCGCTGGCACAATGCCAGTTGGATCGCGACCAGCGAGCCGATGCGATGCGCCTGCTAGACCAGGCATCGAAGGCCTTAGCCCAGCAGCGTCAGCTCGGGCCGCAGTTTCGGGACCCCTTGCGGCGGCTGCAAGCGCAAGCGCGGACCAGCGTGAAGGGCTAAACCGCCTGATTGCCCTTCACGCTGCCCGATCGCACGCTGTCTGACAGAGAGTCAAGATCAGTTGGTGTGGCCGCCGCCCGCGTCGTTGGTGCCACCATCATCCCCCGACAACAACAACACATCCACCAGATCCTTGATCCGGGCTTTCGCCGCCGTGACCAGATCGCCGCCGGAGGCCGGGGGCATCTTCAGCGCGGTCAGGTACAGGTCCACGGCGTCGGTGAAGCGCAGCAGCCAGCGCGCCGGCGCGGGCAGCGGCCAGTGGCCGAGGATCAGCTTGACCAGTTCCTCCTCGGGCACCGTCGCCAGGTTTGCGCTCGCGAAGAGCTGCTCGGCAGCGTCGGTGAGCATTTTCTGGTCCGCCGCATTGGGGAGCTCCTTGGCGAGGTTGTACAGCCGCACGGTGTCGAGCGCCACAGTGAGGCTGAGCCGATGGCTGTAGGACGGGATCGGTGGATGGATGCCGTGTCCGTGACCGGTGGCATGTGCATCGTCCGCCGGCTGTGGCGGCGTGGCGACGGGGTTGAGCGACCAGACTCCGGGTTCGTTCTTGAGATGGGCAGCTAAGGTGCTGAGCGACATGTTGGCAATCTCCCTAAGCGGTATGGCGGTCGTTGGAGTACGGCGGCGCAGTGCTCACGTCCTTGTGTATGGAGGCCGCGTGCGCGCGGCGTCCTGGGGGCGGCCGGCTTGGGCTGCCGGCTCGGAGTCTGAGGCACTCCCCTCTCCCGCGAAGCGGGAGAGGGGACGGCATAACTTGCGCGGGATTCACGGCACCGTCGCCCCGCCGCCGCGCCCCAGCTCCACCCGCAGCCAGGCGCGGGCCTTGACCCAGTCGCGGCGCACGGTGCGGTCGGCGATGCCGAGGGCCTGGGCGGTCTGGGTTTCGTCGTAGCCGGCGAAGAAGCGGCACTCGACGATCTGCGCCAGGCGCGGGTTGAGCTGGGCCAGGCGGCCGAGGGCGGCGTCGACTTCGATCAGCTGCTCGTCGGGAGCGGCGCCGACCTCCTCGGCTTCATCCAGGGACACGGCGCGGATGCCGCCGCCGCGCTTGTCGGCCAGGCGCTCGCGGGCGTGGTCGATCAGCACGTGGCGCATGGCCAGGGCGGCGGCGCGCAGGAAATGGGCGTGGTCGTTGAAGCCGCCGTTGCCGCGCATGCGCAGGTAGGCTTCGTGGATCAGCGCGGTGGTCTGCAGGGTTTCGTCGACGCCGGTGGAGGCGCCGGCGCGGCGCCGCTCGCGGCGCGCCATGCGTCGGACTTCCTCGTAGAACAGGGGCAGCAGCTCGCGGGCGGCCTGGCGCACCTCGGCGGGCGCGCCGAGATCGCTGGCCTGCGCGGGTGCCGCGCTGTCCGCCGTCTGCTCCGCCATCCCCAGCCCCCCGGCCCAAGCGTGATGACGCTCCGATTCTGGCAGAAAGCCGGTGCGGCGGCGCGGCCGCCGCCATAAATAGTTCGGCCGCTTGCGGGCGTAGGCGACACCGCGGGGAAGGACGAGGGCGGCGCGGTTCACACCGGCCCCGCGTGGCCGAGCAGGCTGCCGAGCCGGACGCGGATGGAGCGGCCGAGCATCTCGGCGACGCCGTGGTGGGACGCCGGCAGGGTGTCGCGCTCCACGGTGGGTTCCACCCCCTCTTCCGCCGGCGCGGTGAGCATCAGGTAGACCAGCCAGCCGAAGCACAGCAGGGTCACCAGCAGCACGCCGCCGATGAACAGGCTGGCCTCCGCGGCCATGGCGTTGCCGCCGCCGAAGCTCGCGGCGTAGGCGATGCCGGGGGTGGTGCCGGCCCCCGCGGTGGCCGGGGAGATCGCGTCGGCGCTGGCCCTGCCGGCGAGACAGGCGCCGGCCCCGGTGAACGCCATTGCGGTGAGGATGAAACGGTGCTGCAGCTGCTTTGCGCTTTTGCCCATGAGCCTGCTCCGTGTTGCCGTTTTTGGAATGAGTTGCGGTGCCTCACTTCAATAAACGGGACGCGGAGGCAAAACGGCCACTTCGTCGGACAGGCGTACAGGGCCGCGTGTGCGGCAGTTCACAAGCGGCGGGAATCGAAGGGTTATGGCGCCGGGCCGGCGGCGCCGCGGAAGGGCCATACCCCCTGTTCAGGGGGTATGGCTGCAGCTCAGGTCTCGCGCTCGATGGCGGCGACCTTGCCATCCTTGAACACGACGCGCACCCGGTCGGTCTCGGTCTGCACCGGGTAGGCGTAGTAGCCGGGATAGAAAAACGGGTCGTAGAAGTAATGGCGGCGGTAGGCGTAGGGATACCAGGGATAGCCGACGCCGACGGCGCCGTAGGTATCGATGTCGGTGTAGTGCCAGATCTTCTGCGTGCCGCCGGCGTCGGTGTGCTCGGTGACGCGGTCCGGCCGGCCCAGGGCCAGCTGCACCCCGGCCTCGGGCATGCCCAGGCCGATCTCGCCCTTCTTCACCATCGCCTGCTGTTCGGGGGTGAGCTGGGCGTAGCTGTCCGGGTTGTCCTTGATGCGCGCTTCCGGGGTGGCGCAGCCGGCGAGCAGGGCCAGGACCAGCATCGCGGGAATCAGCAGATGTTTCATGGGGGACCTCCTCAGCCGCGCGGGGCCTGCCGCAATCATAAAGCCTGGGAGTGAGTGCCTGAATAGATGCTGAATGATAAAGGTCGTGCTTATTTGAAAGGCCGGGCCAGGGATGGCCCAGAGCTTGTCAGGACGGCACTACGCTCGGCGCAAATCCAGGGTGCAGGGATAGTCCGGATTCGGCGCCTCCTCCACCGGCCAGTAGCCGTGCGTCGTATGGCCGAACGGCTCGAAGCGCGACAAGCGCCGCGCTTCGGCCTCATAGGCATTGACCGGAAAAGTCTCGTAATTACGCCCGGCCGGGTGCGCCACGTGGTAGGTGCAGCCGGCGACGGCGCGGCGGTTCCAGGCGTCGTAGAGGTCGAATACCAGAGGCGTATGCACGCCGATGGTCGGGTGCAGGGCCGAGGCCGGCTGCCAGGCGCGGTAGCGCACCCCGCCGACCCACTCGCCGCGCACGCCGGTGGGCTTGAGCGGGACGCGGCGGCCGGCGACCGCGACGAAATGCCGGCCCTCGGTGATGCCGGTGACGCGCACCTGCAGGCGCTCCAGCGAGGAGTCGACGTAGCGGGTGGTGCCGCCGACCGCGGCTTCCTCGCCCAGCACCGGCCAGGGCTCCAGCGCGTGGCGCAGCTCCAGCTCGACGTTGCCGAAACGCACGCTGCCGTGGCGCGGGAAGCGGAACTCGAAGTGCGGCGCGAACCACTCGTCCTGGAAGGCGAAGCCGGCGCGGCGCAGGTCGGCCAGCACCTCGCGCAGGTCGGCCCAGGCGTAGTGCGGCAGCATGAAGCGGTCGTGCAGTTGTGTGCCCCAGCGCACCAGCGGACGGGTGTAGGGCTGCTGCCAGAACCAGGCGACGAGGGCGCGCAGCAGCAATTGCTGCGTCAGGCTCATGCGCGGATGCGGCGGCATCTCGAAGGCGCGGAACTCGACCAGGCCGAGGCGGCC
>CAYWPB010000146.1:0-8999 GCA_964458725.1 uncultured Nevskia sp. | reverse complement strand
CTTCTCCCGGAGGGAGAAGGGAGAAAGACGGAGGAGCATCGATGAAAAAATGGATCTACCGCCCGCACGTCGAAGGCCTGGCCTCGCGCCAGGCTCACGCCGATCTGCCGGAAGGCACGGTGGAACGCGAGCTGGGCAAAGAAGGTTTCTTCGGCCCGGCGACGCACATGTACCACCCGCGGCCGCCCACTAGCTGGAAGACCTGGGAAGGGCCGCTCCGCCCGCGCGCCTTCGACTGCGTCAAGCTCAAGGCCCACGGCGACTCGCCCTGGGACGCCGACCTGCTGCTGCACAACGCCTCCCTGCGCATGCGCATCTGGACCTGCAAGTCCTCGATGGACCACCTGGCGCGCAATGCCGACGGCGACGAGCTGCTGTTCGTGCACAGCGGCCGTGGCGACCTGCACTGCGACTACGGCCACCTGGCGATCGAAGCGGGCGACTACATTGTGCTGCCGCGCAGCACGATGTGGCGCGTCGAATGCGAGGCGCCGCTGCAGCTGCTGCTGATCGAAGCCACCAACTCCAGCTACATGCTGCCGGACAAGGGCCTGGTCGGCGAGCACGCGGTGTTCGACCCGGCCATGCTCGACCTGCCGCGCATCGACGCGGCGTTCAAGGCGCAGCAGCAGGGCGCGCTGATGGAGCGCGACTGGGCGGTGCGGGTCAAGCGCCGCGACGAGGTGTCGACCGTCACCTACCCCTACAACCCGCTCGACGCGGTGGGCTGGCATGGCTCGCTGCACCCGGTGCGCATCAACGTGCGCGATATCCGCCCGCTGATGAGCCACCGCTTCCACCTGCCGCCCTCGGCCCATACCACCTTCGTCGCCGGCCGCTTCGTCATCTGCACCTTCACGCCGCGCCCGTTCGAGACCGACCCAGGCGCAATCAAGGTGCCGTTCTTCCACAACAACGACGACTTCGACGAGGTGATCTTCTACCACGCCGGCGATTTCTTCTCGCGCGACAACATCCACCCCGGCATGATCACCCTGCACCCCTGCGGCTTCACCCACGGCCCGCATCCCAAGGCCCTGGGCCGCATGCTGCAGCAGACCAAGCCCGGAACCGACGAGTACGCGGTGATGATCGACGCCCGCGACGCGCTGGAGATCGGCGAGGCCGCGACAGCGGTGGAATTCCTCGACTACCACCGCAGCTGGCAGCAGAAGTAGCCGCCGTTGAGGTACAGCGGAACTGTGCGGGGCTGGAGCTGGTCTGTGTGAATGCCCCTGCCGCCATGTTAAGTAAAGATGGGTAAACCCAAGGCCACCGAAGTTGCAGCCGGCGCACCCCGGCCCGACAGTAGGACCATGTCCCGCATTTTGATCGCCGACGACGACCGCGAGCTGTGCGCCCTGCTGGCCGATTACCTGCGCCGCGAGGGCTTCGAGGTCGAGGTGGTGCACGATGGCGAGTCCGCCCTGCTGCGCCTGCGCGACCCGGCACTGCGCCCCGAGCTGCTGATCCTCGACGTGATGATGCCCGGCAGCGACGGCCTGGAGACCCTGCGCGAGCTGCGTCAGCAGCACCGCCTGCCGGTGATCATGCTGTCGGCGCGCGGCGAGCCGGTGGACCGCGTCGTCGGCCTGGAGCTGGGCGCCGACGACTACCTGTCCAAGCCCTGCCTGCCACGCGAGCTGCTGGCGCGGGTGCGCGCCCAGCTGCGGCGCCAGTCGCTGCCGGCGGCCGAGGAGTTGAGCCTGGGTGGCCTGCAGCTGCACCCGGCCGAGCGCCGCGCGGCGGTCGACGGCCAGGAGCTGCGCCTGACCGGCGCCGAGTTCGCCCTGCTGCTGACCCTGGCGCAGCACGCCGGCGAGGTGGTGGCCAAGGCCACCCTGACCCGACTGGCCCTGGGCCGCGAGATCGGGCGCTTCGACCGCAGCGTCGACGTCCACGTCAGCCGCCTGCGGCGCAAACTGTCGGAAGCCTCGGCCAGCGCCCCGGCGATCGAAGCGGTGCGCGGCGCCGGCTACCTGCTGGTGGCCCAGCGCGCCGCCTGAACCCTGCGGTTCCGCTACGCTAGGCTGGCGATGTCCGCCCTCGGGGCAGCACCGGGCGGCATCGGCGCCGCCCTTCGCCGCATCCCGGAACCGCAAGACTTGAGCCCGCTCTATCGCCGCCTGCTGCTGTGGTTCTGCCTGGCCAATGTCGCCACCATGCTGATCAGCGTCTGGCTGACGCAGGATCTGGCGCGCCGCACCTACGGCGGCGAGCTCGACTGGCCGCAGCTGGCCCAGTCCGCCGACCAGGCCTACATCCAGGGCGGCCGCGAAGGCCTGGCCGGCTGGGCCGAGCAGACCCGCCGCGAGGAGCACTTCCAGGTGCGGCTCTACGAGGACGGCAAGGAGCTGCTCGACCGGCCGATGCTGCCACCGCTGGAGCACCACCTGCCGCAGCTGCTGGGCAGCGACAGCATCGTGTTGCGGCCGGTGCCGGAAGTGCTGCTGGTCGGGCAGAAGGTGGTGGGCAGCGACGGCGTGACACGGCAGATGGTGGCATTGCGCGGGCCGCGCCCGCAGCATGCGCGGCTGCAGCTGCTGGTCTGGATGCAGATCGTCCTGTCGATGCTGGCGATCATGGTCATCGGCTGGTGGGTGGCGCGCGGCATCGCCAGGCCCGCCGCGGCGCTGCAACGGGCGGCGCAGCGTATGGCCCAGGGCGACCTCGCCGCCCGGGTCGAGGACGGCTACCTCCAGGCGCAGGACGAGCTGGGCCTGCTGGCGCGCGAGTTCAACCACATGGCCGGGCGCATCGAGGCGCTGGTGGCGCACGAGCGCGCGGTGCTGCAGGACGTGTCGCACGAGCTGCGCTCGCCGCTGGCACGCCTGCAGCTGATCCTGGAACTGGCGCGGCAGGAAGGCGGCGACGCGGCCGCCGGGCACTTCAGCCGCGCTGAGCACGAGATCGCGCGCCTGGATCTGCTGATCGGCGAGCTGCTGGCCCTGACCCGGATGGAGGCCGACCTGCCCGGCATGGCGCGCGAGCCGGTGGAACTGGCCACGCTGGCGGCCGAGTGCATCGCCGAAGCGGAGCTGGAAGCCGGCGCCCACGGCGCGCGGCTGCGGCTCGACGCGCCGGAGCCGCTGGAGACCTCGGGCAACGCGCAGCTGCTGGCGCGGGCGCTCGACAACCTGCTGTCCAATGCCATCAAGTTCGGCGCCGACGGTGAAGTGCTGGTGAGCCTGCGCCGCAAGGACGGGCGCGCCGAGCTGTGCGTGCGCGACCACGGGCCCGGCGTGCCGGAGGCCGAGCTGGGCAAGCTGTTCCGGCCGTTCTTCCGCGGCGCCAACGGCGTCCGCGCCGAAGGCCACGGCCTGGGCCTGGCCATCGTGCAGCGCATCGTGCGCGCCCACGGCGGCGAGGTGGAAGCGGCCAATGCCGCGGATGGCGGACTGCGCATCACCCTGTCGCTGCCGCTGGTCGCGGCTCCGGGCGCAGGGGCGGCTGCGGCGTAAACTATCCGCAATCGACAAATTCCGGATCCGCATGAAACTCGCAACACTCAAAGACGGCACGCGCGACGGCCGGCTGGTGGTGGTCAGCCACGACCTCTCGCGCGCGGCACCCGCGCCGCACGTGAAGACCCTGCAGGCTGCACTCGACGACTGGGACAGCATCGCGTCCGAGCTGCAGGCCCTGGCCGTACGCCTCGACGAGGGCATGATCGCCGGCACGCTGGAGTTCAAGGCCGAGGATTGCCTGTCGCCGCTGCCGCGCGCCCATCAGTGGGCCGACGGCAGCGCCTACGTCAACCACGTCGAACTGGTGCGCAAGGCGCGCGGCGCCGAGATGCCGCCGAGCTTCTGGACCGATCCGCTGATGTACCAGGGCGGCAGCGACACCTTCCTCGCGCCAACCCAGGACATCCCGCTCGGCGACGAGAGCTGGGGCTGCGATCTCGAGGCCGAGGTGGCGGTGATCACCGGCGACCTGGCCTATGGCGCCACGCCGGCGCAGGCTGGCGCGGCGATCCGCCTGCTGCTGCTGGTCAACGACGTCTCGCTGCGTGGCCTGATTCCCAACGAGCTGGCCAAGGGCTTCGGCTTCTTCCAGTCCAAGCCGAGCAGCGCCTTCTCGCCCTGCGCCGTGACGCCGGACGAGCTGGGCCCGGCCTGGGACGGCGGACGCCTGCACCGGCCGCTGGTCTCGCGCATCAACGGCCGCGAGCTGGGCCATCCTGACGCCGGGGTCGACATGACGTTCGACTTCCCCACCCTCGTCGCCCATGCCGCGAAGACCCGCGCCCTCGGTGCCGGCGCCATCATCGGCAGCGGCACCGTCTCCAACCGCGGCGCCGACGGCGGCCCCGGCAAGCGTGTCGAGGACGGCGGCGTCGGCTATTCCTGCCTGGCCGAGGCGCGCACCGTCGAGACCCTGCAGCAGGGCAAGCCGCAGACGCCGTTTCTCCGGCGCGGCGATCGCGTGCGCATCGAGATGTTCGACGCCGCCGGCCGCTCGATCTTCGGCGCCATCGACCAGAAAGTCGGCGCCCCCTAGGTTCTCCGGGGCCGCGCATGCTCAAGCTCTACAACTACTGGCGCTCGTCGAGCAGCTACCGCGTGCGCATCGCGCTCAACCTCAAACTGGTTGCGTACGAGGCGGTACCGGTGCATCTGGTGCGCGACGGCGGCGAGCAGCACAAACCGGATTTCCATGCGCTCAACCCGCAGGAGCTGGTGCCGCTGCTGGTCGACGGCGATTTCGCGCTGGGCCAGTCGCTGGCCATCTTCCACTACCTCGAATCGCAGGTGCCGCAGCCGGCGCTGGTGCCCGGAGAGCCGCGCCAGGCCGCGCGGATGTGGGCTTTTTGCCAGGCCATCGCCTGCGAAATCCAGCCGCTGCAGAACACTCGCGTGCTGCGCTACCTGACGCAGCCACTGGGTCTGGACGAAGCCACGCGCACTACGTGGCTGCGCCACTGGATCGGCAACGGTCTGGCCGCGCTGGAGGAGGAGCTGGCGCAGCGCCCGGCCACACCCTACTGCTTCGGCGAGACCCCGACTTACGCCGACTGTTGCCTGGTGCCGCAGATGTACGCGGCCGAGCGCTTCGGCGCGGTGCGCGACTGGCCGCGCCTGCTGGCGATCACGCAACGCTGCCGCGAGCACGAGGCGTTCATCCGGGCCCATCCGGACCTGCAGCTGGATGCGCAGAAAAGCTGATCCGCCTGGGTCCGGGGAAGCTGAAGGGGACGTCACCGGGCTGCAATGAAGGATTCATGACAAGCCGGTAACTTGGTCCGGTCATGAGCCCCGAAGCTTCCCAGCCCGCAGCCCCGGCTGCACCTGATGCTGCGCCTGTCACCGCGCCCGCCGATGCGAGCATCGCGCGGCTGTGCCGCTCGGTCGGGGGCATCGCCCCGGCAACCACCGTCGCCGAAGTGGCCGACATCATCCGCCGGCCGGAGTACGCCGGCCTGCTATGCCTGCCGGTGGTGGACCGCGGCCAGCCGGTGGGCAGCATCAGCCGCAACCAGCTCACCGACATCTTCATGCTGCGCTTCGGCCGCGAGCTCTACGGCAGCCGCCCGGTCACCGAGGTGATGAACCGCAAGCCGCTGCTGGTCGAAGAAGGCCTGCCGCTGGAAGACGCGGCCGAGTACGTGGCCGCCAACATCGGCACGCCGATCAGCGAGGACTTCGTGGTGACGCGCCAGGGCCGCTACCTCGGCGTCGGCGTAGTCATCGACCTGCTCGGCGCAATGCAGGCGCGGGTGGCGCAGAACGCCGCCCAGCTGGCCGAAGCCTATGGCCAGCTGCAGTCCTCGCAGGCGGCGCTGGTGCAGTCCGAGAAGATGGCCTCGCTCGGCCAGATGGTGGCCGGCGTGGCGCACGAGATCAACACCCCGCTCGGCTATGTGCGCAACAACGTCGAGATGGTGCAGGGCGTGTTCGGCCAGGTTCGCGAGATGCTCGCCGAGTACGACCGCCTGACCCGCATGCTGACCGACGAAACCACCGACGAGCAGAACCTGAGCCAGCTGCTGTTCAAGCTCAGCTCCGAGGCGCACGACCTGCAGGACAGCAAGCTGCTGGAAGACACCGAGGCCCTGTTCGGCGACACCCTGTTCGGCGTCGACACGATCAAGGAACTGGTCATCAACCTGCGCAACTTCAGCCGCCTCGACTCGGCCAAGGTGGCGGAGGTCAGCCTCAACGACTGCATCGACCAGACCCTGGTCATCGCCAACAACGTGCTCAAGGCCAGGGTCGAGGTGATCAAGCGCTACGGCGAGGTGCCGCCGGTGGCCTGCTCGCCCTCGCAGATCAACCAGGTGCTGCTCAACATGATGAGCAACGCGGCGCAGGCGATCGAGCACGACCAGGGCAAATTGCTGCTCAAGACCGAGGCCGACGGCAACTGGGTGCGGGTCAGCATCCAGGACAACGGCAAGGGCATCGCGGCGGAGCACCTGTCGAAGATCTTCGATCCCTTCTTCACCACCAAGCCGGTCGGCCAGGGTACCGGCCTGGGTCTGTCGATCAGCTACCAGATCATCCAGGCCCACGGCGGCACCATCCAGGTCGCCTCGGTGCCGGGCAAGGGCACCAAGTTCGTGATCAGCCTGCCCGCCGCCGCGCCGGTCGCCGCCGTCGCCACCGCGGCGATGAACGCGCGGGCGGCGTGAAGGAACACTCATGAATCCGCAAAAACCCTCCCTGCTGCTGGTCGACGACGAGGAGCGCATCCTGCGCTCGCTGGCCATGCTGTTCCGCGGCCAGTACCAGGTGCAGACCACCACCGACGCGCGCGAGGCGCTGGACATCATCGGCCGCGGCCGCGTCGACGTGATCGTCAGCGACCAGAAGATGCCGGTCATGCGCGGCGCCGACCTGCTGCGCGAGGTCAAGGAGCGCAGCCCCAACACCATGCGCATCCTGCTCACCGGCTACTCCGAGCTGGATGCCATCGTCGCCTCGGTCAACGAGGGCGAGATCTTCCGCTACGTCAACAAGCCCTGGGACGCGGCCGAGCTGCGCAGCACGGTGGACCAGGCGGCGCAGATCGCCGCGGCGCTGTTCGCCGCCCCGGCGGCTGAGCCCACCCCGGTCACCGCCGTGCGCGCCGTCACCGCCGCCGAGATGGTGCCGCCCTCGCCGACCCTGGCCGACGGCATCCTGGTCATCGACGACGACGCCGAGGTGTTCCAGAGCGTGCAGCAGATCGTCGGCCCGAGTCAGCCGGTGTACTGGGCGCACAGCCTGGAGCAGGCTTTCGACCACCTCGAGCGCTATGCCGTGGGCGTGATCGTGTCCGAGCTGGTGGTGCAGCGCGAGAGCCTCACCGCGGCGCTGAAGCTGCTGAAGGCGCAGCATCCGGAGGTGGTGACCATCGTGATGACGCCGTTCCAGGACACCGGCGTGCTGATCAACCTGATCAACCAGGGCCAGATCTACCGCCTGCTGCCCAAGCCGGTGCGCCCCGGTCCGCTGGGCATGAACATCGCCTCGGCCCTGCGCCATCACCGCATGCTGCGCTCCTCGCCGAAGCTGCGCGACCGCCACGTGGTCGAGAAGATCAAGCAACCGGAGGAGCTGTCGGTGGCCAGCCGCGTGATGGGCTTCCTCGGCCGGCTGCGCGGACGCGCCACCGCCTGAGCAGCAGCCCTGGGCCACAAAAAAGCCGGCCCAGGGGCCGGCTTTTTTGCTTGCGTTCGATGCTAGTGACTGGCCACGTTGACCGAGGGGTCGGCGTTGGCGCGGGCGATCGACAGGCCCTTCAGCAGGTTCAGCGCCTCGAACAGCTCATAGTCGCTCAGCTGCAGGTTGTCGCCGTCCTTGGCCGCGCCCGGCTGGGCAGCGGCGCCGTCGGCGCCGGCATCCGGCTGCTTGGCCTCGGGCTGCTTGTCCTTGTCGCCCTTCTTGGCGTTGGGATTGTCGAGGCGGCCCTTGAGATCGGCTTCCTTGATGAAGCCGTCGCCGTCGACGCCGTCGAGCTTGCTGACCTTGACCGGCTGCAGCGCCACGTCGGGGACGATGCCCTCGGCCTGGATCGAGCGGCCGCTGGGCGTGTAGTAGCGGGCGGTGGTGAGCTTGATGGCGTCGTCGTTCTGCAGCGGCACGATGGTCTGCACCGAGCCCTTGCCGAAGGTCTTGCTGCCGACCAGGATGGCGCGGTGCTGGTCCTGCAGGGCGCCGGCCACGATCTCGGCCGCCGAGGCCGAACCGCCGTTGACCAGGACCACCAGCGGACGGCCGTCGAGATCGTCGCCGCGGGTGGCGTCGAACTCGTGGTTGGAGCCCGGGTCGCGGCCGCGGATGCTGACGATCGGACCCTTCTCCAGCAGCGCGTCGGAGACGTCGACCGCGGCGTTGAGCACGCCGCCGGGGTTGTTGCGCAAGTCCAGCACCAGGCCCTTGAGCTCGCCGCCGGCCTGCTTTTTCAGCTTGGCCAGGGTGTCGTCGAAGTTCTTGCCGGTGTCGATCTGGAACTGCGAGATGCGCACGTAGGCGTAGCCCGGCTCGAGCATCCGGCCGCGCACGCTGGAGACCTTGATCACGTCGCGCTTGAGATCGAAGGTCAGCGGCTGCGGGGTGTTTTCCCGCACCACGATCAGCTTGACCTTGGTGCCGGGCTCGCCGCGCATCTTGTTAACCGCGTCGTTGATGGTCATGCCTTGCACCGGCGCGTCGTCGATCTTGACGATCAGGTCGCCCGGCTTGATGCCGGCCTTGGCCGCGGGGGTGTCGTCGATCGGCGAAACCACGCGCACCAGCCCGCCCTGCAGCTGCACCTCGATGCCGAGGCCACCGAACTTGCCGGTGGTGACCACGTTCATGTCCTTGAACTCGGTCTTGTCGAGGTAGGCCGAATGCGGGTCCAGGCCCGACAGCATGCCGCGCAGGGCGTTCTGCAGCAGGGTCTTGTCGTCCACCGGCTCGACGTACTCGGCTTTCACCTTGTCGAGGATCTGCACGAAGCTGCGCAGATCGTCGAGCGGCAGGCCGGTTGCCGCCGCGGCCTGGCGTTCGGCCAGCACGGCATGGGTGAGG
>CAYWPB010000145.1:0-9014 GCA_964458725.1 uncultured Nevskia sp. | reverse complement strand
TAGTTCTTGCCCTGCAGCTCCTGCACCGCGCGCTGCGGCAGCACGATGGCGTCGGCGATCTGCGCCGCCGCCACCTGCACCCGCGCGAACTGGCCGGCGTGAAGCAGCTGGTCCGGGTTGTCCACCTGCAGGCGGATCGCCAGGGTGCCGGTGCGCTGGTCCACCGCCGGGTCGATGAAGTTCAGGCGCGCCTTCTGCTTGTATTCCGAGCCGTCGGACAGGAACACGCGGAACGGCGGCGCCGTCGACGAATCCTGGTTGAGGGCGCGGCCGAGCTGGCGCTGGATGTTGAGCAGGCGCTGCTCGCTGATGCTGAAGTTCACGTACATCTTGTCGGTCTGGTAGACCGTGGACAGCAGGGTGGTGTTGGCCGTGACCAGGCCGCCCAGGCGCAGCTGGGCGCGGCCCATGATGCCGTCGATCGGGCTGCTGATGGTGGTGTAGCCCAGGTTCAGCTCGGCGGTTCGCACCGCCGCCTTGCCGGCGTCGACCGAGGCCAGGTTGGCATCGTTCTTGGCCACCGCCGCGTCGAGCTCCTGCTGGCTGACCGCGTCGATCTCGGACAGCGACTTGGCGCGCTCCAGGTCCCGCTTGGACTGCACCAGCGCCGCCTCGCTCTGCGCCAGCGCCGCCTTGGCCTGGGACAGCGCCGCGATGTAAGGCTGCTGGTCGATGACGAACAGCAGCTCGCCGGCCTTGAGGCGCTCGCCTTCGATCGGCACCTGCTTCTCCAGCACGCCGCCGACGCGCGGCCGGATCTCGACCGTGTTCACCGCCTCGGCCTCGGCGACGTAGTCCTCGGTGACGGTGGCGGGCTGGGGCGTGACGGTGACCACCGCCACATCGACCGGCGGAGGCGTGGGCGGCGCTTTCTTGCCGCAGGCGCCGAGGAAGAGGCTTGCCGCGAGGGCGCAAAGGACGATGCGCGTCCCCCGGCTGCCGACTGCGACGCTGTGCTCAGGCATGACTCCCATCCCTTTGAAATGCCAGTTCAGCCGCAAACGGGCAGGGGCCGGATATTCGGCCCGGAGTTGCCCGGGTACGCCATCAAGCTAGCCCAGAGCGGCGGTCGAAGCAAACCCGCCGCGGGCGCGCCGCCGGCCGGTTTGCGGGTGCACCAAAACAATCCTGGCAGCGCTTGAAATGATCCTATCGAATTCACCCCGCTGCCATCGGACTTTTTCGTGCACCGCGCGAATGGGAATGTGCAGACCTGCCCTTCGGCGGCATGTGCTTTTGCTTTCCGCCCGAACAGTTACTTCCGGGTAACCGGATTGCGCACTGATCGGACTGCCGCTTCCAGCCTCGGCGCCGCTTTCGCCGCCCTGGCTGACCGACCCGGCGCGCTATGGTCGCGCGGCTGGAGCGTGCCGCGCTGATCAGCCGCAGCCGCGAGGCACAACGCCGGCCCTGCCGGCTGCGCGTCGAGGCGCTGCGCGAGGTTTCCGAGTGGGCCCGAGCGCACGCGCCGGACCTGGGAACAGCGCTTTGACCACCGCGACGAATACTTGCACGCGATGCAGGCGCAGCAGGGGCGCTTCCGACCATTGAAGCATCAAGGAGGGGAATGCCCGTAGACGCAGCAAACTCTATGACTGGGCGCTGGGCTAGGGATTCGCGCTGGAGAAAAAGTCGGGCATTGCCCGGCCTTTATGCCCCGAGCCTGCGACGTGAGCACCGTGTTGCAGCTTAAGCTGCTGCTCCCCAGCCTGATCGCCGCTCCGATTTGGTTTACACGCCGTCTCCCAATGCTGGCGCAACTTATTTTCCCGTTGCCTTATCGTCCTAATCGGTACTGCAACATAGTGACTTGCGGTGAATATGCCACCAACTGTGCTGCGCCGCACAGTTTCATGAAAGCGCAATCTACTCTGCCTTGAATCGGCCCGTTTGTCATGTTAATTAATGTACCGTCCAGTATCATGGTTCAGAGTCAAAACTAGATACTCGCAGTCGGCATTTCATAAGCGGTACATCAGTGAGTATTAGCGCTGCACCGGGGAACCACTGAATGAACAACCTTGCCTTGCTTAAGCTATTAGCGCCGTCGCTAGCGGCCACCGCTTGTAAGAGAATTGCGCTCGCCATCTTGGGGACTCTCTTGATCACAAGTCCCCTTCTCTCTAGTGCAGATGGTATCGACTGGGTTACCACTCCTGGCGAGCTACTACCTGGCGACCCTCCATATACAGCATTTCAGCATTGGGAGCCATTCAAAACAGGCCGCAGCGTTGCTATTTCACGCTTTTCGGCCTGGGAGGCTCAAAATTGCGGTCCCCAGTACTATTTCTACTCTTGTTCCATGCTTGGCCCCAATCCCACTCCCTGTCAACAGTACCTGGAAAACGCCACTTGCATTGATGCTGAGCGCGTCGATCCGTTCGTATATACCCACGACGTGGGTAACGGGTCAGTTAGCTACGATTTCAACTTCGAGACGTGGCTCTGCAACATGGGCTATCACTTGAATGGCGCCGCTTGCTCGAACGCCTATTACATCCTTCCTCTGACCCCTCCCGACACTGATCCTTGCGACTGCACAAAGCCGGCGACACCGAAGCCAGTCAGTCCGGGTAGCGGCAACGAACGCTGGTCGGAGATCGATTACAGTTCTGGTGATAAGAGGTTGGTCTTCAGCCGGAGCTATAACAGCTCAAATGTAACAACCACGAGCCTGAGTCCAGGCTGGCAAAGCAACTTCTTGGACCGACGGCTAGTCCCTCTAGATACTACGGTTCGAGCAGTGCTTCCGCTCTCGTACAATCCCGCGACAGCCTGCACCAGTGGGGCCGCGGGCGCCACCTATCTAGGTAGCATGCAGTGTCAGTTGCCGGGGGGGAAAACCGTGCCGGTCTATAGCACCGACTTCGGCGCCCCTTGGAATTCAAACGGAATTAGCGGCGTGGTGGTTCAGCAACAAGATGGCTCGATGACTTTTTTCGGGTGTACCCGGTCTTCATGCACTGCAAACTCTGATATTTCACTTCGACTGACGCCAAATTACTACCGGACCTCCACTAATGAATACAGCTTTGTCGATAGCAACGATACCGTAGAGGTATACGACTCGAACGGAAGGCTTACCACCGTAACCTATCGTGACGGATACAAGCAGTTCCTAACCTACAGCGGCAATCTGTTACAGAGCGTCAGCGATAGTTTCGGGCGCACGCTCTCTATGGCTTATAACACGCAAAACCAGCTCCTCACCGTGACGACTCCCGATGGCCTGGTTCAATACGGCTATGACTCCGCGGGTCGTTTATCCACGGTTACTTATCCGGATAGCAGCATCAGGACGTATCAGTACACAAACACAAGCTATTCCAATCTTCTGACCGGGATCATCGACGAAAGTAGCAATGCGTTCTTGTCAACGTCGTATGATTCTGCGGGCCGTGCTACGGAGAGTGGGTTGGCTGGCGGAGTGGAATGGAGCGGCGTCGACTACACCGATCCTGCCAACCCCATAGTCACAGACGCGCGGGGAGTCGCACGCACTTATCACTACACCACGGTCAACGGCTACCAGAAGATCAGCTCCATCACCGGCGCCACAACCTGCCTGACTTGCAACGCCTATGCCGCAACCGGCTACGACGCCGCGGGCTATCTGCGAACCACCACCGACTGGAACGGCAACGTCACCAACTACATTTACGACGACAGCCGTGGTCTTGAAACCAGCCGTATCGAAGCGGTCGGCACAGCGCAGCAACGCACCATCACCACCACCTGGCACCCGACGTTCCGCCTGCCCGCCGAAATCGACGAGCCCGGCCGGCAGACCACGTTCACCTACGACAGCAGCGGCAACCTGCTGACCAAGTCGGTCAAGGACACCGCCACCAACGCCACCCGCATCTGGACCTACTCCAACTACACCAGCTGGGGCGCGCCGCAGACCATCGATGGGCCGCGCACCGACGTGTCGGATGTTACCCAGATCGCCTATTACCCCATCGTCGGCGGCGATGCCAAGTCCGGCCAGATCAACACCATCACCGACGCCCTGGGCCACGTCACCACCGTCAACAGCTACGACCCCAGCGGCCGGCCGTTGCAAGTCACTGATCCGAACGGCCTGGTCACCGTCTACACCTACAAGCCACGGGGCTGGCTGGCGAGCCGGCAGGTTGGCAGCGAGCTGACACAGTACGACTACTGGCCCACCGGCCTGCTGAAGAAGCTGACCTTGCCGGACGGGGCCTATCTTCAATACAGCTACAACGCCGCCCACCAGCTCACCGACAACTACGACCAGCTCGGCGACCACATCCACTACACGCCGGACGTGATGGGCAACAACACCCAGGTCCAGGTCTACGGCCCCTCCGGCACCCTGGTCCAGACCCACAGCCGCGTCTATAACACGCTCAATGAGCTGTACCAGGACGTGGGCGCCTACACCGGCGAAGTGACGCAGTACGGCTACGACAACAACGGTAACCGCACCAGCGTCAGCGATCCGCTCAGTCATGTCACCCAGAGCGCCTACGACGCCCTGGACCGTTTGTACCAGGTCACCGATCCGGCGCTGAACAACACCAGCTACTACTACGACCCGCTCGACCAGCTTTCGGCCGTCACCGACCCGCGCAGCCTGAGCACCGTCTACACCCGGGATGCACTCGGCAGCCTGAAGCAGACGCAGAGCCCGGACAGCGGCACCGGCGGCGCCACCTACGACGCCGCCGGCAACATGCTGACCCGCACCGACGCCAAGAACCAGACCACCCATTACCAGTACGACGCGCTCAACCGCCTGGTGCTGGAGACGCGCGCCGACAACAGCACCGTCTCCTACAGCTACGACCAGGGCAGCAACGGCATCGGCCGCCGAACCGGCATGACCGACCCCAGCGGCAGCACCAGCTGGAGCTATGATGTCTACGGCCACGTCGTGCAGAAAACCGCGGTGGTGTCCGGAACCTCTCTGACCACCATCTACAACTACGACTCCGCCACCGGCCATCTGCTGTCGATGAGCCTGCCGTCCGCCACCATGCTGGGCTGGACTTACAACCCCAGCACCGGCACGGCGCAGCAGGGGACGATGCCGTTCCACAACACCGTGGGCTACACCTGGACCAACGGCCAGATTACGGCGCTGACTTTGGGCGGCAACCCACTGGTCTCGAATATTGCCTGGCAGCCTTTCGGCGGTCCCAAATCTTGGACCTTCGCCAATGGCGAACCGGGCCTGCGCAGTTACGATCTCGACGGCCGGGTCAGCGCCACCGAGCTGGCCAGTATCGGCTACGACCATGCGTCTCGCGTCACCAACGTCAACTTGAATGGCTCGGTCAGCTTCTATACTGATCAGCGCAACTACGGCTACGATGCCCTGAATCGGCTGATCCATTTCGATGACAACACCGGGGACAGCGACGACTATATCTACGATGCCAACGGCAATATCAGCAGCAATACCTATAACGTAGTTCCGAATGTAGGCACTAGAACCTTCAGCATTGACCCCAATAGCAACCGAATCCTCTCTATCAACGGACAGAACCTGTCCTACGATGCCAACGGCAGCTTGACGTCCTACGGCTATGCATACACCTACGATACAGCAGACCGGCTGGCCAGCCAGAGTCCATTCAGCTACACCCACAACGGCCTTGGACAGCTGGTATGGAAGGGCGGCATCAACCCGGTAAACCTATACGCCTATGACGAGGCGGGTCATCTGATCGGCGAGTACGAGCCGGGCCTGCCGCTTCAAGAGACGGTCTGGCTAGGCGACATTCCGCTGGCGGTGATCCAGCCGGAGGTGTCGCACTACCAGGGCCACGATGCGGCTTCGCTGGCTATTGGCGGCAACTATGCTGTGACCTATCCGTATTACGTCCACACCGATCATCTGAACACGCCGCAGCAGATCGACGACGTTCACCAATATGTGGCTTGGATCTGGTGGGGCTTCCCCTACGGCGATCCGCTGCCGGAGACCAACCCTTACGGCGACGATTCCGACCCGGGCTACAACTTCAGCCCGCGCTTTCCGGGACAGGTTTACGTGGGGTATTGGCTAAGCGCCAATGGCTACCGGGACTATGCGATCAACCTAGGCCGGTATCTGGAGAGTGATCCGATTGGGTTGGGTGGGGGGATTAATACGTATGCCTATGCACGCGCAAATCCTCTGCGCTTCATTGATCCCTTAGGTCTCAACTACGCCGAATCGTGGGGTGCCGCTGGGGCAATAGCGGGTGGTGGAGTTGTCGCTGCGGGATCCGTGGCGGTGGACGCAGCAACGGGCGGCATAAATATCTTGGCAACACCAGCAGAGATCTCTGCTGGTGCAGCCGGTGGCGGTGCCATTGGATACTCAGTCGGGTCCGGATTGGATTGGCTGAGCAACACCTATTTCAATAAGCCGCCACAAGACGCTGCAGATTCTGATGGCGCAAAAGCCCCCGGATTGCCCGGGGCAGAAGATGGCTATGTACCACCCAAAGGCGGGCCACAATGGGTACCTAACCCGAATCCCGGGAAGGGCGGCTCTTCGAACGGGTGGTTAGATAAGAAAGGACGAGTTTGGTGTCCGACCGGGAAAGGTGGGCGGGCTCATGGCGGACCACACTGGGATGTACAAACGCCAGGTGGTGGCAATGAAAATGTGTACCCTCAGTGAGGCACGTCGTGAAAAACATTCAGGTAATTGATGACGCTAACAATTGCACCTACAGTCTTTTCGCCGCAACTGATGAGGAGTTTTCTGCCATATTTCCAGGTGACGCTGATATTGAGTTCGCAGAAGACTTCTTTGAACGTATTGGCGAAGAACTGGGGACTAAAATTACTGAGGAGATATGGAAACGTCGAGTTGATAAGAAGATTGCCAATGGAATTCACGGAACACTTTTTTATCAACTCGCACACAAAAAGCGGTATTACCCAACCAAGAAGGAAGTCGAGATGGTTCCCCTCGGCATTGATGGTTAGTACGAGTGCCAGGACCAATGTATCTATGCCTATGTCGGCGGGAATCCGGTCAACTTCATTGATCCTCTCGGTTTGACACCTGCGGGTGCAGCCGTGGGTGCTGAACTTGGGGAGTGGACTGGTGGAGTTCTTGGTGCTCTCGTAGGCGGCGCGGGGGGGCACCCTCGTTGGCGACTATGTCAGGTAATAGGGGACAGACTTAAATGCCCCGGCTTTAACGGACACCTCACAACGGGGACACTGCTCCGTACGAACCCCGTCGGGCGGATTTCGTTTCGCGCCGGGATCAGGCATCTTCCTGTAGCCGCCCAAGGACCCCGCCATGATCACCTGCTACCTGCGCTACGTCGTCGACCCCTACAAGCTGAAGGAGTTCGAGCACTACGGCCGCCTGTGGATTCCCCTGGTCGAGAAGTTCGGCGGCCGGCACCACGGCTACTTCATGCCTGCCGAGGGCACCAACAATATCGCGCTGGCCCTGTTCAGTTTCGACAGCCTGGCTACCTACGAGCAGTACCGCCTGCGCTCGATGCAGGATCCGGAGTGCCAGGCGGCACTCCGCTACGCCGAGGAGACGCGCTGCATCCTCAGTTACGAGCGCTCGTTCTTCCGCCCGGTCTTTTCCTGAGCGCATCGATTCCGACCGGGGCACGGCCCGGCGGTTTGTAAGGCTCCGCTTACACGACCCGCCTCGCCGCGGCGCCGAGCGGGGCCTCGCTGCCGTGCTGCGGTCAAAGCCGCGCCGGGCGCGGACTTGCGCCCGATGTTGAAACAATTCTTAACCGCCCTCCGGCCGAACCCGCGGCGCATTTCCGGCGTCCAAGGCCCATAATCCCGCCTCAGTTCTCCCCGGCGGCGGGCGCCGCATTTGGAGTCAAAACAACATGCGCAAGGCGACCCTGATCGTCGTCGCACTCTTCGCGGCGGCCGGCCTGCTGGGCGGCTGCCATTCCTCTTCCAGCGCGGGCTCCGGCGCGTCCTCCGGCGGTGACTCGGCCAAGTCGGAGAAAGGCGGCAAGAAGGGCCGCTTCGGCGAGGACGGGCCGATTCCGGTCACGGTGGCGCCGGTGACGAAGCAGGACGTGCCGGTCTACTTCAACGGCCTCGGCTCGGTGGTGGCTTTCAACACCGCGACGATCCAGGCCCAGGTTTCCGGGCAGCTGGTGTCGGTGCCGTTCAAGGAAGGCGACGAGGTGGAGAAGGGCGCGCTGCTGGCCCAGGTCGACCCGCGGCCGTTCCAGGCTACCCTGGACCAGGCCCTCGCCAAGCGGGTGCAGGACCAGGCCACCCTGGCCAGCGCGAAACTGGACCTGAAGCGCTACCAGGATCTGCTGCCGGACGGCTACGTCAGCGGCCAGCAGGTGGACCAACAAAAGGCTCTGGTGCAGTCCGACGAGGCCCTGGTCAAGGCCGACGAGGCCTCGATCGAGAGCGCGCGGGTGCAGCTATCCTTCACCTCGATCCGCGCGCCGTTCACGGGCGTTGCCGGCATCCGCCAGGTCGACGTCGGCAACCTGGTCTCGTCCAGCGCCTCCACCGGCATCGTGGTGCTGACCCAGATCAAGCCGATCTCGGTCACCTTCACCCTGCCGGAGCAGACCCTGCCGCAGATCCGCAAGCAGGACAGCGGCGAGACGCTGGCGGTGCTGGCGGTGACGCGCGACAACCAGACCGAGCTGGCGCGCGGCAAGCTCACCGCCTACGACAGCCAGATCGACGCCACCACCGGCACGATCAAGCTCAAGGCCACCTTCGACAACCAGGACAAGAAGCTGTGGCCGGGCCAGTTCGTCAACGCGCGCCTGCTGGTGCGCACCGAGCAGGGCGCGCTCACCGTGCCGGCGCCGGCGGTGCAGCTCGGGCCCAACGGCAGCTACGTCTACAAGGTGCAGGACGACCATACGGTGCAGATGGTGCCGGTGACCATTGGCCAGACCGAAGCCAACGTCGCCACCGTCACCCAGGGCCTGAACGAGGGCGACCAGGTGGTGGTCGACGGCCAGTCGCGGCTGCAGCCCGGCACCAAGGTCGCGGCCTCCGCCGCGCCCGCCAGCCGCGCC
>CAYWPB010000144.1:0-9016 GCA_964458725.1 uncultured Nevskia sp. | reverse complement strand
CAAACTCACCAACAGCCGCGTAGGCCGCCATCCTGACCCCGGACTTGATCCGGGGGAACGATCTCCCGGCATCAACGGGTATCTCCGCCAAAGAGGCCAGATCCTTCGCTACGCTCAGGATGACAAGACGATTGCTCAAGCCCGCAACTCCCGCCCGGTCAGTTCCAGGAACAGGTCCTCCAGCGTGCGCGGGCGGATTCGCAGCTGTGCCAGCGACACGCCGGCGGCGAGCAGCCGCGCCACGGCGCCATTGATATCCGGTGTGTGGATCTCTGCGATATCGCCGCGCCGCAGGCAGCCTGCCTCGTCGCCGAGCTTGCGCGCCTCCTCCACCGGCAACTCCAGCACCGAGTCGTCGAAGTGCTCGGCCAGCAGCGCCGCCGGGCTGCCGCGGGCGATGATGCGGCCGTGGTCGACGATGGCGATCTGGTCGCACAGCAGGTAAGCCTCTTCCATGTAGTGCGTGGTCAGCACGATGGTGCGGCCCTGCGCCTTGATGCCCTGCACCAGGTCCCAGAAGTTGCGGCGCGCCTGCGGGTCCAGGCGGGTGGGGGGCCCCGCGGCTTGGTGGCCGTGACCAGTGCGCCGGAGGTGCGGGCGGCGCGGGGGGTCAGGGCGGTGGGCGGTCCCTTAAAGGAACGGCACTTCGGGTTCGTTGACCAGGGCGATGGCCGGCAGCGGGCGCTGACGCTGGCGGCCGGACAGCTTGCTGGTGTCGCGGTCGAGGAACTCCTCCAGGCGGCACAGCGCGATCAGCTCGTCGAGCGGGCGGCGCTTCGGATACAGGGCGCTGAAGAAACGCAGGTTCTCGCGGGTGGTGAGATGTTCCTGCAAAGCGGTGTTCTGGAACTGGATGCCGACCCGCTCGCGGTAATGCGAGCCGAGCGGCGCGCCGCGGAACAGCACCTGGCCGGAGCTGGGCTTGAGCAGGCCCTCCAGCATCTCGATGGTGGTGCTCTTGCCCGCTCCATTGGGGCCGAGCAGGCCGAAACAGCTGCCCTCGGCCACCTCGAAATTGATGCCGTCCACCGCGCGGACGCGCGGATAGTGCTTGACCAGGTCGCGGGCTTCGAGGACGGCGGGCATGGGATTGCTATTTTGCCGTAACGGCTTGTCGGCCGTGCCAATCGGGGCGGCGTGGCGGCCTGAAGGCCGACCTACTACCGCGCCAGCCGGTACTGGTGCGGCGGCCTGCCCTTCCAGCGCTTGAACGCATGAATGAAGCTGGCGGCCTCGGAATAGCCGAGGCGCTCGGCGATCTGCTCGACCGAGAGATTGGCGGCGGACAGCAGCTCTTCCGCCAGTGTCTCGCGCACCTCGTCGGTGAGGGCCTTGTAGCTGGTGCCCTCCTCCAAAAGGCGCCGGCGCAGGGTGCGCGGCGTCAGCAGCAGCTTCTGCGCCACCGTATTCATCGGCGGAACATGGCCGGGCTGACGCAGGATCTGGTCGCGCACCTTTTCCGCCAGGCCGGTGCGCGCCTTGCGCACCGCCAGCAATTGGCGGCATTGCTCCTCGGCCATGCGCCGGCTGACTTCGTTGGCCTGCGGCAGCGGCGCGCCCATCACGGCGCCGTCCAGCGCCACCTCGTTGCGCGCGGCACCGAACTGCGGCTCGACGCCGAACAGGCGCGCGTAACGCTCGGCATAGGCCGGACGGGAGCCGCGCAGGCGCAGCGCCTTCGGCACCAGGGCCTGGGAAAACATTTCGCGCTGCAGGGTGAAGGCGGCGGCGGCGTCGCGCTCCAGCAGGAAGCGGCGCACGTCCTCGGGGATGGCGCTGTCGTCGAACACCAGGCGCATCTCGCCGTCGGACTCCTCGCCGGTGATGTGGTTGTAGGCGTAGGTGAGGTTGAGGTAGCGCAGCGCCACGTCCATGGCGCTGCGCAGGTCGCGGCTGCTGACGATGGCGAAGCCGAGGATGCCGTAGGCGGTGAAGTGGTAGCGGGTGCCGGCTTCCAGGCCCAGCCCCGGCACCTGGCCGAGGCGGCGCACCAGATTGCGCACCAGCGCCAGCTCCTGGTGGGCGCCGACCACGGCGGCGGCATCGCCCAGCTGGGCCGGGGTGACGCCGGTGCCTTCCAGGCAGGCGTCCAGCGACAGGCCGTGATCCAGGCCGAGCTGCGCCTGCAGCTGCATGCTGGCGATGCCGCGCTGGAAATCCCAATGGGGGTACAAGGCAGTCCTCCGCGTCCTGTCCTCCATTATCAATATTTTGTCCCGGCGCGCCATAACCCCCGTCGGGCCGCGCCCCTAAGCTGGCCTCACATCGCAGTACGGCTGGAGGAGAAACAAAGATGGGCGCGGACGGCAACATGGGTCGGGCTTTGCAGGGCAGCCCCAGTGTGGTGATCATCGGCAGCGGCTTCGGCGGCCTCAGCATGGGCCATTCGCTGAAGCAGGCCGGTATCGACAGCTTCACCATCCTGGAGAAAGCCCAGGACGTCGGTGGGGTGTGGCGCGAGAACACCTATCCGGGCGCCGCCTGCGACGTGCCCTCGCACCTGTACTCCTTCAGTTTCGAGCCGCATTACCCCTGGTCCTGCCGCTACGGCAAGCAGGCGGAGATCCTCGAATACCTGCGCCACGTTGCGCGCAAGCACGACCTGCTGCGCCACGTGCGTTTCGGCTGCGAAGTGCTGGGCGCGGACTGGGACGAGACGCGCGCGCTGTGGCGCATCCGTCTGCGCGGCGGCGAGGTGATCGAAGCCAACGTGCTGGTCTCGGCGGTCGGCCAGCTGCATCAGCCGCAGATTCCGCAGCTGCCCGGCCTGGACAGGTTCCAGGGCCGCGCCTTCCACTCCGCCCGCTGGGACCACAGCTACGACTTCAAGGGTAAGACAGTGGCGGTGGTCGGCACCGGCCCGAGCGCGGTGCAGCTGGTGCCGGAGATCGCCAAAGAGGTGAAGAACCTCCACCTGTACCAGCGTTCGCCGGGTTGGTGCGTGCCGAAGTTCGACCGGCCCTACCGCAAGTGGGAGCGCAAGCTGATCAATGCGCTGCCGCTGCTGCACGACATCGACCGCGGCCGCATCTTCTGGGGCTTCGAGTTTCTCAACGCGGCCCTGCTGCGCCAGCCGGTGCTGGGGCATGCGGCCAAGGCCTTCCTGCGCGGCGGCGCCGAGGTGCTGAAGCGCCTGCAGGTGCGCGACAAGGCGCTGCGCGACAAGCTGACCCCCGACTACCCGATGGGCTGCAAGCGGACCCTGCTGTCCAACGACTGGCTCAGGACCCTGGCGCAGCCGCACGTGGAAGTGGTCGGCGAGGGCATTGCCGAAGTCACCGCGCATGGCATCCGCACCACCGACGGCCGCCTGCGCGAGGTCGACGCCATCGTCTGGGGCACCGGCTTCGCCTCGACCGAGTTCCTGGCGCCGATGGAGATCCGCGGCCGCGGCGGGCGCAGCCTGCGCGAGCGCTGGAAGAACGGCGCCGAGGCCTACCTCGGCATGGCGGTGTCGGGCTTCCCCAACCTGTTCGTGGTCTACGGCCCGAACACCAATCTCGGCGCCGGCTCGATCATCTACATGCTGGAGCGGCAGACGCGCTACATCGCCCAGGCGACCACGATGCTGCGCGACCAGGCGCAGGCGGCCATGGAGGTGCGGGTGGACGTACAGCACGCCTTCAACGCGATGCTGCAGCAGCGGAACAAGCAGACCGTGTTCGAAGCCGGCTGCCACAGCTGGTACCTGACCGCCGACGGCCGCAATACCAACACCTGGGTCGGCTACATGAGTGAGTACGGCCGTCTGGTGCGCCGCCCGAACCTGGATCACTACCATCTGGAACCGGCGCTGCAGACGGCGGATACTCTGACCCGCGCCGCCTGAGCGGCGCACCAGGGAGATCCGCAACTTGGGCATGAAGTCCGTGCTGCGCACCACCGTGCGCCTGCTGTTCAAACCGCTACTGTCGCCGCGAGTGCCGATCGCCGTGCAGCGCGTCGGCTCGAAGGCCGCCGGCGTGCTGTCCAAATTCCCGCCCGGCACCCAGCCGACACGGGTGGACATGAACGGCGTGCCGGGCATGCGCTACCGCACCCATGGCAGCACCAACGGCAAGGCCCTGCTGTTCCTGCACGGCGGCGCCTATGTGCTCGGCGGGCCGGCCAGCCATGGCGCGCTGGCCGCCCAGCTCGGCCATGCCGCCGGCGCCACCGCCTACCTGCCCGACTACAGCCTGGCGCCGGAGCACCCCTACCCCGCCGCCACCGAGGACGCAGTGGCGGCCTACCGCTGGCTGCTGCAGTCCTACCCGGCCGAGGGCATCGTCATCGCCGGCGACTCCGCCGGCGGCAACCTGACCCTGGCCACGGCGATGATCCTGCGCGACCGGGGCCTGCCGCTGCCGGCGGCGCTGGCGCTGATCTCGCCGTGGATCGACCTGACCCACAGCGGCGAGTCGGCCAGCAGCCGCGCCGCGCGCGACCCGATGCTGCGAGTGGACTGGCTCTCGGCCTGCGCCCGGCTCTACGCCTGCAACGTGGACCCGGACGACCCGCGCATCTCGCCGCTGTTCGGCCGGATGGAGGGCCTGCCGCCGATGCTGATCCATGTCGGCAGCGAGGAGGTGGTGCTGAGCGACTCCGAGCGCCTGGCCGAGCGCGCGCGCGCCGCCGGCGTGCCGGCGGAACTGCGGGTGTTCGAGGGACTGTGGCACGACTTCCAGCTGCATGCCGGCCAGCTGCCGGAAGCGGACGAATCGATCGCGGAGCTGGGACGCTTCCTGCGGGAACGGACCACGGCACTGGTCAGTGACCAGCTATCAGCCACCAATAAAAAACGCCCCGCTTCCGCCGAGCAATTGACCACTCACAACGCGTGACTGACAACTTCTGCTGCTAGCGCACCGTACTCGGCTTCATGTGCAGCAGCTCGATCAGGTCCTCGCGCCGGTAGATCGCGAGCTTGCGGTAGATGCGCGTGGTGTGGTTCGCCACCGTCGACACGGCGATGCCGTACTGGCGGGCAATGGATTTGAGGGTCTTGCCATTGCTGAGGGCGCGGGCGATCTCCTGCTCGCGCGGCGACAGCGCGTCCAGCGGCAGCGGCTTGCGCGCATGCACCAGATAGAGGCTGCCGCAGCGCGCCACGCGCAGGTGCAAGCCGCCGTCCATGACTTCCCCGCCCTCCTCGCCAAGCACACTCTCCGGCATGGCGAAGGGCAGGCGCGCGGCGGCGGCGGAGTGGCCGGTTTCCTCCAGCAGGCCGCCGAAGCGGCCGCTGACGGCGTAGACGGCGCCGCCGGCGTCGACCAGGGCGGCGGAGCCGCGGTTGGCGCGGCCCATCGCGTGGAGCCAGTCGTCGCGGCGCACGAACTGCAGCATCGACAGGGCGCCGGCGGCGCAGAGATGGGCGCCGATGCGCTCGAGGTCGCGCGGCTCGGTATGGCGGGCCCGCAGCGGATAGTTCAGCACCAGGGTATGGAGCAGCTCGGTGCCGGCGGCGTGATAGACAAAAGCCTGGGTGTTGGCCGAAACCTCCAGCAGCGCCGATTCCTGGCCACGCGGCAGGGCCAGCTTGGCCAGCGAGGCGGGCGTGACGAAGGGCTGCGGGTGCTGGGTCAGCACACCGTCGTGGTCGCGGTCGCCGCGCGACCACCAGGCCGCGGCGCTGGCGCCGAGACGCTCGCACAGCAGGCCGAGGGCGCGGCCGCGGAACGACTGCCAGTCGCCCTCCGTGGCGCTGCAATACAAGGCATTGATCAGCGTGTCGGTACCGTCCATTTCCGGACTCAATCCCTTTTCGAGTGAATTCGTCGTGAATTCCGCGTCGCTATCCAGCTGCTCTGCCTATTGTGCATGTTTTTGCGCGGATTTCGCGGGTTTGGCAAGTCCGCTCCGGTCCGCGGCGCGGCGCGCCCCCTTTTTGCGGGGCGGCGCAATGCCGGCGGCCTGCTCCAGCTCGTCCAGCGCCGCCACCAGCAGGTCCATCAGGTGCGGCAGGTCCGGCACCGCGTCGCGGCAGGCGGTGAGGCCGATGTCGAGCTGGTCGTGGAAGCTGAGCACCGTGATGTTCAGCGCCAGGCCATGGTAGGGAATGCTGATCGGATAGTTGCCGAGCACCGGAGCACCGGCCAGGTATAGCGGCACCGGCGGTCCCGGAATGTTGGAGATCAGCACGTTGACCGGCGGCTTGAGCCGGTCGCTGTCGATGAAGTTCTGATACAGGCGCGCGGCGCGGCCCATCAGTGCCGGGGCCGGCAGCTCGACCCAGTCCATCAGCAGCCGCGCCGGCACCGCGCGGTGCACGCGCTTGAGCTTGGCGGTGCTGCGGCTGACCGCGGCCACACGCTGCAGCGGATCGGCATACTGGGTCGGCAATTCGGCGGTGAGCAGGGCCACGCGGTTGCCGCCGGCCTGGCGCTCGGCGCGGCCGCGCACCGAGATCGGCACGGCCGCCACCAGCGGGCGCTGCGGCAGCTCGTCCTTCTCCAGCAGGTACTGGCGCAAGGCGCCGGCGCAAAGGGCCAGCACCGCGTCGTTGACGGTGATGCCCTGGGCGTTCTTCAGCGCCTTGATGCGCGCCAGCTGCAGGGAGCGGAAGGCGTAACTGCGGCTGGAGTCGATGGCGACATTGAAGCGGGTGCGCGGCGCCGCCTTGAACGACTTGATCGCCTCCAGCGGGTTGGCCGCCGCGCCCTCCGTCGCCAGCGCACCGGGTTCGGCCGCGGCGGCGTCGTTGGAGGGCTCGCCGCCCCTGCCGAGCAGCACCTTGCCGAGATGCCAGGCCACCGGCGCGCTGCTGCGCAGCAAGCCGACGAACTGGCGCTGCCGGCTCCAGGCCTGGCGCGCGGTGAACAGCAGCCGGTCGATCACCAGCGGCAGCTCATCCGGATCCCAGTCGGCGGCAGGTGGCGGGATCGCGGCCGGCTCTGGCGCCAGATCGAGCAGCCGGCCCAGCAGCTCGGCGCCGGAGACGCCATCGATGCAGGCGTGATGAATGATGGAAATGCAGGCGGCGCGGCGGCGCGACACGCCTTCGACATAGTAAAAGGCCCATAGCGGGCGCTCGCGCGGCAGCGGCTTGCCGGCGAGGTCGGCCACCAGGGCGGCGAGCTGGGCGTCGCGCCCCGGCGCAGGCAGCTCCAGGCGTTGCACGTGGCGGTCGATCCGGAAGTCCGGATCCTCGATCCAGAACGGCGGCACCAGATTGAGCGGCATGCCGACCAGCCGGCGCCGCAGGCCGGGCAGCAGATGCAGCCGTGCGGCGATGCGCTGGCGCACCGCGTCGAAGCCGAAGCCGGGCGGCGCGTGGGCCAGGTCGAGCAGGATCAGGCCGCCGAAATGCATCGGGACGCTGGCGGTCTCGAGATTGAGGAACATCGAGTCCAGCCCGCTGAGCTGCTTCATCGCATTCACCTCCTGTGCATGCGCGCTTCATTGTGAACGTGTGCCGCCGTCACCGCCACCCGCGCTGCGGCGGAAACACCGCGGGCCGGCGCAGCGCTTGCGTTTTGTGCGATTGCGGCTTAGTTTATGACTGACTGGTCGGTCATTTATGGAGTACGCCATGAACCAGCAGTTCGTCGCGCCGCTGCAGCTGTCCTGCCGCATCGAGGGCCAGGGACCAGCGCTGTTGCTGTTGTCCGCCAATCCGGGCGAGAGCCGCGACTTCGACGCCGTGACGCCGCGGCTAGCCCAGCGCTTCCGGGTGCTCCGCCTGGACTGGCCCGGCTATGGCGCCAGCCCGGCGCCGCAGCCGCCGGAGTCGGCCGGCGCCAGCCTGTTTCTGGAGCGCTTCGATGCGCTGATGGACGCGCTGGAGATATCGGAAGCGCATCTGCTCGGCAACTCGGTCGGCGCCAACGTGGCCGTGCGCTACGCCCTGCGCAAGCCGCAGCGGGTGCGCAGCCTGGTGCTGGTTTCGCCCGGCGGCTTCACCGACCACAACGCCGTAAGCCGCGGCTTCTGCCGGCTGCAGGGGCAGGTCTGGTTCAAGCGCCTGCTCGGCGACCGCTTCACCCGCTTTTACCTGCGTGCCCGCAATTCCTGGACGCAGGCGATGATCGAACGGGCCGGCAACGAGCAGGCCAGCGCCGCGGCCTTGCAGGTCAACGCCGCAGTCTGGAGCAGCTTCCTTGAGCCGCAACACGATCTGCGCCAGGCCGCCGCGGCGCTGCGCCTGCCCGTCCTGGTGGTGAGCGGCCGCCATGATCCGGTCATCCCGGCGCACAAGGACGGCCGCAACGCCGCCCGCGTCATTCCGGGCGCGTGGCAGGTGGTGCTGGACAGCGGCCACGCGCCGTTCGCCGAAGTGCCGGAGCAGTTCCTGGCCGCGGTCGGCCCGTTCTGGGACGACGCCCGGGCCGGCACGGAGCTGCACCATGCCGCGTGACGGCAGCGCCACCCGCGAGCGCCTGCTCGACGCCGGCCTGCGCCTGGCGCACCTGGGCGCACTGTCGGCGCTGCGGGTGGACGAGATCGTCGACGCCGCCGGCGTCGGCAAGGGCACCTTTTACGTGCATTTCGCCACCCGCGAGGAATTCCTGGTAGCGCTGCACCGACGCTTCCATGACCAGCTGGCGGCGCGCATCGACCAGGCCATCTCCAGCCTGGCCCCGGGGATGCAGCGGCTGCTGCGCGGTACCACGGCGTACCTGGACGGCTGCTGCGAGCAGCGCGCGATCAAGGCGATGCTGCTGGGCGCCCGCGCCGAGCCGGCGATCCAGCAGGCAGTGTCGGCGCAGAACGCGCGTTTTGCCGTACTGGCGGCGGAGGAATTCACCGCTGCCGGCTGGCCGGCGCCGCAGCACGCCGCCCGCCTGTGGGTGGGACTGTCGGCCGAGGTGGCAAGGCAGGACTCCATAACCGGCGGATTTGTGTAGTACGTTCCGGCGTGTAAGACCTGGCCTGGGGACATACCGTCCATCACCTCGCGGCTGGCGCCGAAGGCGGCGACTGGGAAGCCTCCGCCGATCGATTTCGCCAGGCACACCATGTCGGGCTTCACCTTGAAGTATTCTGCTGCGCCTCCGCGGCCGAGTTTGGCGCCGGTCTTCACTTCGTCGAAGATCAG
>CAYWPB010000143.1:0-9052 GCA_964458725.1 uncultured Nevskia sp. | reverse complement strand
TGGTAGGCGGTGAGCGAGCGCAGCACGCTCATCCAGACGATGTTCTCGAACGGCGTCAGGTCCGGCCCGGACGGCTCGCGGCCGAGGCGGGTGGAGCGCACGTCGAGGATGCGCGTGGTCATGTCGGCCTGCTCGAGGTTGGTGCCGATGCGCAGGAACTGGAAGCCGACGTCACGCCCCATGCTGCTGGCCAGCACGCTGAAGATCAGCAGGGTGCCGTCGACGATCTCGCTGAGCAGGGCCTGGCGCGGCACCCGCGACACGCTCAGCGCGCCGCGCTCCTGCACGTAGTAGTACATGTCGTTGAGCCGCTCCCAGGTATCGCTGGGCATGGTGTCGCGCACCGTGCGCAGGATCTCGCGGGCGTGGTACAGGGAAGACTGGATCGAGCCGGGATTGCGGGGGTCGGCGATGAGGAAGCGGACGACGTTTTCCTCGGTGGCCTCCTCGTAGTGGCTGCGGAAGGTGGCGTCGGCGCCGACGATCTCGATCAGCGGCCCCCAGCCCAGGGTCATGCGCCGCGGCAGGTCCATCAGCAGGTTGGCGTTGACGTTGATCAGGCGCGCGGTGTTCTCGGCACGCTGCAGGTAGCGCCCGATCCAGTACAGGTTGTCGGCGACGCGCGACAACATCAGTTCGCCCTCCCCTGCGCCTGGCTCTGCGTTATGCCGTCCTCGTCGAGGTCGACGATCCAGGTGTCCTTGCTGCCGCCGCCCTGCGAGCTGTTGACCACCAGCGAGCCCTTCACCAGGGCGACGCGGGTCAGGCCGCCGGTGGTGACGTAGGTGCTCTCGCCGCGCGACAGGATGAATGGCCGCAGGTCGAGGTGGCGCGGCTCCACCCCTTCGTCGGTGATGGTCGGCGCGGTGGACAGGCTCAGGGTCGGCTGCGCCATGTAATTGCGCGGGTTCTGCTCGATCAACTCGCGGAACTTCTCGCGCTCCTCCTTGCCGGCGCGCGGACCGATCAGCATGCCGTAGCCGCCGGACTCGTTGGCCGGCTTGACCACCAGCTTGTCGAGGTTGGCCAGCACGTGCCGGCGCTGCTTGGCATCCATGCACAGGTAGCTGGGCACGTTGGGCAGGATCGGATCCTCGTCGAGGTAATACTTGATCATCGCCGGCACGTAGGCGTAGATCACCTTGTCGTCGGCGACGCCGGCGCCGGGGGCGTTGGCCAGGCCGACCTTGCCCTTGATCCAGGCGCGCATGAGGCCCTTGACCCCCAGCACCGAGTCGGGGCGGAAGGCTTCCGGATCGATGAACAGGTCGTCGATGCGGCGGTAGATGACGTCGACCCGCTTGGGGCCGTAGATGGTGCGGGTGTAGACGCAATCGTCCTCGCCGACGAACAGGTCGCTACCCTCGACCAGCTCGATGCCCATCTGCTGCGCCAGGTAGGCGTGCTCGAAATAGGCCGAGTTGTAGATGCCCGGAGTCAGAAGGACCATGTTGGGCTGGTCGCCGGAGCGCGGGCTCAGCGCGGCCAGGGTGTCGTAGAGCTGCGCCGGGTAGTCGTCGACCGGCAGGATGTTGCTGGTCTCGAACAACTCCGGCCAGACGCGCTTGATCACCATGCGGTTCTCGAGCATGTAGGACACTCCCGAAGGCACCCTCAGGTTGTCCTCCAGCACGTACAGGGTGCCGTCGCGGTCGCGCACCAGGTCGCTGCCGCAGACGTGGGCCCAGACGCCGTACTTCGGTTGCACGCCGACGCACTGCGGGCGGAAATTCACCGAGTCGACCAGCACCTCGGCCGGGATCACCTTGTCCTTGACGATCTTCTGCTCGCCGTAGATGTCCTGGATGAACTGGTTGAGGGCGTTGACGCGCTGCTTCAGGCCGCGCTCGGTGCGTTCCCATTCCTTGCGGGCGATGACCCGCGGGATCATGTCGAAGGGCCAGGCCCGGTCGAGCGTCTTGCCTTCGGAGTAGACGGTGAAGGAGATGCCCATCACCTTGATCGCCAGGTCGGCGGCCAAGCGCCGGTCGGCGAGGTCCTTGGGCGAAATGCTTTGCAGGTAGCTGAGCAGGCGCTGCGCCGCCGGACGCGGTTCACCGGGTTGCGCAAACAGCTCGTCGTACGCGTCCTGACAGCGATACTGGCTCCACTCGAAAGCCATGGGATGGGTCTGCTTTCCTTGATGTTTATCCGGTTCCGGCCGACGCAAACCACCGCTGCGCATTGATCTTGCGGGATTTGCTCTCTAACCTAGCAGGAACGCCAAGCAAAACCCAAGCCACGCCCAGGCCCAAGGCGGCGCAGGACCCAACGAGCCAAGACCAAACGCACTGATGACCCGTTCCCGCACCGCCCTGGAAATCAAGGGCCGCATGCTTTCGATCACGCGCGTGCGGGTGCTCGACGCCGACGCTGCCGCCATCCGCAGCCATCTGGAGCAGTTCGCCAAGCAGATGCCGCAGGCAGTGAAGGGCATGGCAGTGGTGATCGACAGTGAGTTCGACACCGACCTGCCGGCCATGCTCGAAGCCATGCGCGGCGTCGGCATGCAGCCGCTGGCCGTATCCGAAGGCCCACTCGCCGACGCCGCCCGCAGCCTCGGCCTGGCGGTGGTTTCCAAGGATTCCGGCAAGGGCTCGCCATCGCCGGAACCGGTCAAAACCGCCCCGCCGCAGCCCGCCCCCGCGCCGCCCCCGCCGCTGCGCCGCTCGGCCCGCATCGTCGCCGAGCCGGTCCGCTCCGGCCAGCAGATCTACGCCGAGCACGGCGATCTGGTGGTGCTGAACACCGTCAGCCCCGGCGCCGAGGTCATCGCCGACGGCTGCGTCCACGTCTACGGCAAGCTCGCCGGCCGCGCCATCGCCGGCGCCCGCGGCGACGAAAGCGCGCGGATCTTCTGCCGCAAGATGGAGGCGGAACTGGTGGCGATCGCCGGCATCTACGCCGTGGCGGACCAGATCAAGGAGGGCCCGCGCGGCGTCGCCGCAACGGCCTATCTCGAACACGGGCGGCTCCGGATCGAGCCGCACAAGGTTTAGCGTTGTCATGCTGAGTGAAACGAAGCATCTGGCCTCCCCATTGTGGTGGGAGATCCTTCCCCCGGATCGGGTCCGGGGGAAGGATGACAACAATGATTGTGTTAGCGGCATCCGCGTCGCGGTCGATCACCGGCGGCGCGCATCTTAAGGAAGACCATCTTGGCAAAAATCATCGTTGTCACCTCCGGCAAGGGCGGCGTGGGCAAGACCACCACCAGCGCCTCGTTCGCCACCGGCCTCGCCATGCGCGGCCACAAGACCGCCGTCATCGACTTCGACGTCGGCCTGCGCAACCTCGACCTGATCATGGGGGTGGAGCGGCGCGTGGTGTTCGACTTCGTCAACGTCATCAACGGCGAGGCGACGCTGAAGCAGGCGCTGATCAAGGACAAGCACCTGGACAAGCTGCACATCCTGGCGGCCAGCCAGACCCGCGACAAGGACGCCCTGACCCAGGAGGGAGTGGAACGGGTGCTGAACGAGCTGGCGCAGGAGTTCGAGTTCATCGTCTGCGATTCGCCCGCCGGCATCGAGCGCGGCGCCTTCCTGGCGATGTACTTCGCCGACGAGGCCCTGGTGGTGACCAACCCGGAAGTATCCTCGGTACGCGATTCCGACCGCGTGCTGGGCATCCTCTCGAGCAAGGCGCGCCGCGCCGAGAAGGGCGACAGCAAGGTCAAGGAACACCTGGTGCTGACCCGCTACAACCCGGCACGCGTGGCCAAGGGCGAGATGCTGTCGGTAGAGGACGTCAAGGAGATCCTGGCGATCCCCCTGCTCGGGGTAGTGCCGGAGTCGCCGGCGGTGCTGACTTGCTCCAACAGCGGCGTGCCGGTGATCCGCGAGGAAGGCAGCGACGCCGGCCTGGCCTACGTCGACCTGGTGGCGCGCTTCCTCGGCGAGGAGCTGCCGCACCGTTTCATCACCGAGCAGAAGAAAAGCATCTTCAGCAAGTTGTTCGGAGCGCAGTAATGGACTGGCTCAAGTTTTTCCGCGGCGAAAAGAACAACACCGCCAAGGTCGCCAAGGACCGGCTGATGCTGGCGGTGGCGTACCAGCGCTCGGGCCAGGCCAACGGCCCGGCCTACCTGCCGAGGCTGCGCGAGGAACTGCTCGGCGTGGTGCGCAAGTACATCCAGGTTTCGGACGACGCGGTGCAGTTCTCGGTGCAGCGCGAGGACGGGCTGGAAGTGCTGGAGTTGAATATCACCCTGCCGGATCATTGAAGCCGGGAGCCGGCTTCTAGTGCGCGTGCCCCGCGTGCGCGCTGTGATCATGCAGGGCGCGGGTGCGGCGGAAGTTGAGCACATGGCCGGCAGCGTGGATCAGGCCGCCGACGATGGAGATGGCACGCTCCCAGTCCTCCGACAGGCCGATCAGGCGGTAGCCGTAGGTGGCGAAGGCCAGCAGGGCCAGGCCGGTGCCGCCCAGCCACAGCACCCGCGCGTCGCCGTGGCGGCGCCAGCCGAAGCCCAGCGCCACCAGGCTCACCGGCAGCACCGCCAGCAGCAGGACTTCGTGGAAGCTGTGGCCGCCGAGCAGGCTGTCGCCGAGGAACGGCAGCAGCGCCAGCAGCAGCGGCAGGGCCAGGCAGTGCACGATGCACAAGCCGGACAGCAGGATGCCGAGGCTGTCCAGCCGGCCGAGCCAGCTCTGGCGGACCTCTTCCCGCATCACGGCTTCCGTCTCGCTCATGCGCCTATCTTACAGGCAGCGGCTCGACCGGCAGCTCGATCGCCCCGTTCCAGGCCTCCGCCCCGCCGCGCAGCACCACGGCGCGGGCGTAGCCGCGCCGGCGCAGGGCACGCGCGGCACGGACCGCGGAGATGTCATTGGGGCAGGCGCAGTAGGTGACGATGTCCCGGTCGTAGGGAAAATCGTAGGCGCTGACCTCGCCGCCGGCCTCGAGCACGGCCAATTCCACCGGCACGCTGCCCGGCACCCCGGCCTGGTCCTCGCGCAGCAGCTCGGAGCGCAGATCCAGTACCAGCGGTTGCAGCTGCCGCTCCAGCAGCTGGCGCAATTCCACCACACCGATGCGCGGCACGCCGCTGCCGCGCGCGATCAGCCGACGCTGCACCGCGCGGTAGGCGATATACGCCAGCAGCAGCGCAACGGTGACGTGCAGCACCACCTGCAGGTGCTCGCGGCCGTAGTCGAAGACCCGGTCGATCTGGTCGCGGAAAACGTAGCCGAGGGCGAGGTAGACGCTGGCCCAGAGCAGGGTGCCGAACGACGAGGCGGCGAGGAAGCGCAGCGCCGGCATGCGGATGGCGCCGGCGATGGGCGGCGCCACCAGCGAGATGCCGGGGATGAACTTGGAGAACAGCAGCGAGGCTAGGCCCCAGCGCACGAAGATCGACTGGGTCATACGCACGCAGGTGTCCGGCGACAGGGATACCTTGCACAGCATACGCAGCACCTTCTGGCCGAAGCGCAGGCCGGCCAGGTACCAGCCGAGGTTGGCGACCAGGGCCGCCGCCACCGCCGCGGCCAGCACCGCTGGGGCCGAGACCTGGCCACTGGCGACGAGCGCGCCAGCGGCGACCAGCACGGTGAAGGAAGGCAGCGGCACACCGGCCTGCTCGAGTAGAACCGCCAGGAAGACCAGCAGGGCCCCATGTTCGGGGAGATTGCGGATGAACGTTGTCACGACCGATCCCTCGAGTGCCCTCCCGCCGCCGGGGGAGGCTGCGTGCAATGTGGAGACGCGCTGCAGCGGGTTCAAGGCGCGCGCATCTTACGCCTGCGCGGGGTCGGCGTCAGTGCCTCCGGTGTAAAGCGGGCCGCAGCGGGATTCAGGCATCAGCCACGCGCTGCTCGGCGCGTGCCGCGCTCCACACCTCGCGGGCCGCGTCCGCGTTGAGCGCAGCGATGCCCAGGCCGACCAGCAGGTCTGGCCAGGCGGAAGGCAGGCGCGCGGTGAGCAGCCCGGCGGCGATGATGGCGAGATTAGCGAGGGTGTCGTTGCGCGCCGACAGGAAGGCGGCCCGCGTCAGGCTGCCCCCACCACTGCGGTGGCGCGCCAGCAGCAAGGCGCAGCAGAGATTGACCAACAGCGCGCCGCCGCCGGTCAGCGACAGGGCCAGTGCCGCCGGCGGCAGCGGCTGCCACAGCTTGTGCCCGGCGGTCCACAGAGTCGCCAGCCCCGGTACCAGCAGGATGCCCGCCAGGACCATGCCGAGGCGGGCGCGCCGCGCCGCGTTCCAGCCCAGCGCCACGGCGATCAGCAGGTTGATCGAGGCGTCCTCGAGGAAGTCGACACTGTCGGCGAACAGGGACACCGAGCCGATCGCCAGGGCGACGCCGAACTCCACCCCGAAGTACGCCAAGTTGAGCAGCGCCACCGTGACCACCACCCGGCGCAGCGGCATGGCTCAGCCGTCTCGCGCCAGCACGTGGCACAGGCGCAGGCCGTCGGCGCCGTCCTCGTAGTAGGCGGGCAGCGGCTGGTCCACGACGTAGCCCAGCTTGGCGTAGAGCGCCCGCGCCGCGGCGTTGTCGACCCGCACCTCCAGCTTGATGCGCTGCAGGCCGAGTTGCCGCGCCTCGGCCTCGGCGGCGCGCACCATGCGCTCGGCGAAGCGGCGGCCGCGCGCCGGCGGCGCCACTACCACCGAGTAGACGCGGGCGGTGCCACTGTTCTTGCGGGTCAGCAGGATCAGGTTGCCGACCACCGCCCCTTCCAGCTCGGCGACCCAGGTACGGGCCGAAGGCGAGCGCAGGAAGTGCCGCACCGAGCGCAGCGACATGCGGTCGCTCGGGAACAGCTCCTCCAGGGTGAGGATGGCCGCGTCGTCCTGGTGGCGTGCGGGGCGTACCCGCCCTTCTTCATGGCTCATGAGCCGATGATGCCAGTCCCCGCGGCGGCCCGCGAACGGGCACAATGGGACTACCCACCGCCAACACCGCGACCATCGTGAGACTCCCGATCCGAGCCTGCGGCACCCTGTTGCTGATCGCCTTGCTGGCGGCGCCGGCCGGCGCCGACGATACCATCGCCACCGACAGCGGCGACCGCAAGCTGAAGCCGAAGTGGGAGCTGGGCATCGCCGGCGCAGTGGGCACGGAGCCGGACTACCCGGCCTCGGACCGCTACCGGCCGCGCCCGGTGGCCTTCCCCTATTTCATCTACCGCGGCGGCTTCTTCCGCTCCGACGAGAACGGCCCGCGGGTGCGCACGCAGCTCCAGCCCAACGTCGAGCTGACGGTCAGCGGCAGCGCTTCGTTCGGCTCGCACCAGGATTCTTCCGGTCCGCGCGCCGGCATGCCCAAGCTCGACTACCTGTTCGAGCTGGGCCCGAACCTGCGTATCACCGCGCTGCGTTTCTCTCCGGACGACAGCCTGCGCGTCGACCTGCCGCTGCGCACGGTATTCAGCCTCAACGGCCTGCACTCGGCCTACCGCGGCCTGACCTTCGAGCCCCTGGTCGGCCTGCACACGCGCAACCTGTTCGACAGCGGCTGGAGCGGCTACGCCGGCGTCGGCCCGGAATGGGCCAGCGGGCGCCTGCAGCGCTACTTCTACCAGGTGGACCCGCAGTACGCCCTGCCGGATCGGCCCGCCTACGACGCCCGCGGCGGCTACCTCGGCAGCCGGCTGGAACTGGGCGCCAGCCACGCGCTGGGCCGCGACTTCCGCCTGTTCCTGTTCACCCGCGTCGACAACTACGCCGGCGCCGAGAACGAGGACAGCTCGCTGTACAAGACGCGCTTCGGCTACACCGGGCTGGTCGGCTTGAGCTGGACCTTCTGGCGCTCGAAGAACCTGGTGCAGGCGCCGCAGTAGTGTCGCTTCAGGGGATGTAGGGCCCCTTCACCGGACCCCAGTCCCAGGCCGGCATCGGAGCCGGGCCCGGCTCCGCCGCACCGGGGACGGAGTTGAGCAGCGCCAGGCGCGTGCCCCACTCGATGTAGCCGACGAAGGCCGAGCGGAACTCGGGGTCCGAAGGCAGGCCCGCTTCGTCGGCGCACTCCAGCAGCAGCGCGATCCAGCGCTTGCGCTGCGTCTCGGTCAGGCTGCGGCCGAGGTGCTTGCGCACCATTGCCGGATGGCCGCCGCGCTGCTTGCTGTAAAGCTTCGGCCCGCCGAACACTTCGGCGATGAAATGCGCCACGTGCCGCGCGTGGTCCGGGTCCATGCCGGCGAACACCGGCGCCAGCAGCGGGTCCTGCGGCACGCGGCCATAGAACACCGTGGTCAGGCGCTCGAACGCCGGTAAACCGCCGGCCCACTGGTACAGGCTGGGCACTGCCTCCTGGCTCATCGCTGTCCTCCTGCTCGCGAACCCTCGACGATCATGCTGCTCCGGCATAGTCTGGACGACACATCAGATATAACGCAGGCCCGGCGCTGTGCGATACGCACCAGCCGGTAACCGCGAAGGAGTGCTCATGCCGCTGCAAAAGGAATATATCTGCCCGGCCAACATCGCCCTGGACCTGATCGGCGGCAAGTGGAAGCCGATGATCCTGTGGCAGATGGGCAAAGGCCGCCGCCGCTTCAGCAGCCTGCAGGCGGCGATGCCCGACATCGCCCACAAGGTGCTGAGCGAACAGCTGCGCCAGCTGCAGCGCGACGGCGTGGTGCTGCGGGTGGTGCGCGAGGGCAAGGCGCAGCGGGTGGAGTACGAGCTGACCGCGCTGGGCCAGGCGCTGCGGCCGGTCGTCAGCGGCTTGTCGAGCTGGGGCAAGGCTCACTCACGCCGGCTCGGGGTAACGCTGAACTGTTGAGTGGCGAGATTGTCATTCTGAGCGTAGCGAAGAATCTGGCCTCGGAGCCAGATTCTTCGCTGCGCTCAGAATGACAGGCTACGCGCGCCCTTCCGGCTCCTTCGCCCGCGTCTGCACGTCCAGCTTGCGCACGAAGTAGTCCATGATCTTGCGGTAGATCTGCTCGCGCAGCACCAGGTCCTCGACGCCGTAGTCGATATTCGGATTGTCGTTGACTTCGATCAACTTGACCACGTTGCCGAACTGCTTGAGGTCGACGTCATACAGGCCGCTTCGCATGGCGCGGGCGGCCTGCACCCCCAGGCTCAGCACCTTCATCC
>CAYWPB010000142.1:0-9118 GCA_964458725.1 uncultured Nevskia sp. | reverse complement strand
CTGGTGTGCCGCGCCGAGTGCTACCGGCTCACCGACCAGATCGCCTTCCTGCGCGCCAGCGTCTGGCAGGACAGCGCGGACGAGCCGGTGGCGACCAGCCTCGCCGCCTTCATGCGCACCGGCAAGCCGGGCGACCCGGCGCAGCGGAGCGGGCTGCGATGAGCACGGCGATGGAAGCGGCGCGCCGCCTCGCGCGCGAGCAGAAGGACTGCGCCGCCCTGCTCGGCCTGGTGCCGTACGCGGCCTACATCGGCCTGCGTATCGACCTGGCCGATCCCGCCGCGCCGGTGCTGCGGCTGCCGTACAAGCCCTCGCTGATCGGCAACACCGCGCTGCCGGCGCTGCACGGCGGGGTCGTCGCCAGCTTCATGGAAAGCGCGGCGCTGATGCACCTGCTGCTGATGCTGGACGAGCAGCGCGTGCCGAAGAGCATCGACTTCTCCATCGACTACCTGCGCTCGGCCCACGCCGAGGATTCCTATGCCGCCTGCGCGGTGGAGCGCCTGGGCCGGCGCGTGGCGCAGGTGCAGATCCGCTGCTGGCAGTCCGATCCGGCCAGACCGGTGGCCCTGGCGCGAGCCCATTTCCTGCTGGCCGGCGATGAGCGCCGCGACGGGTAGCGACGATTACCCCGGCTGGCTCAGCCTGCGCGAGCTGGACCGGGAACTGGGCCTGGACAAGGGCGCCTCGTTCCGCGCCTTCAAGCGCCTGCTGCCGCAGCTGGTGGAGGAGCGCGACTTCGTCGTGCTCGACCACCAGCGTCACGCCGCGACCGCGGCAGCGCTGCATGCGGCGGGCCGGCTCTACCGCAGCTCGGTGAACCCGGTGCTGCTCGCGCCGGGTGCCGCCGAGCAGCTGCGCGAAGCGCTCCGCGGCGGCTCCGCGCCGGGGATGTAAGCGCCATTACTGGCTGGCGCTGGAATCATTGCCACCTCCCGGGTCGGGCGGTAGGATGCAAATCCCTTTCTGGAGAATAACGATGAGCGTAGCCGACCTGCTGAACAAGTTGCCCGCCGCACTCAACGCCGATGCCGCCGCCGGCACCGACGCCACCATCCAGTTCAACACCTCCAAGCCGCACTACGTCACCATCAAGGGCGGCGCCGCCACCGTCTCCGAAGGCACCGCCAGCAGCCCCGACGTCACCCTCACCATGGAAGACGACGATCTCGTCGCGCTGATGAAGGGCGAGCTGAACGGCATGACCGCGTTCATGACCGGCAAGCTGCAGCTCGACGGCGACCTGATGCTGGCGCAGCGCATCGGCGGCCTGTTCGACCCGGCGAAGCTTGCCTAAGCCCAGCCCGGACACTGCTTCAAGCCAAGCCCCGGACCGAGAGGCCCGGGGTTTTCTTGTTTCAGCAGTCCGGCCATGGATGGCCGGTAGTTGAACATGGACGTTCACTTTGCGTTGGAGGAAAGGGAAGACCGCCTCGAACTGCGCGCCCTGCACCGCCAGAACTACGGCGCCATCAGCGCCGACTGGACCGGCGCCGAGCTGCGCCGCCGCATCGCCGGCGGCAAACGCCAGCCGCTGGCGCGCGCCATCGGCCTGCACAAGGATCCGGGCTTGAGCGTGCTCGACGCCAACGCCGGCCTCGGCCGCGACGGCTACACCCTCGCCGCGCTCGGCGCCAGCGTGACCCTGGTCGAGCGCAATCCCAGCATCGTCGAGCTGCTGCGCGACGCACACCGCCGCGCCCTCGCCGATCCGCGGGCGCAGGCCGTGGGACAACGCATCGAGGTGCTCGCCTCGGAAGCGCGCGTGGTGTTCGGCGGCGGCAGGCACTGGGATGTGATCTACCTCGACCCGATGTACCCCGACGACGGCAAGACCTCGCTGCCCGGCAAGGAGATGCAGATCCTGCGCGATCTCACCGGCGGCGATGAGGATGCCGACCAGTTGCTGGAGCCGGCGCTGGCCTGCGCGCGGCTGCGGGTGGTGGTGAAGCGCCCGCCCAAGGCGCCCTGGCTGAACGGCGTCGAACCCTCGATGTCGCTGCGCTCGACCCAGCTGCGCTTCGACGTGTATCTGAAGAGCGCCCGGTTCCCGTCCAAAGATGAACAAGACATCTAAGGCGGGAATCGTCCCTCACCCCACCACCCGCTCCCGCTGCGCGGGCGAGGGACGGCGGACGGCGGCGAAGCCGCCGCTGCATCTCCTGCGCATCGCGCAGCCCGCACCGGATTTCCACCTGCCATGATCCGCCGCCTGACGCTGGTCCGCCACGCCAAGTCCTCCTGGGACTACGCCGAACTCAGCGACTTCGAACGCCCGCTCAACGCGCGCGGCCGCCGCGATGCGCCGGCCATGGCGAAGCGGCTGGCGGCGGAGCTGGAGCGGCCGCTGCGCCTGGTGTCGAGTCCGGCGCTGCGCGCCATCACCACTGCCCATGCTTTTGCCGAGGCGCTCGGCCTGGTTCACACCGCGATCCGGGTCGAGCCGCGCATCTACGAGGCGACGCGCGGCAGCTTGTTCGGCGTCGTGCAGGAACAGGACGACGCCGACATGCATGTCCTGCTGTTCGGCCACAACCCGGGATTCAGCGAGCTGGCGCAGCTGCTCGCGCCCTGCCCCTTCAGCGAAATGCCGACCTGCGCCGTCGCCACGCTGGCCTTCGAGCTGCCCCATTGGCGCGACCTGCAGCCGCGCGCCGGCACCCTGCTGCGCTACGAGTTTCCGAAGAAGGCCGAATAAATGTCCCCGGCGAGGGCAGGTCTCAAGGGCGCTTGTACATCATGAGCCGCCTCCGGCGGCTCATCGCCTCTCCCTCTGGGAGAGGCCGCGCCGCGAGGCGCGGGTGAGGGGCGCACTCCGCGCAGCACCTCGACTTGATATTGCGCCCCTCACCCCAGCCCCTCTCCCAAAGGGAGAGGGGATCGAACGCGAATATCACGACGCGGACACAGGCCCGGCCGCGGGGTACACTCATTCGAACTCCTGATCCACGAGGTGCCGCGCGGATGAACAAGCCGATCTGGCCGCTGCTGCTGGCCGTGGTACTCGGCATCACGGGCAGTATCGCCTGGTACCTCTACCAGCCCGAAGCGCCGCTGCCGGCCCCGCCGCGGCAGGCCGCCGCGCCCCAGCCGGCGCAGCCCGCTCCGCCGACCCACTATCCGATCGAGGAGACCGCGCCGGCCGCCGCCCCGCCCAAGCCGCTGCCGGGTCTGGACGACAGCGATGCCGCGGCGCAGGACGCGCTGGCCGGCGTGATCGAGCG
Organism: uncultured Nevskia sp.; assembly: GCA_964458725.1. Taxonomy (GTDB): domain Bacteria; phylum Pseudomonadota; class Gammaproteobacteria; order Nevskiales; family Nevskiaceae; genus Nevskia. The sequence goes on along the minus strand of CAYWPB010000142.1, from coordinate 5,894 downwards.
GCCGACCTTGGCCGAGCTGTTCCAGCTGAAGAACCTGATCCGGCGCATCGTTGCCACCGTCGACAACCTGCCGCGGGAAAAAGTCTCGGGGCGTCTGTCGGCGTTCAAGCCGGTACCGGGACACTTCGCCACCGCCGGGACGGACGCGGAGCTGAGCGTCAGCCCGGCGAACTACGATCGTTACACCCCGTACGTGCGCCTGGCCGGCACGGTGGACATCCGCAAGCTGGTCGCCGTGTACGCGCACCTCTATCCGCTGTTCCAGCAGGCCTATGCCGATCTGGGCTACCCCAACGGCTATTTCAATGACCGCCTGGTGCAGGTGATCGATCACCTGCTGGCGACCCCGACGGCGCCGGCGAACCTGCGGCTGGTGCAGCCCAATCTGCTTTACCAGTACGCCGACCCGGAACTGGAGTCGCTGTCGGCCGGTCAGAAGATCCTGCTGCGCATGGGGCCGGACAATGCCGCGGCGGTGAAGAACAAACTGCGGGAAATCCGTGTCGAAGTCACCAGCCGGGTACACCGGCAAGGAGGCGAACATGAATAAGCTGATCCGGGCAACAGCGTGTCTGGCGCTGGCGGCAGGCGCGATCAGCCTGCCGGCGGCGGCACAGGAGGTCTACAAGTGCAAGCAGGCCGGCGGCCAGCTGGCCTACCAGGACCATCCCTGCGGCGCCGGCGCCCGGGACGCCGGCACGGTAAGCGGCGGCTATGCCGCACCCGCCGCCGGCGACGACTCTGCCGTCCGCCACTACCAGAACCTGCTCGACATGCAGCAGCGCGAGCACGAGCGCCTGCAGGCCGAAAGCAGCCGCAACGAGGCCGAGGATCGCCAGCGCCGCGCCGAGGGCGAGCCCTTGCAAGCGGACCAGCGCGACTATCGCCGGCACATCTGCCAGGCGCAGCTCGACAACGAGCTGATGCACCACCGCTATGCCGCGTTCGGCTGCGACGCCGACGGCAACAAGGTGCCAACGCCGGCGCCGGCGCGGGTGGTGGTGCCGGCGTACACCCGCCGCTGACGGCCTCGCGGCCACCCCTCCCTCGCGAAACCCGATCGCCCGCGCCCACGGGCGACGCTCTTGTGCGCAGCTGTTTCCGCTTGACGCCCGCGCCCCTGGGTCCGCCGGCCCGGCTGTCACAAACCGCGCTCAATCCAAGGTTACAATTGCATTACTAATGCGCGAAGAATTCGCGTCAGCCGCCGAACGGTCATGGCGGCAAACAGGTCCCAAGCGATGCCTCACATCGACTGGAAGCTCAATCCGTGGTCCGCAGGGCGTGGTTCCCTGAGATGCCGCCCTGCGAAGGGAGTCCAATGAATACAACCACCTCCACCATCCAGCCCGCGTCGGAGCGTCCCTGGGACGCACGCCTGGCGCGGCGCCTGATCATGCCGCTGGTGCACACCCGCGTCACGCCCAACCACCTCACCACGGTGCGCTTGCTGGTCGGGCTGGCGGCGATCGCCGCCTTCCTGCCCGGCGGCTACGGCTGGAGCAACCTCGCCGCCCTGCTGTTCGTGCTGTCGAACTTCCTCGATCACACCGATGGCGAGCTGGCCCGCCTCAGCGGCAAAACCAGCCGCATCGGCCACATCTATGACCTGGCCTCCGACGCCCTGATCCACGTCGCGCTGTTCGCCGCCATCGGCTATGGCCTGCGCGACGGCGGGCTCGGTCCCTGGGCGACGCTGCTCGGCCTGATCGCCGGCTGCGCCGTAAGCTTCATCTTCTGGATGCGCATGGTGATCGAAGAGCGCCTCGGCAAGACCGGCACCAAGCTGGCTTCGGTCGGCGGCTTCGAGACCGAGGACGTGCTGTACCTGATGCCGCTGGTGACCTTGAGCGGGGTACTGCAACCGTTCCTGCTGGCCGCCGCGGTCGGCGCGCCGCTGTATGCGCTGTGGGTGACAGGCGAGTTCCTGCGCTCCGGTCGCCCGCAGGTGATCCACACCCAGTACCGTCAGCATTGAACGCCGCGGCCTCCAAGCTGGCCGCGACAGCGGGCGCGGACCCGATCCAGCCGGCGCAGGACCTGTCCGGCCATCTCGCCGTGCTGGACCAGGCGGCGCTGCGCCGGCGCTTCGTCGAGCAGGACGAGTTCCTGCATCTCGAAGATTTCCTGCCGCCAGCGCTGCTGCGTCAGCTGCAGGACGGCGTCGCCGCCACCCGTGGCTCGCTCAACCGCAATCTGATCCCCGGCCACAAGAAAGGCGGCAGTGTCAGCCGCCACGTCATCGACCGGCAGGCGCCCGCGATCGCGGAGCTGTACCGGAACGCCGAATTCAAGGCCTGGCTGGCGCGGCTGTGCGGGCGGGAACTGCTGCCCTCGCCCGAGGACGATCCGCACGCCTACGCGCTGTACTTCTACACCGAGGCCGGCGATCACATCGGCTGGCACTACGACACCTCGTATTACAAGGGCGCGCGCTACACCCTGCTGCTCGGCGTGATCGACGACTCGTCCTGCAGACTGGAATACCGCCTCTACACCAAGGCGGAAGGCCGCGCGCCGGTCGACGGCTCGATCGCGCTGAAGCCGGGCGCTCTGGTGTTCTTCAACGGCGACAAGCTGCAGCACCGCATCACGCCGCTGCAGGCCGGCGAGGACCGCGTGGCGCTGACCTTCGAATATGTCACCAGTCAGGACATGAACCCGTTCTGGCGACTGATCTCGAACATGAAGGATTCGATCGCCTACTTCGGCTTCAGCCAGGTGTTCCGGCGCAAACGCCGGCCGACGTGAAGCTTCCGGTCCTGATCGCCCTGGCGCTCGGTGCGGGCGCCTTCACCGCTTTGCTCGCCTACGAAGGCGCCGGCCAGGTGCTGCAGACCTTCGCACTGGCCGGCTGGGGCGTGCTGGCGGTGGCCGCGTTCCACCTGGCGCCGCTGCTGCTCGACTCCTCCGCCATGGGCGTCGTGCTGGAACGGCCGCTGCCGTACCGCCGCGTCGCCCGCGCCCGCTGGATCGGCGAGGCGGTGAACGGCCTGCTGCCGGTGGCGCAGATGGGCGGGCCGATGGTGATGGCGCGGCTGCTGGCGCGCTATGGCGCCGGCCGTGCCGACGCCGGCGCGGCCGTGGTGGTGAGCACCACCCAGCAGATGCTGTCGCAGGCGGCCTTCGGCATCCTCGGCATGCTGGCCCTGGCGGCACACGCCAGCGACGGCAAGCTGCTCTGGCCGCTGCTGATCGGCACCGGGCTGTTCGGCGCCAACGCGATCTGGTTCTACAGCCTGCAGAAACGCGGCCTGTTCGCACGGCTGGCGAAGATGCTGAACCGCTTCGCCAGCGGCCGCGAGTGGCTGGACTTCAGCGGCGGCGCCGAGGCGCTGGACGCCGCGGTGCAGGGGGCCTACGCCCGTCCGCGCGTCGGCCTCAACAGCTTCCTGCTCAACCTCGCCGGCTGGCTCGCCGGCATCGGCGAGGTCTGGCTGGTGCTGTTCCTGCTCGGCCACCCGGTGTCGCCGCTCAACGCACTGATGCTGGAGAGCCTGGGCCAGGCGATCCGCGGCATCGCCTTCGCCATCCCCGGTGCGCTCGGTGTGCAGGAAGGCGGCTACGTGCTGCTCGGCGCGCTGATCGGCCTGGATGCGCCGACCGCGCTGGCGCTGTCGCTGATGAAGCGCGCGCGCGAACTGCTGCTGGGCATCCCCGCCCTGGTTTACTGGCAAGTCCTGGAGGGCCGCTGGCTGCGCCGCCGCCTGCGCACCGCGCCCTCCTCCACCGAACAAGGACACTGATGCGCGCCATCATCCTCGCCGCCGGCATGGGCAAGCGGCTGACCAGTCCCGCCGGGACGCCGCCGCCAAAATGTCTCATCCAGTTCGGCGGCCAGACCCTGCTCGAGCGCCATCTGCGCCTGCTGCGCCAGGCCGGCATCGAGGAGGTGGTGATCGCCGTCGGCTACGCACCGGAGCGGATCGAGGCCGAGCTCGATCGTCTGCGGTGGCAGCCACGGCCGCGGCTGGTGCTGAACCCGCGCTACGACCTGGGCAGCGTGCTGACCACGCATTGTGTCGCCGACGCGCTGACGGCCGGCGGCGACGTGCTGCTGATGGACGCGGACGTGCTCTACGACGGCCGCATGCTCGCCGCGCTGTGCGCCGGCGCCCACGCCGACCGCATGCTGCTGGACCGCGGCTTCCAGCCCGGTGACGAGCCGGTGAAGATCTGCCTCAGGGATGGCGTGGCGGTGGAGTTCCGCAAGCGCCTGGCGCCGGACCTGCGCTACGACACCTGGGGCGAGTCGGTCGGCTTCTTCCGCTTCAGCGAGGGCGGCGCGCGGCGCTTCGCCGAGCTAGTCGCCGGCTACATCGACGCCGGCCGCGCCGACCAGCCGCACGAGGAAACCCTGCGCGACATGCTGCTGGAAGACCCCGCGCGCTTCGACATCGCCGACGTCACCGGCCTGCCCTGGCTGGAGATCGATTTCCCCGCAGACCTCGTCCGCGCCCGCGACGAAATCCTGCCGCTGCTACAGGCCTAGGCCCGAATATGAACCGCTCCGAATACACTCCCGCCCTGTCCCGCGCCGCGCGCCTGCGCCGGATGCTGACCGGCAAGGAAACCTCCTTCATCATGGAGGCCCACAACGGCCTGTCGGCGCGCATCGTCGAGGAGGCCGGCTTCGCCGGCATCTGGGCTTCGGGCCTGGCGATCTCCTCGCAGTTCGGCGTGCGCGACAACAACGAGGCGAGCTGGACCCAGGTGATCGACCTGCTCGAGTTCATGAGCGACGCCTCCAGCCTGCCGATCCTGCTCGACGGCGACACCGGCTACGGCAACTTCAACAATCTGCGCCGCCTGGTGCGCAAGCTGGAGCAGCGCGGCATCGCCGGCGTGTGCATCGAGGACAAGCAGTTCCCCAAGACCAACAGCTTCATCAACGGCGAGCAGCAGCAGCTGGCCGACATCGACGAGTTCTGCGGCAAGATCAAGGCCGGCAAGGACACGCAGCTGGATGCCGACTTCAGCATCGTCGCCCGCGTCGAGGCGCTGATCGCGGGCCTGGGGATGCGCGAGGCCCTGACCCGCGCCGAGGCCTACCGCCGCGCCGGCGCCGACGCCATCCTGATCCACTCCAAGCGCTCCAAGCCGGACGAGATCCTGGAGTTCACCCGGGAATGGGCCGGACGCTCGCCGCTGGTGATCGTGCCGACCAAGTACTACAGCGCGCCGACCGAGGTGTTCCGCCGCGCCGGCATCAACCTGGTGATCTGGGCCAACCACATGATCCGCTCCGCCGTGCCGGCGATGCAGGCGGCCGCGCGTGAAGTGTTCGAGACGCAGTCCCTGGTCGGCATCGAGGAGCGCATCGCCAGCGTCGACGAGATCTTCCGCCTGCAGGGCGCCGACGAGTACGCCGAAGCGGAGAAGATCTATGCCACGCCGAACGGCGCCCGCGCCGTGGTGCTGGCCGCCAGCCGCGGCGACAACCTCGACGCGCTGACTGAGGACCGGCCCAAGGTGATGCTGCCGGTCGCCGGCGAGCCGCTGCTGCTGCGCATGGTCAAGGCCTTCCGCAAGCAGGGTGTGCAGGACATCACCGTGGTCGCCGGCTACAAGGCCGAGGCCATCGCCGTGCCCGGCGTGAGGGTGGTGCTGAATCCGGATTACCAGGCCAGCGGCGAGCTGGCCTCGCTGGCCTGCGCCCTGGACCGCTTCGGCGAGGACACCGTGGTCAGCTACGGCGACCTGCTGTTCCGCCGCTACATCCTGCGCGACCTGCTCGACACCGAGGCCGAGCTGACGGTGGTGGTGGACTCGACCCAGACCGCGCCGGACGCGCCCTGCGACCTGGCCTGGGCCGACCTGCCCGACGAGCGCGGCATCTTCGGCCGCGACGTCTCGCTGCAGCGGGTGGTGCACGGCGTCGCGCCGGCGCAGGG